>NZ_JAKGTF010000008.1:0-207566 GCF_022324735.1 Clostridium sp. YIM B02551 | reverse complement strand
AATCGAACCGGTACGGTGTTTAAGCACCGCAGGATTTTAAGTCCTGTGCGTCTGCCAGTTCCGCCACTTCAGCATTAGTTATCAGCACCCTTGGGTTGTGACAACAAAATTAATTATAAGGTACCATTGTACTTCTGTCAACACTTTTTATTATTTTTTTAACTTTACCTCTAAATCTATAAAAATAGAATGAACTAAAAAAGGCTTCTAATCCTTGTTAGAAGCCTATCTATCATAGTTTAACCGAAGTTCTTTCTACTCTTACTTTTGAAATCTTGATTTTTCTTAACATCTTGCATTCTGTCTTCACTATCTTTTAAAAATTTAGACATTATATCTTCAAAACTTTCAGAGTTTTGTTTTTTCTTTTCTGCTGTCCAATCAATGTCTGCTGGTTTTACACTTTTTCTTTGAGGATTTGCTTGTTTAATAGATAAACTAATCTTTCCATTGTCATCAATTGAGATTACTTTTACCTTCACTTTATCTTGTTCTTTCAAGTGTTGTCTAATATCTTTTACAAAAGAATCAGCAACTTCTGAAATATGAACTAAGCCTGTTTTACCTTCCACCTCTACGAATGCTCCAAAGTTTGTGATGTTTACTACTGTACCTTCTAAAATGTTTCCTGCCATCAAGGTCATGTTAAAAAGACTCCTCCTTAAAAAATATATATGTTATAAAATAATAACCTTATTTATTTTGTGCTTGCATTATTTACGACTTTTTCTCCTGGTTTAATTAAACCTAGTCTAACCCTAACCATTTCTTCTATGAATTCATCGTTATTACTTTGAATCTTTTGCACTTCTTGTTTAAGTCTATCATTGTCATTCTTCAACTCTTGAAGTTGTGCCTGTTTATCTGCTTTTTGTTTATTTAATCTTTTCATAGCAGTTTCTTGTCTAAAAAAGCTGAAACAAAAAAAACCTATCAAAAAGACTATAACCAAGTTCTTTAAGTTAATTCTTTTTCTCATATTTGTTCCCCTCTTTTATAACAATTCTTATCTTTATTTTAAAGAGAAAAGACTACATATTCAAGTAATTTTTAAATTTATTTACTTTTTCCTAAAATTTTATAAAAAATTATTTTTAAAATGTAAATTACATTAATTAATATTATTCTGAAAAACTTATTTACACTTGATAATAGTATTTTTTCAAATCTTAAAATATACTTACTAATTAATCTTAAATATAATATGAATCCTATAATTATTCCACAGTAAACATAAAACCCTAAAAAAGCTGAATTATAATATAAAAGGAAAGTAAAAATAGCAAGGCCGCTTAATATACCAAAAAGTAAGTCTTCAAAAATTATTATAACCTTGTTTATTCCATTACCTCTTATTATTCTATATGCATCAAAGAATATTCCTGTTAACATTCCTGCCAAAAGGCTATATACAATTATGTTATACTGTACATTGTTAGGTAACAACATAGCTATTACCTATTTAAATAGCCTTTTAAGTAAGGCTTCTTTCTCTTTCTTAACTTCTTTTCCAGAATATATCATACTATATATAAGACCTGCGATAATAACATCTCCATTTTCAACATCAAGCTTATTCATCTTTAATTCTTGACCTTTTATAACTAATAGTCCTTCATTTGTGTTTAACTCTATTTTTTCCTCATCGAAGCTTAGAACTTCTAAAACTCCTGTTAGCGCTAATTTTTTTCTATTTTCAAGACGAATTGAACTTTCCTTTTGAATTATTTCCTTTTTAGTTTCCATAATGTCTCTCCTTAATAATATTTCTAACAGAATATATGCTAGTAAATTAAATTTAAGAATTAACATTTATGAATTTATAAAATTTAATAAATTTCCTGAGAATACTATCTAAGGCACTTATTTATAATATCTACTATTATTATCGATACTACTCTTGATCTTCTTCACCCTCTAGTATCTCATACATTTCTCTAGCATCTTCTTTTCTTACGTGTTCCGCAATACTTACTATCTTTGCTTTAATTTTTTTATTTGCAAATGTTATTTCTATAATATCTCCTTCTTTTATATCCGTTGAAGGTTTTGCTACTTTCCCGTTAATTGTAACTCTTCCTCCTTCGCAAGCTTCTTTGGCTATTGTTCTTCGTTTTATAATTCTAGAAACTTTCAAATATTTATCTAATCTCAATTTCTTTTCCTCCTTATTAAATGCTAAAGTTTATATATTCAAAAAAAACCCGAGATGCACTCGGGTTTTTTAAGATTATTTACTAACTTTTTCTTTGAATTCTTTTCCTGCTTTGAATACAGGTACAGTTGATGCTGGAATTTGGATAGCTTCCTTTGTTCTAGGATTTCTTCCTTCTCTAGCAGCTCTTTCTCTTGTTTCAAATGTTCCGAATCCAACTAATTGAACTTTATCTCCATTAGCTAGTGCTTCTTCAACGCTTTCTATTAAAGCTTTTAAAGCTGCTTCAGCATCTTTCTTTGTTAATTTACTCTTTTCTGCAATACTAGTGATTAATTCTGCTTTATTCACGATTACATCCTCCTTGATCATAGAGATATTAAATTACTGTAGTTTTTATTACTTATGTACTACACTATCTCATCCTATTATATACCTTGATTTCAGCCTAGTCTATAGAAATATAGATATTTTGTGTAAAAAAGGTATTTTTATGATAAGTAATAATACATTTATACAATTTATATATATTCTCCTTAAATTTCTAATTTCCTCCTAGATTTTTTTATTTTTCTTTATTTTTTGATTGTTCCCATATTCTATCTAGCTCGCTTAATGACATTTCTTGTATTTTTTTCCCTAATTGCGCAACTTCTTGTTCTATATACGACATTCTTTTTATAAACTTATCAGTGGTTTTATTTAATGCTAATTCTCCATCTACATCTAGAAATCTAGCTACATTAATACATGCAAATAACAAATCTCCTACTTCTTCTGTTATTCTTTCCCTATTTCCTTCCTTATATACCTCTTTTATTTCATTTAATTCTTCAATTACTTTTTCCATTGCTGGTTCAACGTTATCCCAATCAAATCCGACCTTTTTTGCTTTCTTTTGAACCTTATTTGCCCTTATTAATGCTGGCAAACTCTTAGCAATAGCCTCCATCTCTTCGGTAAGACTCTCTAATCCTTTTTCCTTTTTCTTAAGTTCCTCCCAATTTACAAGAACTTCTTTTGAGGAGTCTGCAGTTTCATCCCCAAAAACATGAGGATGTCTGTATATCATTTTATTACATATTCCTTCTATTATATCGCTAATATTAAAATATCCATCTTCCTTACCTATTATTCCATGGAACACTACTTGAAGCAGTACATCTCCTAGTTCTTCAATTAATGCATCATCATCTAACTTCTCTATGGCATCTATAACTTCGTAGCTTTCCTCAATCAATGCAGATTTCAAGCTTTCATGTGTTTGTTCCCTGTCCCAAGGACACCCATCAACACCTCTTAACCTTTCAATGATTTTTACTAAATCATTGAAATCTTTTTTATTATTTAAATCCTTTGGGATATAAATAGATGTAAGATAATCTATATCTTCCTGTCTATCTAATTCAAATAGAGGAATATTTCTTATACTTTCCATCCCTTTAATTCCAGCTGCCCTAACATAAAATATCTCAGTATCATCATTATAGTATTCTGATAACTTCAATTTCACTTCTGAAGCTATAAATTGATTATAAACCTGTGTTATAATCGTCCCTATTCGCTTATCTAATACCTGATTATCAATGTCAAAAGCATCTATTATCTTAAGTCCATCAATTGGATCAATTTTAAGCGCATCCATCATCGCATCCACAAAGCTTACTGCGGGATATATATTATATTCTATATTATTCTTATCACACAATGAAATTATGTTAAAAACAGATTTTTCGGCAACCAATGGATGACCCGGCACTGCGTATACCACATCTCCGAACTGTTCGTGAACTTTTATTAATTCTTTTGCTATGGCCTCATATACCTGATCAAAACTTTGGCTTTCTTCATATTTTGAATCATATGTTTCAAAGTTAATGTCCATTTCCTTTAAATACTCAACTGTAGGGTGCTTTTCAGTTCTCAATAAAACCTGCTTACTTTCTTTCAGTACTTTTAAAGTTCCTAATGTCAATGCTTCTGGTGCACCCGGACCTAAACCTACTATTTTTATCATTAAGCTCTCTCCTTTTTTATCTCCTTAATCGGCTTCTAATGGTATCATATTTAAAAACTCCCAATATTACTATTAGAACTATATATATAATAATACCCAAAAATATCGAAATCAAGCAAGCTAAAGAAGGACTATTAATTTTATATGTTAACGCTACATAACTTCCCATAACCCCTATTATCATTACAATAGTTGCATAAGCAGGCTTAATCAATATTTCATAGAACTTAATTTTTAATTTCAAATGCATCTTTAAACAAATCAAGTTTAATATTGATGAAACTAAGTATGCTGAAATACTTGCTATAACTGCGCCATATACATTCAGCTCATTAATTGATACCAAGGTTGATGTTAAGAATATTTTTATTCCACAGCCTATTAATAAATTTATTACCGGAATTATATATCTACCAGTACTTTGCAAAATTGCAGTTGTTGTTTGTGCTAGAACTATAAATGGAATTGAAATAGATAAATATTTTAAAATTTCATATCCATCATATCTTCCCGGAAATATTATTTGCATTATTGGTAATGCTAAAAAGTACAACCCTGCTAAAGATGGTAATGCTATTGTAAATGATAACTTTAAAGATGTATTAACCTTTGAAATCACTTCTTCTTTGTTACTCAATATATAATTTTCAGCAATTATCGGAACTATAGATGCACATAATGCCATAGAAAGAGTCAATGGTATATTTGTTAATACCGCTGCCTTACCTGTAAGCTGAGCATAGAGAATTGTTGCTGTCTTTGTATCTAACCCAGCTTCCAATAGTTTTCTTGGAACTAGAACAGAATCTATAAGCCCCATAACACTACCTACTGTAGCACCTAAAGATATTGGAATAGAAATTTTAAGCAATCTATTTAGCACTTCTGGATTAAATGGAACTCTTTTTATACCAAATTCCTTTTTAACTTTTCTATATTTAAAATATAAATAACTCCCTCCGAGCAATGCTCCAGCAGTGGCTCCAAAGGCAGCACCGCCTGCTGAGTATTCTATCCCTCTAGGAAGTAATATAATAGCTAACCCCACGCCAACAATTACTCTTGCAATCTGTTCTAATATTTGAGAGATTGCTGAAGGTGTCATGTTTTGTAATCCTTGGAAAAACCCTCGATATATAGTGGTAAAAGTCATTATAATTGGTGCAAATGAAATTCCTATCAACGAGAAATAAGCTTTACTGTCCCACTTAAGAAGGGAAATCAATGGTCTTGCACCAAAAAATAAGAACAAACTAGTGCCTGTCCCCAGTATGACCATTAGCAAAAATGCTTCCCTAATTATTTGAAAAGTATCCTCCTTATTTCCTAATGCATTATTTTCTGAAACCATCTTTGATATGGCTACAGGGACTCCTGCCGATAAAGCAATAAAAAACATATACAAAGGATAAGACATCTGATAATATCCCACTCCTTCATCTCCTATAAGCATTATTAATGGCCATCGAAAGAATATGCCTAAAAACTTTGCTATTATTCCTGCCATACCAAGTATTATACTTCCTTTTATTAGGGATTGCTTTCTCATAAAATACCTCCAGTTTGAAACATTACTACAGAATTTAAACTATGAAAATCGATTAAGCTTATATTTTCATTGTTATTGAATCTATACTAATGTCTATTTCAAACATAGAGGTATTATTCTAACTTATATTAAATTATGTGGTTATTGCTCCATTTGCTTTCCTAAAAATGCTGATGCTGTTTCTGCTAATTTCATTTCTAAATCACCCAATTTTTGTCCATCATCTTTTTCAATTATTACTACAGCACCAATTGTATCTCCTTCTGCTAGTATTGGAGATACTACTTGTGTACTATACTTACCAGCATCGTCTTCACTATATAGTGGCACTACTTTACCAGCACCACCTCCTAATAATACAGTCTTCCTTTCTTCCATTATTGCTTCTAGTTCACTTGATACTTTCTTTTCCATATAATCTTTTTTTGATACACCACTTACTGAAATAAAAGCATCCTTATCAGCAATTAGGATAATGTGTCCAATTGATTGTTGCAATGACTCTGCATATTCTTTTGAGAAATCTGTTAACTCACCAATAGGAGAATATTTTTTTAAGATTACCCCACCCTCTCTATCTGTAAAGATTTCAAGAGGATCTCCCTCTCTTATTCTTAAAGTTCTTCTTATCTCCTTTGGAATTACTACTCTACCTAAATCGTCAATTCTTCTTACTATGCCTGTAGCTTTCATCCTTTGTCCCTCCTATTTTTATACTTTGAAGTAATTTTTTCTTTACAACATTATTATTTTTCTAAATAAATTTTTTATACGTAAAACTGGCTATTTTTATTCTAATTAACAATAAAGATTTCTCATTGATGATTATGGAATATTCTATTCGTCATATCTATAAAAAAAGAGTCACATCAAGAAACTTCTCGATATGACTCCTCATATTAAATATTTATTATAGTTTATCTTCGTAAGTTGTTACTTTATAGTCTTTCTTTAATTGTTCTAATGTAGAATTAATTAAATCACTCTTCTTCTGATTTGTTACATTTGTAATTATGTCTTCTTTTACATCTTCAAACTTCTTCACAATGTCTTGAGTTTGAATACCAGTTACTTTAATAATATGATATCCGAATTGACTCTTTACTGGCCCTGAAATATCTCCATCTTTTTTAAGAGCTTTAACTCCAGCCATAAAATCAGCATCATATTGAGTTGAGTTATAAGGAATAAAACCTAAGCTTCCACCATTATCTTTTGACCCTGTATCTGTTGATGAAGCTTTAGCCACATCTTCAAACTTAGCTCCGCCATCTAATTGTTGTTTTATCTTCTTAGCTTCATCCTCTGTTGCAACTAATATATGCGAAACAGTAGCTCCTGCACCTTGTGTAAATTCAGTAGCTTTATTTTCTTCATAGTACTTCTTAGCATCTTCATCAGTTACTTTTACATCTTTAGTAAGAGCTTCCTGAGCTTTTTGTACTATTGCTTGTTCTCTTATAAGCTTTTTAAGTGAATCCAATGTCATTCCTGCTGACTTAATGGCATCATTTAACTTATCCTCTCCGCCATACATTTCTTGATATGATTTTATTTGATCATCTACAGCTTTATTTAAATCTGAATCTGAAGGAACTACTTTCATATCCTCAGCCTTTTTAAGCATCATTTTTTGATTTACTAATTGAGTAAGAACTTCTTTTCTTTGACTTGTTAATGCACTCTTAGCATCTGCATTATCTAAATATTTATCTCCATATTGTTGCTTTAGTTGGCTTATAGTTTGTTGTAGATTTTCATCTACTTCTCCCAATGTTATCTTTTGATCGCCTACTTTTGCTACAACAGTCTTTGCGATAGCTTCCGGTGTTTTTTGAACCATATTACAACCAACTACAGAGAAACTTACTGCTCCAACAATTATAAGCCCTAATAATTTTTTAACTTTCTTCAATATCTTCCTCACCTTTCATTTTAGCTTTAAGTTCAACTAGCAATCCATATATAATTAATTTTAAGTTAAACCAATGTGACATAATATTAGTATATCAATATTTTCTATTTATTTCAAAGCTATCAAATTTCCAAAGATTTTTCTTAAACAACTTTATTCAACAATTCTTTTATTTCTTCTAATAAAGTTTCCTTTTTACCTTCGCTTATTTTGTAAGCAAATGTCGGTTTTTCTCCAAGGTTAATATAAATTTTGTTTTTGTAATTATCAAGTAAAGCTTTATATATATCTAGTTTTACTCTATCTCTCCCTTGGAAAATAAATAATACCTTATTATCCTTTTCCTTAACTTCTTCAACTCCAAGAACTTTTGCTTTACTTTTTATATAAGCTATATCCATCAAATTAAATATTTCTGCTGGAATTTTTGAATACCTATCGTTAAGTTCTTCTTTTATATCGTCATAATCTTCTTGATTTTCAATAGCTGCAATTTTTTTGTAGATTTCAATTTTTTGAATTTCATCTTCAATATAGTTCTCTGAAATAAATGCATCCACCTTAATATCAACAGTTGTTTCAATTGGTTCCTGATCTATTTCTCCTTTAATTAACTTAATTGTATCTTCAAGCATTCTACAATACAAATCATAACCAACAGATGCCATGTGCCCATGTTGAGCTGAGCCCATCATATTTCCAGCTCCCCTGATTTCCAAGTCTCTCATGGCTATTTTAAAACCAGAACCGAGTTCTGTGAAGTCCTTTAATGCCTTTAATCTCTTTTCAGCTACTTCAGTAAGAATCTTATCTTTTTTGTATACAAAATATGCATAAGCTATTCTGTTACTTCTACCTACTCTACCTCTAAGCTGATATAATTGAGACAACCCCATTTTGTCAGAGTCATAAACTATCATTGTGTTTACATTAGGAATATCTATCCCAGTCTCAATGATAGTAGTGCACAACAATATATCATATTCTTTATTCATAAAGGCAATCATTTCTTTTTCAAGCTCTCGTTCAGTCATTTGTCCATGAGCAATTGTAACTTTTGCTTCAGGTATCAAATCCATTAAGTATTTAGCCATCTTTTCAATATCTTCAACTCTGTTATAAACAAAAAATGCTTGCCCACCCCTATTTAGTTCCCTTAATATTGCATCTCTTACCAATTGGTCATTATGTTCAACTACATAAGTTTGTATAGGGTATCTTTCCTCTGGTGGTGTTTCTATTACTGAAATATCTCTAACTCCTGTTAATGACATATGAAGTGTTCTTGGAATTGGAGTTGCACTTAAGGTCAAAACATCTACATTCTTTTTTAAATTCTTTATTTTTTCTTTTTGAGTAACTCCAAATCTTTGCTCTTCATCTACTATTAATAATCCTAGATCTTTGAAAGAAATATCTTTGGATACGAGCCTATGTGTTCCTATTAATATATCTACATTTCCTTCTTTTAACGACTTCAAAGTTTCTTTTTGCTTTTTAGCTGTTCTAAATCTACTTATCATGTCAATCTTAATTGGGAAGTCAGAAAATCTCTTTCTCATGTTGGTATAATGCTGTTCTGCCAATATTGTTGTTGGTACTAAAAATGCTACCTGTTTCCCATCCATGACAGCTTTAAATGCTGCTCTTATTGCCACCTCTGTTTTTCCATAACCAACATCCCCACATAGAAGTCTATCCATAGGCTTATCAGATTCCATATCCTTCTTTATTTCCTCTAATGATGTTAGCTGATCTGGAGTCTCTTCAAATGGGAATTCATCCTCAAATTGTCTTTGCCATTGAGTATCTTTAGAATAAATATGTCCTCTTAAGGTAGCTCTTGCTGCATATAATTTCACCAATTCTTCAGCAATATCATTTATAGAATTTCTTACTTTAGCCTTTGCCTTTTGCCACTCGGTACCGCCTAATTTATTTATTTTAGGAGACTTACCTTCACTTCCTATATATTTCTGAATCATGTCTAATTGATCAACAGGAACATATAGCTTATCACCTTTATCATATAAAATATCTAAGTAATCCCTAGTATGACCAGAAACCTCTATTTGTTTTATTCCTTTATATACACCAATACCATGATTTACGTGAACAACATAGTCACCAGGTTTTAGTTCTCCAAAACTCTTTATCTTTCCTACACCTTTTTGCTTTGAAGGCTTTCTAGAAATCTTTCTTTTTGCTTCACCAAATACTTCTTTATCTGAGATTACACATAATCTTAGTTCAGGATATTCAAACCCCTTAAGGAGATTACCAAAGGTAATAACTACCTCTCCAAATTGAACATCTTTAACATCATCCCTATAAGAGCTCTCAATTCCTCTATCTCTTAAAGTATCTACAAGTCTTTCTCCTCTGCTTCTTGTACCTGATAATATTAGGGTTTTAAAACCTTTTTGTTTTTTATCTTTTATATCCTCAATTAAAAAATCCAATTGTCCTTGATAATCATGAAGTGTTAGTTGTGTAAAATTATTTATTGCAAGAGGTTTAAGATAATCCCTCCCTTTAGCTAAAGCATCTATAGTTATTAATTCTTTATCTTCTAGCGCATTATAAAGAATATCTTCATCTATTAAAAGTTTTCCTTGAGATGGGAGTATATCCCCTCTTGATAAAAATGAAGTATAATTTTCACCAAACTCAAAATATAGACTTTTTAATCTACCTTTACACCTTTGGGTATCATCCATAACAACTAAATAATCATTAGCATACTGAAGCAAACTCCAAGGATTCTCATATAAAAAGGGCATATAGCTTTCTATAGTCTCGAACGTCCAAGTTTCCTTTAAAAGTTCAAGATTATTTCTAACTGTCGAGTTTAGTTTTTCACATACCTCTTTTTCTTTTTTTCTTTTATCCTTAACCTCATTAAATTCACTTTCTATATTACGAATAGATCTTTCTAGTGCTTCTTTGTCTAAAACTACTTCTTTAGCAGGAAAAATTTCAATTTCTTCAACCTTAGTAACACTTCTCTGCGTTTCTAAATTAAAACTTCTAATTGACTCTATTTCATCTCCAAAAAACTCTATTCTATAAGGTGTTCCATATTGAATTGGGAACACATCTAATATTCCACCTCTTAAAGAAAACTGCCCTTTTCCTTCAACTATTTCTACAGCTTCATAACCACTTTCAACTAGTAATGTTGTAAGTTCTTTCAAATCATATTCATCTGAAGTTTTTAATTTTATAAAATGACTTTCATAGAGTTCCTTTGGTGTATACAAGGCTGCCAAATTTTCTATAGATGTTATTACTATTTTTTTCTTATCATTTAACATTTCCTTAAATACTTTAAGTCTTTCCCATCTTAAATCCCCAGAAATAGCATCAATATTATAGAAAACCACTTCTTTTGCAGGCAAATAAAACACATTCATATGAAATAAGGAAAGATCCTCATAGAGATTTTTTGCCTCCATATCTGAATGCGTTACAACGAGAATAGATTTATTGTAATTTTCATATACACCATTTATAAAATAGCTTTTACCAGAGTCTCCTAAACCATATACCCCTATTGGAGTAGTATTGGAATCTAAGTTTTTAATAACTTCTTTAAATTTGTCGGAAGATTCTAGAGGCTCCATTATACCTCTTAACCTCATATGATACACCACCGTTCAAAACTTCTATAGTGAAAAGCTATTATACTTATTCATAGCTTCAACTTCTCCGTTTTTAATAATTTCTTCTGCTGAATCTCCAGCTGCACTTATAACTTTTTTTAACATTTCTTGTTCCTCTTTTGAAAACTTACCTAAGACATGAGAAACTAAATCACCTTTAGGTTGTCCTACCCCCACCTTAATTCTTGGGAAAACATCACTGCTTAAATTTGCTATAATACTTTTAATTCCATTATGCCCACCAGCACTTCCTTTTCCTCTTACTCTTAGCCTTCCAACAGCCAAACTAATGTCGTCATATATTACTATAATCTGTTCCCCGGAAATTTTATAAAAGTTTATTACCTCTCTTATACTCTCCCCGCTAAGATTCATATATGTAGTTGGCTTAAGTAAAATAACTTTTTCACCAGCTATATTACCTTCTCCATATTCTGCTTTAAACTTTTTCTTGTTAATATTAATATTGTTTTTTTCTGCTAAGTGATCTATAACATCAAACCCTATATTATGTCTTGTTCCTTTATACTCACTTCCGGGATTTCCAAGCCCCACAATTAAATACATAGTTTCCCTCCAGACTACTCTTGTTATGCAATTATAAACTTTGAATGATATATATAATACATTAATAATGTTTCATTATGATGTCAAAACATAAAAAGTTGTTTCATAATTACATAGTTAATTATATCACTGAAATTATCATATTAATCTCAATGATCTTCTCGATTTATATCTTTAATAGTTAAATTTATATTTACTAGCTGTCCGCTTCTTAAAATCTTACAGCTTATATTATCTCCAACATTATATTTTTTAATAATCTTATCTAAATCTTCAATAGTATTTATTTTTTCTCCGCCTACTTCTTTAATTATATCAGTTGGTCCTATACCTGCTTTTGCAATGTTACTATCTTGTATTACACTTTCTACATAAACTCCGTCGTAAGTTTTTCCATCTTCAGATTTTATACTTCCACCAATAAACCCTAACTTTATCTTTTCCGCATTTCCTGTATCTATTATTGCCTCTATTATTGAAACTAGCTCACTTCCCCCGACTACAACAGATAAATGATTTTCCCCATGCTCCTTTTGGAATTCCAATGAACTAATTCCTATTACTTCACCATCCAAATTACATAATGGTCCACCATTATTATCCTTAGTTATTATTGTACTACTCTGAATGGAATTAAATGTTTTCTCAGTTTCCTCATCATGATTTATTGTTATTTCGATTCTATTAGATGTTACCACTC
Source organism: Clostridium sp. YIM B02551 (assembly GCF_022324735.1). Taxonomy (NCBI): domain Bacteria; kingdom Bacillati; phylum Bacillota; class Clostridia; order Eubacteriales; family Clostridiaceae; genus Clostridium; species Clostridium sp. YIM B02551. The sequence continues at coordinate 194,998 of NZ_JAKGTF010000008.1, read as the reverse complement.
CAAAACTAGCAAACCCTACTTCACCGGTGCCTAGAGGGTGGCCAATTGAAACAACACGATCTCCCACAACTGTTTTGTCGTCTTTATCTAGTTCACAAGCAGTATATCCTGTTCCTTCAATCTTTATAATTGCAATGTCCAAAGGTTCATATTTCCCTATAAGCTTACCTTGCATTGGTTTAGTTCCAGGTGAAGAAAGCCCAACATATATACTCTTCAAATCTTTAATAGAGCTAAAACTAGTTGCTATATATCCTCGAGAATCTATAATCACGCCTGTTGTTCTATCTGTAAACGACTTATTTGTATTCAAATTCTCCTTATTGTCACTTATAGTAACTAATGATACAGATGTTTTCTTTATTACTTTTGAAAGATAAATATTATTCAAAACATTTTCATAAGACACATAATCATTTTCAGAAATAGTGTTCAATCCTAATTCTTTTATCTTCTTATTTATAATAATCTGAGATGTTATTATGCCTGTAATTACTGACAATAAAATGAGAAAAGTTCCCAGTGCAAATACCTTTAGAAAAATCTTACGTTTGTTCTTTTTTACACTTATAGATACTTTTCCTTGTTCATTTTTTTCACTTACATCAATATCATCTTTTTTTTCATTATTATTTAGCATATAATACCCTCACTTTAGGTAGCTTTGGACAAAGTAAAAGTAAAAATTACTCCTTTTCCATCTTCACTATTTTGAACCCATATATCATTACCATGCTGAGTAATTATTTGTCTTACTATAGGAAGACCCAGCCCCGTACTAAGTTTATTAGTTCTTGATTTATCAGCCTTATAGAATCTTTGCCAAATATTGTTCAAGTCTTCTTTAGAAATAGTTGGTCCATCATTATATATACTTATGTATATCTTATTCAACTTAACCTTAGTATATATTTTAATATTTCCCCCTGAATATGAATATTTAATAGCATTATCAACTATATTAGTCACTACTTGAATTAGTCTATCCCTATCTGCTAAGGCAAAAATGCGTTTTTCTTCAAAAACCACATCTACCTTTAACTTTTTATCTAATGCTTTATTTTCCAAATTCATAACCACTCTTGTAATTAAACTATTCACTTCTACTTCACTTATCTCTAATTCTACCTTTCCTTCTTCCATAGCTGACATATCTAATAGTTTATTTATTAACCTTGTTAATCTCTGAATTTCGTCATATACAATTTTTAAATAATGATTCTCTTTATCTTTAGTAATAACTCCATCTAGTATTCCTGCTATAAATCCTTTTATTGAGGTAATTGGAGATCTTAACTCATGAGAAACGTTTGAGATAAACTCTCTTCTATTATTATCAACCTTCTCTAAAGAATCTGCCATTATATTAAATGACTCTCCCAATTCTCCTATCTCATCATTTGATCTAATTATTACTCTTTGACCAACTTCTCCTTTAGCTATTCTCTTTGAAACTGCATTTATTTCTGCTAGTGGTCTAATTAGAATGTTTTGAGCAAGCAAATAAATCACTACTACAGATGATGCAATAGCAATAACAGCTGAGAACCATATAACAAGGTACACCTTGTTAAGAGGCGTTCGTATTTGTTCAAGTGGAGTTACCATTACAATAAATCCATAAAAATTCCCTTTGCTGATTATCGGTTTATAATATACATATTCTGAGGAATCAGAAAATTTCTTTTCTGGATCTTTTATCTCAACTGCTTTACCTGCTTTAAGTTGATCCATTTTTTCTACTTGAAGCTTTGTATATTTTATAGATTCATATCTTTGATCAGACACAGCATATACATATCCCATATTATCAGCTAAAAGTATATCAATAGAGAGGCTTCCGCTAACGTAATTCATTACATTATTTAATGAATCTAATGAATTCTGCTTATTTGATAAGTAATCAATTGAAGTTGATGATATTAACTGGGCTTGATTGTCTAAAAGGTTTTTTCTTCTATCAAAAAAATATCCCTCAAACCAAAATGAAAGGCTAGCTGCAATTATAATGAACGATAATGCAACTATACCTGTTACTGCAATAAGCAATTTTGAAACTAAGCTCTCTCTTTTCATTTGCTATTTCACCTCGAATTTATAACCTACCCCCCAAACAGTCTCAATTTGCCAAGTGCTACCCTCAGGAAGTTTCTCTCTTAATCTTTTCACATGCACATCTACAGTTCTAGAGTCTCCTGGATAATCATATCCCCAAACCTCACATAAAAGTTGTTCTCTTGTAAACACTTTATTTTTATTTGATGCTAAGTAGTATAATAACTCAAATTCTTTTGGTGGCATTTTTATTTCAGTCCCTTTATATACTACATTATAAGAGTTCGCATCCACACTTAAATCTGAATAGCTTATTACTTCTTTATTTGAAGGATCTGAGGTGTATCTTCTAAGTACCGCCTTTACTCTAGCTAAAAGTTCTTTAGGCTCAAAAGGTTTTACTATATAGTCATCTGCTCCTAATTCTAAAGCAAGTACTTTGTCAAAAGTATCTCCCTTTGCAGTTAGCATAATAACTGGTGTTTCCCCTTCTTTTCTAATCCATTTAAGCACATCTATTCCATCTATGTTAGGAAGCATTATATCCAATAAAACCAAATCTGGCTTATATTCTACAAAAGCATCCTGTACATCCTTCCCATTATATACAACCTTACTATCATAATTGGCACTATTTAAATACATCTTAATTAACTCACAAATGTTTTCATCATCATCCACTACTAATATTTTACCGATTGTTCCTTCCATTCTTATCTCCACTCCTTTCATATAAATAATTTACCACAAGTTTACATAATAAAATATAGTTTTTATGATATTGTATCTTTTTTTTAACTTATATAAAGATAGCATATAATATTTAACGAAAAAAGGATGACAAATCATGTCATCCCCTTTTAATATAAGTAATTTTTAATTTTAATTTCCATACGCAACTTAAAATTATAACTTATTAATACTATATAATTTATATGTATTAAGCTTCAAATAATTTACTTAATGGTTCCTCATCGTAGATTCTCTTAATTGCTTCTGCGAATAAAGGTGCTACTGAAATTGACTTAAATTTATCTAAATCATTTCTTTCTGGTAGTGCAATGGTATCTAGCATAACTAATTCTTCAATTGCACTTGCATTGATTCTATCAAATGCAGGGCCAGATAAAACACCATGAGTACAACATGCATATACATTAGTTGCTCCTAAATCTTTTAAAGCATTTGCTGCATTAGCAATTGTTCCTGCAGTATCAATCATATCATCAATAAGTATACATACCTTACCCTTAACTTCTCCAATAATATTCATTATTTCAGATACATTAGCTTTTGGTCTTCTCTTATCAATTATAGCAATTGGTGCATGTAACTTATCAGCAAACTTTCTAGCTCTTGTAACACTTCCTAAATCTGGAGATACTACTACAACATCTTCTCTATCTTCAAATCCTTTTTCAACAAAGTATCTAGCTAGTATAGGTGATCCTAATAAATGATCTACTGGTATATCAAAATATCCTTGTATTTGAGCGGCATGTAAATCCATTGTCAAAACTCTATCTGCTCCTGCAGTTGTTAATATATCAGCAACTAGTTTTGCAGTGATTGGGTCTCTAGATTTTGCCTTTCTATCTTGTCTTGCATAACCATAGTATGGAATAACAGCTGTTATTCTTCCTGCTGATGCTCTTTTAAGTGCATCAATCATAATTAGCAATTCCATAAGATTGTTATTAACTGGTGAATTAGTTGATTGAACTACGAACACCTCTTGTCCTCTAACAGTCTCATTAATATCTACGCATATTTCTCCATCGCTGAAGGTTCCTACCTTCGCATTACCCACTGGCACCCCTAATATATCAGCTATGTCTTTTGCAAGTTTTGGATGTGAATTTCCAGTGAAAATTTTAATATTTCTTCCATGGGTAATCATTCCTTAGAATACCTCCTTAATATATTTTAAAAAGTGAATATATTTTAAAAAGTGCCTTTGTAAAATTGTTATTTTTTAAGCCCTTTTTTATTAACCCATCCCTCAATGTTTGTTTGTTTTGCTCTTGCAATAGCAAGACTACCTTCTGGGACTTCTTTTGTTATAGTTGAACCTGCAGCAATATAAGTATTATCCTTAACTTCTACAGGAGAAACCAAATTCGTATTGCATCCTATAAATGAATTATTTCCTATTTTTGTTTTATGCTTATTCTTACCATCATAATTTACAACAACTGTTCCACAACCAAAATTACAACTTTCCCCTACTTCTGCATCACCAATGTAGGTTAAATGTGATACTTTAGTGTTATTTCCAATAGTTGATTTTTTTATTTCAACAAAGTCACCAATTCTAACTTTTTCACCAATTACTGATTCTGGTCTTATATATGCAAATGGACCTACAGTAGTATTTCCACCAACTTTACTATCTAAAATAACTGAACTTTGAATTTCTACATTATCTCCAATTTTAGAATTACTAATTCTTGAATTTGGATATAACATACAATCAATTCCTATTTCAGTGTTTCCTTCTATAACATTACCTGGATAAATAATTGTATCTTGACCTATAGTTACATCAATTCCAATGTAAGTTGATCTAGGATCAATAATAGTTACCCCGTTTTCTAAATGCTTGTTATTTATTCTTTCTTTCATTATCTCTTCTGCTTTAGCTAATTCAACTCTTGAATTAACACCTAAGGTTTCTTCAAATTCTGTAACTAATGCACCTACTTTTTCTTGTTGGTTTTTTAGTATTCCTATAACATCAGTTAAATAATACTCCCCTTGTGCATTATTATTTGATAGCTTATCTAAAGCATCTACTAGTGATTTTATATTAAAACAGTACATTCCTGCGTTTATTTCTTTTGTTTCTAATTCACTTACATTACAGTCTTTATGTTCTACAATTTTCTCGACACTATCCCCATTTCTAATTATTCTTCCATATCCATTTGGATTGTCAATTATAGACGTTAATAATGTTGCTGAATTTCCTTCTGTTATATGTTTATTTATTAAACTTTCAACAGTTTCACTTTTTACTAATGGTGCATCTCCAGTAAATATGGCAACCACACCATCTTTATCCTTCAAGAACTCTTTGGCACATATTACTGCATGACCTGTTCCTAATTGTTCTGACTGTATAGAATAACTCACTTTCTTTTCTTGAGTCATTTCTTGAACAAGTTCTGCACCTTTTCCAATTATAACATTAACATCTTGTATTTTAGCCATTCTCATAGTGTCTATTACATGATTAACCATTTCCTTACCACAAACTTTATGCAATACCTTAGGTAAGTTTGATTTTATTCTCTTTCCTTGCCCCGCTGCTAGGATTAAAGCACAACTATACATTAATACACCTCTATGTTCTTTCACTTAATTTTAAGTTAAATTATGATATTTTTTAACGTACCTATTATATTATAGGTTATTAAATCTACTATTTCAACATAATCTAACGAAATCTTCATATCCCTAATTTTCTGAATTTTACAGCAAATTCTATAATATAGATATCCCTTTAAACATTGCTGTCTATTATATTTATTAAATTATAATTTAGTGTAACTTTGTGTAATTTTATAGTTTGCTATTCTTTCTCTCCTAAAGTAAAAAAAGGAAGCTCAGCTTCCTTTTTTATACATGATTATTCCTCTACAGATTCTTCATCTTCTTCTACTTTGGCTTTTTCATATTCATCCAAAATAGCATTTTGAATCTTTTCTCTAGTCTCTGTATTTATTGGATGCGCTATATCTTTAAACTCACCATCAGGAGTTTTTCTACTTGGCATTGCAATAAATAGACCATTTTGTCCTTCAATAACTTTAATGTCATGTACAACAAACTCGTTATCGAAAGTAACAGAAACTATAGCCTTCATCTTTCCTTCAGCAGCTATTTTTCTTATTCTTACGTCTGTGATTTGCATTTCACTACACCTCCAGTTGTTTATTGTAGTTTATATTCTATAAAAGTTACTAAAATCCTTTTTTTTGTTGAAATTTTTAGAATATTAAATTAATAATTTTGATGGCTTTAAGTCAACCACTCCATTTTTATCCACATTTTTCAACTCTATTATAGAAACATAATCATCAATTAGCTTCTTTTCTGCTCCAATATGATCCACTAAAACTCCTATTCCAACTAATTCTGAATCAAATTCATTTAGTAAATCTTGTATACCTTTTGCAGTTCCGCCTCCTTTTAAGAAATCATCAATAAATATGCATCTACTTCCTGTTTTTAAAGATTTTTTTGAAAGAGACATTTGTTGAATCTTTCCGCTACTACCAGAAACGTAGTTTATTGTTACTGTAGGTCCTTCAGTAACTTTATTATTGTCTCTTCTTGCAATCACTAACTCTGTTCCTAGATTTTTTGCAACTTCATAAGCTAATGGTATTCCTTTGGTTTCAACTGTAACTACATAGTCAGCTTTTTGATTTCCAAGGGCAGTTGCTAAAATAACCCCAGCCTTGCTTATTATTTGTGGATTATACATCAAATCTGTCATGTAAATAAAATTACCAGGTACGATTCTTGATGGTTCCTTTAATAGTTCGCATAATCTTTCTCCAAATTGCTCCCTACTCTCGTCACTAATTCCATTTATGAATTTTATTCCTCCTGCTGCACCCGAAATAGTCTCCACTCTTCCCATTCCCAGCTTTTCCAGAACTTCTCTTACTATTACTATATCTTCACTAACTGTTGATTTTGCCGCATTCAATAAATCCGAAAAATTATTTAATCCTATTATTTTATTTGGATTCTCCATTAATAGTTTTGTAATGGCTACAACTCTGCTATTTCTACTTAACTTTTCCATAAACATCACCTACATTTTTATCATATTTAACGAATTTTCTATATAAAAAACTATCTTAATATTCATATTTTATTCTATATTATAGCCATAATCAATATTATTTAAACAATTAGCAAGTATTTTATAATATTTTTCTTCCAATTGCTAATTCTTCTATAAAAAGTGTGTTCAATTTCATAAAATTGTATATAATTATAAATGAATTAACTTAAGGAGTTGATAAAATTGTCTTTTGATTTTTTAAAGGATAAACACATGAAGGTATATTTCATAGGTATTGGTGGAATAAGCATGAGTGGATTAGCTGCTGTGCTTTTAAATGGTGGTTATAGAGTCTCTGGTTCCGATGCTAAAAATTCTAAAATAATAGATTCACTTAAAGCTAAAGGTGCCGAAATATACATAGGTCATAAAAGAGAAAATATAGGAGATGCAGATTTAGTGGTTTATACTGCTGCTATTCCAAAGGACAATCCCGAACTATTAGAAGCGAAGGAAAGAGGACTTGCATTAATGGATAGAGCCGAATTTTTAGGTCATATTATGCAAGGCCATAAATATAATGTTGCAATTGCAGGAACTCATGGAAAAACAACAACAACATCTATGGTTTCTCATATAGCACTTGAAGGAAATTTAGATCCAACTATACTGGTTGGAGGGGAATTGGACATTATTAACGGTAACTATAAAGTTGGAAATTCTGAGTATTTCATAACAGAAGCCTGCGAATATAAAGCTTCATTTTTAAGTTTTTATCCATATATAGGAATAATACTTAATATTGATGCTGACCACCTAGATTACTACAGAGATATCAATCATATTCAAGAAACCTTTGAAAAGTTCGTAAAACTTATACCACAAGATGGTTACTTAATTGGAAATCATGATGATCCTAGAGTTGTGAAAGCAATGGAAACTGCATCTTGTAATGTTATTAGTTACGGAATAGATGGGGGTATTGTTACTGCTAAAAACATAGTATTTAATGAAAAAGGGTGTGCAACCTTTGATGTTTATAAACATGAAGATAAGTTATTTACAATTTCATTAAATGTTCCTGGAAAGCATAATGTTTTAAATGCACTTTCAGCTGTAGCAGTAGGCTTAATCTTTAATCTTTCTTCAGATGCAATAACTCAAGGTCTTACTTCATTTGGAGGAGCTCATAAGCGTTTTGAATATAAGGGTGTAAAAGATGGTGTAACTGTTATTGATGATTATGCTCATCACCCAGTAGAAATAAAGGCAACATTAAGTACTTCAAAAAATATTAAGCATAATAACTTGTTTTGTGTTTTCCAACCTCACACATATACAAGAACAAAAACTCTTTTTAAAGAATTTACTGAAGCATTCAATGATGTGGATGAACTTATTTTAATGGATATATATGCAGCTAGAGAAAAGGATCCTGGTGATATAAACTCTAAAATGTTAGGTGATGCACTTAGATCTAAAGGTATAAAATGTATAAATGTCTCTTCACATAAAGAGGCATGTGATTATGTAAAAGGTAAAATCAAGGATGGTGACATACTTCTTACTGTAGGTGCAGGTGACGTAGTTCAAGTTGGAGAAATGTTCCTACAGTAATATATTAAAGTTAGGTAGTTAAAGAATTTTTAAACAATTCATTTAACTGCCTTTTTTACTCTTTAAGAAATTATAATATTTTAAGTGTTCGAGTAACTTTATTAAGTTTGAATTTTAATTTAAGTATCAACCACCTTCCCATAAAGAGTAAAAATAGAATTGATCGCCTGACATTTTTCCTCACATTCGTTCAGAAAGTCAGATGCGAGTAAAAAATCGACGGCTCATAATCGCCTTGACGATTTTTTATATTGTTTTCACATTACAACATTAATTCGCATATATCATTAATGTGGAAAAAATTATTCGGAGGAAACTCATGTATCGTGAACAATATGACGATCAAGGAAGCGGTAGCCAGACTACTACCCAAGATAATCTATATAATCAAGGAACTCAATATGGTTCAGGAACTCAAGGAACTCAATTGGGACAATACGGTCAAACTACTCAAGATATGACTCAAGGTGGCCAAATGAGTCCTTTTGCTAGTTGTATGGAATATCTAAAAACTGTTCCTTTCTTACCAAACCCTTACTATATGCCTCAAGGACAGACTCAAGGTCAAGAAGGACAATACCCATATATGCAAATGCCCGGTGGCATGCAGATGCCTGGAGGTATGCAAATGCCTGGATCAGCTACTCCATATATGCAATCTTATCCAGGAACCCAGTCTTCTGCTACAGGTTTAACTTCTGGAGGAACTAGCACTACTGGTTCTACAGGCAGTACTACTGGTTCTAGCGGTTCTTCCACTGGAACTAACAGGCAAAAATATTCAGGCTATAAGAATTATCCTAGCTATGGTTATGGATATAAACAACCATATCATCCTTACTATCACCCTTACTATCATCCTTACTATCAACCTTATTATTACGGCTATAATCCATTACCTTGGTTTCTTCTCGGTTCCTTATTCTAAGAAATAACTTAGGATTATATTCTTATACTTAATAAATTTCTTTATAATTTAAATCTAATAATCACTCATTTTAAAATGAGTGATTATTTTTTTCTGCTATCTAAAACTATCTTTAATTATCGCAGGAATCTCTCTTATTCCACCATAAATCTCTGTTAACCATTCATCCTTCACAAACACTCCTGAATATTTTGCATTAATATTTAATTTATCACCTATCATCTTTGCTCTTCTTAAATGGAACTCGTTTGATACTACAATTACATTATTAAAGTTTTTTTCTTTAACTATCTCTTTAGAATTTCTTAGATTTTCATAGGTATTTTTCGATTTGTCTTCAAGTAATAGCTTGTCTTCTGGTATGCCATTGTCAACTAATATCTTCTTCATACACATAGCTTCTGATATTTCTTCACCAGATCCCTGTCCACCTGATAATATTATATATTCTCCCAGTCCCTCACTATATAATTCTTTTGCTTTTAATGTTCTTTCTAATAAAAATCTTGAGGGTTCTTTTCCATTCACTTTGCAACCAAGAATAATTATTGCATTGCTATTTTCAGTAATTTTTTTAGTTCCACCAGTGAAAATATATAATTGACTTAAGCCCAATAAAACCAGTAATACACCTAAAATCACAAAAATCCTCTTTCTCATAGTATTCTCCTTAATTCATTATATTAATGTTATCCAACTTAGTTCTATTTTAAATTATACTTTATTTTACTATGCTTTAAATGTCATTATGTTAACAAAAGTCCAGTTTTTCTTTAATTTACTATTGATTTTTACGTTGATTTGTTGTAAATTATGGGTGAAAATGTTACCATTATATATTGATACATTTAGTCCATTAATTATTTATTTTTGTACTACTCATATATATTATTACTATCTATTTTTTTGGGGGGATTTAAATGGCTGCAACAATTTCTGATATTGCTAAAGCTGCCGGGGTTTCTTTAGCTACTGTTTCAAGGGTTCTTAATAATTCTGGTTACGTTAAATTAGAAACAAAAGAAAAAATACTAAAAATTATGAAGGATTATAACTATACTCCATCTGCAATTGCAAGAAGTTTATCTAAAAAACAGACTAATACTATAGGAGTGATAGTTCCAGACATAACCAACCCTTTCTATGGTGAAGTATTTAGAGGAATAAATAAAGTGGCAGAGAATAATAATTTTAATATAATTCTCTGTGATTCCCACGAGTCAATTCAGAAAGAAATTAGAAGTATTCAATCCTTAAGAGAGCATAGAATCCGTGGCTTATTAATTACACCAACCTCCTGTGAAGATGACCAAAATGTAGATTGTTTAAATGAATTAAACAACTTAGGTATTCCTGTTGTTTTAATAGATGGTCATCTAAAGCATTCAAATTTTTCTGGTGTTTTTGTAGACAACCTAGAAAGTAGTTATAATGCCGTGAATTCATTAATCAATGCAGGGCATACTAAAATTGCAATAATTACTGGGAGAATGAATTCAAAATCAGCTCAAGAACGTCTTGATGGTTACAAGAAAGCTTTAGAAGAAAATAATATTCAAGTAAATAATGAGTATATTTTTTATGGTGATTACACCCTTGAATCTGGATATAATTTAACAAATAAAATTTTAGAGTTACATAATGGACCTACTGCCATTTTCACTAGTTCTAACCAAATGACTATAGGTGCCATAAAATCTATTAGAGAAAAAAATTTATCTTTTCCTGAAGATATTGCGTTAATTTCCTTTGATAGAATAGATTTATTTAATATAATAGGATTAGATATTAGTTACATTGATGGTCCAACTACCGAACTTGGAGAAATAGGAATGAACTTACTTTTAAACTCTCTTAATTCAGATGATAAAGTAGACGTACAGACTATAACACTTAAATCTTCATTAGTACTTAAAGGATCAGAAAAATATTATAAAAAATAGATTTCAATTTTTATTCTAGAGAGTAATCCTCTCTAGAATATTTAACCCTTAAAGGTAAAGCGGTTACACTTAATGTATAATCAAATATTCATAGATTATACCCAATTATTATTTCGGAGGCGATATTATGATAAAAAGAGTAATTTGGATAGTTCTTGATAGTGTTGGAATGGGAGCTCTTCCTGATGCAGATAAGTATGGTGATGTTGGTTCAAATACTATAGGGAATGTTGCAAAATATAATGGTGGGTTAAAACTACCTAACATGGAATCCCTTGGTCTTGGATTAATTGATGGTATGGAAAACATAAACAAAGTTGAAAACCCTATAGGTTGTTATGGTAAATTACATGAAGCTTCAAACGGTAAAGATACTGTAACTGGTCATTGGGAAATGGTTGGAGTAAAAACTGAAGTTGCATTCCCTACATATCCTAATGGATTCCCTAAAGATTTAATAGAAGAATTCGAAGATAAAACTGGAAGAAAAGTAATAGGAAATAAAGTTGCTTCTGGAACTGAGATACTTGATGAATTAGGCGAAGAGCAATTAAAAACTGGTGCATTAATAGTATATACATCAGCTGACTCAGTATTTCAAATCGCAGCACATGAAGAATTAATTCCACTTGATGACTTATATAAATATTGTGAAATAGCTAGAGAAATGTTACATGGCGACCGTAAAGTAGCTCGTGTTATTGCTAGACCTTATATAGGCGAACCTGGCAATTTTAGCAGAACACCTAACAGAAAAGACTATGCATTAGTTCCACCACATGAAACTACTCTAGATATATTAAAGTCAGCAGGTATTCCTGTTATGGCAGTAGGAAAAATTGAGGATATTTTCTCTGGTAAAGGAATAACTCACGCAATTCATACTAAAGATAACATGGACGGAGTTGATAAAACTCTAGATTATATGAATGAAAGTACTTCCGGGCTTATATTTACTAACCTTGTTGATTTTGATTCTAAATGGGGTCATAGAAATAATGCAAAGGCTTATGGCGAGGGATTAGAATCATTTGACCAAAGACTAAAAGAAATAATAGGTAATATGAAGGAAGATGACGTATTATTTATAACTGCAGATCATGGATGCGATCCTACCTTCCCTGGAACAGATCACACAAGAGAATATGTACCATTTTTAGCATATGGGAAATCACTAAAAGAAGGTTATAACCTAGGAATTAAAATGGGCTTCTACAGTATGGGGCAAACTATATGTGAAATATTCAATACTGAAAAAATACAAAATGGTGAAAGTTTCCTTAAAGAAATATTGAAATAAAAATAAGGAGTGAAATAATGATTGATTTAAATATAAAAATAAAAGAAGCTGGTGACTTTATACTATCTAAGACAAAATACAAACCTGAAATTGCACTTATCTTAGGCTCAGGACTAGGTGCTATTGGGGATAAAATAGAAGATGCAGAATACTATAATTATAATGAAATACCGCATTTCCCTGTATCTACTGTAGAAGGTCATGCAGGAAGACTTGTTATTGGTAAACTTCAAGGAAAATCTGTTGTTGCAATGCAGGGACGTTTTCACTTTTATGAAGGATATAAAATGAATGAAGTAACTTTTCCTGTTAGAGTTATGAAACTTCTTGGGGTAGAGACACTAATCGTAACCAATGCTGCAGGAGCTGTTAATACCTCCTTTAAACCAGGAGATTTAATGCTAATATCAGATCATATTAATTTATCAGGTGATAATCCACTAATAGGCAGAAACTTAAATGACTTTGGTCCTAGATTCCCTGATATGTCCAATGCCTATGATAAAGACTTAAGAGAAAAAGCTAAAGACATAGCATCCTCATTAAACCTTACACTTAAAGAAGGTGTATATACTATGATGAGTGGTCCTACTTATGAAACACCTGCTGAAATAAGAATGATAAGAGTATTAGGTGGAGATGCTGCTGGTATGTCTACTGTTCCTGAAGTTATAATAGCAAAACATCAAGGAATGAAGGTACTAGGTATATCTTGCATGACAAATATGGCAGCTGGAATATTAGATCAACCATTAAGCCATGAAGAAGTTATGGAAACTTCAGAAAAAGTAAAGAACACATTTATTTCATTAATGAATAATATAATAAAATCTCTATAAAAGTGTTTAAAGTAAAAAAGAAGAGAAATATTAAACCTATATATTTCTCTTCTTTTTATATTTTATTTATAACTTTCAAATCAACTTTTTCTTAAAAACTACACAAACTGAACATCTGCCTTTTTTCTCGGTACAGTCCTTTCATATGTTACATTTGGATATCCAATTACTAGGACTGTAACAACCTTTTGTCCTTTCTCCATTTTCAAGAGACTTCTAAGTTTAGTACTTATATTTACTGCTCTAGTAAAAAATCCACTGTAAAATGTGCCGAGTCCTAAAGATTCTGCCATTAACTCCATATTAGAAGCGGCTAAAGATCCATTAACTTGATCTTTTGATACTACAACAATAACTGCTGGAGCATTTTTAAAATAGAATTCATCATCTATAGTAATTGATTTTACAATTGGTATAAATAATCCTAGAGGCTTTTTGAGTAATCTCAATAACTTTACTGCTTCCCTTTCAATTTCCTTATTCTTTTCTGTAATCACAATATATGAAACATCCTGCTTATTACTTGCAGTTGCTGTATACCGTCCTGCTTCAATTATCTGCATTAACTTTTCCTTTTCTACCGGAATATCTTTAAATTGCCTAATTGAGCGCCCGCCTTTTATTACCTTTAGTAGAGTATCACTATTAAGTTTGTCATCAGCACTTATAGGTAGAATTTCTTCTTCATATTGAGGTATTCTTACAGCATCTTTAGGACAAATAGCCACGCAGTGACCACATTTAAGACATTCATCTCTTCTTATAACAGCTTTATTATTTTCCATCACAATATTATATTCTGGGCAGTCTTTTACACACTTACTACAACCAATACATTTTTCTAAATCAATACTAACATCTGACTTCATATCCACTCTTATTCCCCTAACAATTTTAATTCTTATTTTTTATTATGTAATTTTTACTTCTAATCTTTAAAAATCATCTCTTCTATCAGGTGCATTCCTCATAATAGTATTGACATGATTAAAAAGTCTTATAATCTTATTTAACTCATTATCCCTTGCTTCTAGATAATAATAATTTTTTGTTCCTTCTCTTCTCACACTTATCATATTTGCATTCTTTAATACTTGTAAATGATGTGATACTGATGGTCTTGAAAGATTAGTCTTATGTGCAATATCTCCTACCCTTACCCCACTACAATCACTTAAAAGTAATGCACTTATAATTAACTGCCTTGTTTCATCACCAATTGCTATTAATGCCTTTTGGCATTCTTTAAATTCTTTTGATAGCTCTAATAGTTCATTAGATTCACTCATTATTAAGTTCCTTCCAGAAATAAATAGTTTTATTGGTTCATTAATTTAAGCCATTATAACATAGATTTCTTTAAAATGGTTTAATGGTAAAGAAAATCTAGATGAATGAAAAAAGGCCTATTTAAGCCTTTTTTATATTTTATTCCCACAATGTGGGCAGTATTCAAATTCTTCATTTACTTCCCTATTACAATGACTGCAGTACACTTTAACATCTCCCCTTTGCAATACCTTTAGATCCCAGTAAGTTATGTCTTCTCTATTTTCTTCTACAGCCTTACCTTTTTCTATTGATATTTCATAGATAGTATTACAATCTTTACATACTAGGTAGTATTTTACTCCCCATTTAAATAAGGGAATAAAAAAGAAATGAAACATATTAAATTGTTTATATAATATTAGCTCACCAGTCCTACATTCTTTGCATAAAGCTGATGTTATTCTTTTAATTTCTTTTTGCTTTGTTTCAATACCAAAAATACCGATAAAAAACATTCACTTCTCCTCCTTAACAAAGTATGTTAAAGAACTACAATATCTTTTGTTACTTTATTTAATACCTCTACTCCAGATTCTGTTACTAGAACTAAGTCCTCTATTCTAACCCCTACATCTCCAGATAGATATATTCCTGGTTCTACAGAGAAGATCATTCCTGATTCTAGCTTATCTTCATTAACAGCACTTACATTACCATAATCATGAACTTCTATTCCTATAGAATGTCCTGTTCTATGAGTAAAATACTTACCGTATCCAGCTGCTTCTATATGATTTCTTGCCGCATTATCTACATCACAAAATCTTCTACCCGGTTTAACAGCTTCCTCCCCCTTTAAATTTGCCTCTTTTACAATATTGTATACTTCTATTGCTTTACTTGAAGGTTCACCATAAAACACTGTTCTTGTCATATCTGAACAATAATGGTTATATAAACATCCAATATCTATAACCACCCCTTCACCTTTTTTTAGTAGTGATTTATCTGGTTCATGGTGTGGATCTGCCCCATTAGCTCCATAAGCTATTATAGGTGCAAAAGAATATCCTTCTGCTCCTTCTTTATCGTATAATTCTCCTAATAATGCTCCCATTTCTTTTTCAGTTTTTACTTCCCCTATGCTTCTCCAAATTTCTTTCATGGCTCTATCATTAATTTCACTAGCTTTTTTCATAAGCTCTATTTCTTCACTATCTTTTATCGCTCTAGCCTTATCAATTATTGGAGACCCATTTACAAATGCTTTTCCTGCTCCAAGTTCCATTAATCTTATTAAGAAATGAGCTTGCCAATTCTTATCTATTCCAAGTGGTTTTTCTTTATCAATAAATTTACTCAAAATAAGTATTGGATCTTCAGTATCCTTATACCATAAAATTTCTACACCTAAATCTTCTACTATTGGGAATAATTCATTAACTACTAGCTTAGGTTCATTCTTAGTTGATAAATAAAGAGCTATCATACGCTCCCCTACTTCAAACCATTTACCTGTTAAATAAAAAATAGCAGCTGAGGATGTAACTATCATTTGCTCTAAGCCTTCTGCTTCCATATCCCTTAATATCTTTTTAACTCTATCTACTTTCATTTCCTTCACTCCTACTAAATATAATTTTACATAACCTTATTATATCATTCTTATTTAACCAAAATGTAACTGATTTATCATATTATATAGTATTTACAATATTTAAAATTGAAAAGCATTGTAGTAATATATTAAATATAAAAATAAAACTGGAGGAAATACTATGAGAATAGCTGCAATATCAGATATACATGGCAATATATATGCATTAATGAGTGTTCTAGAAGATATAGATAGTGAAAATATCGATTTTATTATGTGTTTAGGAGATTTAGTAGGTTATGGTCCTCATCCAAATGAAGTTATTGCCTTAATTAGAAGAAAAAGAATTCCTTGCTTAAAGGGTAATTATGATGCTTCTGTTGTTGATAATGATTTTACTTATATTAGAGATACTTATATAAATTCTTTTGTGCTTCCATGGACTGTTAACGAGCTAAGGGCTTCAAATAAAGAATTTTTAAAAAGCCTTCCAAGTTCCATGACATTAGAATTTGAAGGTAAAAAAATAACCTTTGTTCACGGAAGTCCAAGAAAGATAAATGAATATTTATTGCAGGACTCAGAGGAAACAACTGAAGTTATGAAGGACTTCCAAGGCGATATCTTGGTAGCTGCCCATACTCATTTACCTGGATACAAGGAATTTAATGATAAATTATTTATAAATGATGGTTCTGTTGGAAAACCTATGCTTGGTAGACCTAATGCTACTTATGCAATAATTGATATACAAGGAAACTCAAAGCCTAAGGTTAATTTCAAAGAGGTTCCTTACGAATATAAAAGAATTATGAAGGATATGCAGCTGCTTAATTTTCCAACTAATCTTATAGATGGTTACGAAAGTGGTACCGAATAAGTCCAGCGACTTCTTGCAAATACTGGCTTTTTGTTGTAAAATCTCATTATGACTTATATGCAATTATTAGTAATATAACTTTTAGCTGTGTATATAACGGTTTTAAATAAATTATAAATTTCGGATTAAATTTAAAAAGTTTAAGGAGGATATCTATGAGTAACAACATTTTAGTAAAATCTCTTTATAGAGAACAAAAAGATTTTGCTAACAAAGAGATTAAAATTAGTGGATGGATTAGGACTTTAAGAGCTTCTAATGCCTTCGGATTTATTGAATTAAATGATGGTTCTTTCTTTAAGAACGTACAAATAGTTTTAGATGCTAATAAATTAGAAAACTTTAAAGACATTTCTAAGTTACCTATTAGTTCATCTATATCTGTTATAGGTACTTTAGTTGAGACACCTGATGCAAAACAACCTTTTGAAATCCAAGCAAATCAAATTATAGTTGAAGGAATGTCTTCCTCTGACTACCCACTTCAAAAGAAAAGACATACTTTTGAGTATTTAAGAACAATTGCTCACTTAAGACCTAGAAGCAATGCATTTTCTGCAGTTTTTAGAGTTCGTTCTGTTGCAGCTTATGCTATACACAAGTTCTTCCAAGAAAAAGGATTTGTTTATACACATACTCCAATTTTAACTGGATCTGATGCTGAAGGTGCTGGAGAAATGTTTAGAGTTACTACTTTAGACCTTAATAACATTCCTAAAACTGAGGAAGGTAAGATTGATTATTCAGAGGATTTCTTTGGTAAAGAAACAAATCTTACTGTTTCAGGTCAATTAAATGGTGAATCTTTTGCATTAGCATTTAGAAACATTTACACTTTCGGACCTACTTTTAGAGCTGAAAATTCTAATACTGCTAGACATGCAGCAGAATTCTGGATGATAGAGCCTGAAATATCTTTTGCTGATCTTAAAGATGATATGGAACTAGCAGAAGACATGTTAAAGTTTGTTATTAACTATGTTATGGAAGAATGTCCTGAAGAATTAGAATTCTTTAATCAATTTATAGATAAAGGTCTTTTAGAAAGACTTAACCATGTTGTAACTTCAGATTTTGGTAAGGTTACTTACACTGAAGCTGTTGAGCTTCTACAAAAATCTGGTAAGAAGTTTGAATATCCAGTAGAATGGGGAATAGATCTTCAAACAGAACATGAAAGATATTTAACTGAAGAAATATTTAAGAGACCTGTATTTGTAACTGATTATCCAAAAGATATCAAAGCTTTCTATATGAGACTTAACGAAGATGGAAAAACTGTTGCTGCAATGGACTGTTTAGTTCCAGGAATAGGGGAAATTATCGGTGGTTCTCAAAGAGAAGAAAGACTTGATGTATTAAAGAAAAAGATGGCTGAATTAAACTTAAACGAAGAAGATTACTGGTGGTACCTAGAATTAAGAAAATATGGTGAAACACCTCACTCTGGTTTCGGTTTAGGTTTTGAAAGATTAATCATGTATATAACTGGAATGACAAACATAAGAGACGTTATACCATTCCCAAGAACTACAGGTCAATCAGACTTTTAATAAAAAACTCCAGTAGCTTAGCTCTACTGGAGTTTTTATATTTTATATTAAATTATAAATTTTCATAGCCTTTTCTATTCCATCCTCGAATATATCAGAAGTTATATAATCAGCTACCACTTTTAATTCTTCTACTGCGTTCCCCATAGCTATTCCTGTATTAACCCTCTTAATCATCTCAATATCATTGTGACCATCCCCAAAGGCATAGGTATTGTCCATAGGAATCTTTAAGTATTCTGAGATATATTTAATGGCATCTGCTTTACCCCATTCTTTAAGCGAAACATCTGCAGACATGTTGGGTCCATGAGGATTAAAAATCAAGCTTTCTTTAAAGTATTCTCTGCATTTTTTCAATGCCACCTCATCCTTATAAAATATATCTAGTGAACTTGCCTTGATATTGTCCATATTCCACGTCTCTAATATATAGGATTGTCCTTTAAATTGAGAATTATATCTTTTTATTCTGTCTTCATCCATATTATAGGAATAGCCATGGAAAGCATCATTAAAGATACAGGATATACCAAGTTCATCAAAAGCTTTTTTTAAGTACTCTATCATGTCTTTAGATAAGGTTCTCTCAAATACCACCTTATCTCCAATCATTATTTGTGTTCCATTAGCTGATATATATCCATCAAACATATCTGTTCCAAACTTCTCAAGAATAAACCTTATTTGTCTTCCACTGCAAATAAAAGCTAGATTTCCTCTTTCCCTGAATTCTTTTATAGCTCTTTTTGTACTTTCAGGCATCACTAGACTTGTTCCATTAAATCCAATTAGAGTTCCGTCTATATCAAAAAATGCTATATTCTTTCTCATAAAATTCCCTCTTCCTTATACCCTATTAAAACATATCTTTTTTCTTTAAGATTAACGCTGCTACAACACATAGGAAAACAATAAACCCAACTACAGATATAAGACCTACTGGGCTTTCTGAAAATGGATTTCCTCCAACATTCATTCCAAATATTCCTGAAATCATGTTAGGAATAGACATAACTATAGTTACAGCCGCTAATACCTTCATTACGATATTTAAGTTATTTGCAATTACTGATGCGAAGGCATCCATCGTGCCTGCTAGTATATCACTATATATTCCCGCCATCTCTATAGCTTGCTTATTTTCTATAATAACATCTTCTAATACATCATTATCCTCAGGATATTTCTGCATAATAGACATTTTCATCATTTTTTCTAAGGTTATTTCATTTGATTTAAGTGACGTTGAGAAATATACCAAAGATTTTTCTAGTGATAACATTTGAATCAATTCTTTATTCTTCATTGATTTATGAAGTTTCTTCTCTATCATTAAACTCTTCTTATCTATTTGTCTTAAGTATAGAAGATAGTAGGTTGCTATTTTACTTAATATTTGTAATATAAATCTTGATCTTTTGAAGGTATAAAAACCTCTTATTTCACCTTTAGCAAAATCAGTTAATATTTTTGAATTTTTTAAACATACTGTTATGATTTCTTTTTCAGTATGTATTATTGCTAAAGGATAAGTATCATAAGTTAATGAGTTGTCCTCCATTTCAGTAAATGGAATATCCACTATAACCAATATATTATTATCTATAATATCAATTCTTGAAGTTTCTTCATCATCTAAAGGAGCCTTTAAAAATTCCAGAGGTACCCCGGTCTTCTTTGCTAGTAATATTATTTCTTGTTCCGTAGGGGCCACAACATTTACCCAACATCCAGCTTCAATATTTTCTATAGTCTTTAATGTAAGATCTGTTTCACTTGTAGTTTTATAAATATTTATCATATTATTACCTCCTTCTTAGCATCCCTTAACTATTATATCAGCAAACAAATATAAATAATAGTAATTAAATCTGAGCAAAAAATTAAAGGACTTGGTTCCCCAAATCCTTTAATTATATATTTTATTATTTAGCTCTTCTCTTTAAAAGTTCATATAAAGTTCTTAAAGGTTCTCCAGTTCCGCCCTTTGGAGAATAATCTCTAGCTGAATCATTCCAAGCAGTTCCCGCAATATCCAAGTGCATCCATGGTTTATCTTCTACAAACTCTCCAATGAATAACCCAGCAGTTATTGTTCCTGCATGTCTTCCACCAGTATTTTTTAAATCTGCTATATCTGATTTAATCAATTTTTTATATTCTGGAAAACTTGGAAGCTGCCATACTCTTTCTCCAGAGTATTCTGATGCTGCACTAAGTTCTCCATAGAACTCGTTATTATTTGTTATTACTGCTGTTGTTGTAGTTCCTAAAGCAACTAAGGCTGCACCTGTTAGTGTCGCAACATCAATTACTTCATTAACTCCTTCTTTTCTGATTATGTATGTAACTGCATCAGCAAGAGTAAGTCTTCCTTCTGCATCTGTGTTTATAACTTCTATCTTTTTTCCTGCCATAGATCCTATAATATCTCCAGGTTTATATGCATCACCTGATATCATGTTTTCACAAGCTGCTACAACTGCTATTGCATTAGTCTTTAGCTTTCTTCTAGCTATAGATACCATTGTTCCAATTACTGCAGCTGCTCCTCCCATGTCAGATTTCATAGTTTCCATTCCACTACTTGGCTTTAGGGAATATCCACCTGAGTCATATGTAAGTCCTTTTCCAACTAAGCCTAAAACTTTATCCTTATTACTATCATCGCCATAATATCTCATTACAATTAACTTAGGACTGTTTTTAGCTCCTCTTGCAACTGTTAAAAATGCTTCCATTCCTAACGCTTTAATCTCTTCATCTTCTTTTACTTCTACTTTAAAACCATATGTATCACCTAAGTCTTTAACCTTTTCAGCCAAGGTTCCAGGATATAGAGCATTTGCAGGTTCATTAACTAAATCTCTAGCAACTTCTACTGCTTCAACTAAAACTTTTCCCTCTTCTATAGCTTCATTAATACTATTAGTTTCTTCTTCGCTAATATCTCTTCCACCTAAGGAGAAAGTTAATTCAATTGGCTCTTCCTTACTTTTATATTTCTCAAAGCTGTATGCACCTAGTCCTAATCCTTCTACAATTGCTTTTGCTGTTTCATAATAATTTAATTTTGAGTTTTCTGGAATCTTAATAAATATTCTTTTATCCTTTAACTCCTTTGCCTTTCTTACTGCTTTAGATAAAGCTACTCTAATAGCTTCACTTGAAAGTTCTTCTTCTTTACCAAGACCTGTAATTATTGCATCTTGAAGATTTCCACCTAAGTCTCTTATAAAACTTATTACTTCTCCTTTAGCCCCTTTAAACTGTCCCTTTGCTTTTATTAAATCTAAGAATCTATTAGTTTCCTCATTTGGCACTTCAACCTTTCCTTCAAATAAAGGTATTATAACTGCATCTGCTTCAGAACAAGGAAACTTTTTGTAGTTTATGTCCATATTTATCACCTCTTAATAGTTACTATCAATTAATAATTTAAATATACCATAATCTTCATAAATATACTATTACTAATGATACATAATAAAGATTAGAAAACATTTATCTTTTAGTGGTATAATAAACTTAAATATCTACCTTTGTAGGAGCATAAATTTATGAAGAAATTGATTAATCGTTTTATTAAAATAATAATAACTTCATTATTACTACTTATAGGTTTTTCTTATCTTACGAATTTATTCATTTCTATTTCTTATGAAGACAAATTTAAAGATGAAAAATTTCTAGAATTAAATAATTATAAAATTAGGTATACAGATGCAGGAAGTGGCGCACCTATAATCCTTATTCATGATTTTTTAGGAAGTTCTAATGACTTTTATTCAATTAAGAATGAACTTGCAAAAAATCATAGAGTTATTACTATAGATTTACCTGGTTTTGGTCTTTCATCAAAAGACTCAAAGCAAGAATATACATATACTTCATTTAGTGAAGTCGTACTTAATGTAGCTAATGCATTATCAATAAGTAAATTTTCAGTGCTAGGACATGGAATGGGAGGAGCTGTTGCAATAAACCTATCCTTAACTCATTCAGATAGAATTAATTCTTTAATTTTAGTTAATCCCATAATACAAGCTGGTAAAAAACAGCCGCCTGTGCCTTCAGTAATTAAGAAGGAAACATACATAAACTATTACATACAAGGCGCAAGCTTTTCTAAAAAATTTATTAAAAACAGCAACATGGATATGGATTACTTTAGAGAAGATTACTATTTTAATAGGACTATTCCAGCTCAAACCCTTAGTAAACTACTTACTACTAAGAATACAGGAATTCCTATGGATAAAATAAAGACCATACCTAATAAGACTTTGCTCTTATTTAGTTCAAATGATACATCAGTGCCAGTTTCACTAGGTATGGACTTAAATAGCAATATAGCTAATAGTAAGCTTGTAGTCTTTAATAATTGCGGTCATTATCCATTTATCGAAGCAAAGGATTTGTTTTTAAAGGAAGTTAATAATTTTTAAGATAAAAAGAAGAGAGTTTCATTAAAAACTCTCTTCTTTATTTAAATTTCAACTAAAATAACTTTTCCCTCTTTTAAACTCTCTGGAACATTGATAATCCTTTGGTTTGATGATCCTCTAAACCTAAGTCCATCTTCCTTTTTATCTATTTCAAATCTTCCATCAACTAAAGCATCAATATTATTAATTAGCTCTTTCCAGCTTTCTCTTTCCTCTATATGACTTAATATATATTCAAAAGTATATCCTGTATAACTCCAAATATTTAATCCAAACTTTTTAAACTCCTTAGCCATGTAAGAGAACTTATCAGCTTGTTCAAATGGATCTCCACCAGAGAAAGTTATTCCCTTTATCATTGGATTTTCCTTAACATCTAGTATAAGTTCATCCATATCTCTAAGTTCTCCACCATTAAAATCATGGGTGTCTGGGTTAAAACATTCCTTGCAATTATGTAAACATCCTTGGGAGAAGAAAACTCTTCTAATGCCAGGGCCATTAACTAATGACTCATATGCAATTCCTGATAATCTAATATTTTTATCCATGTGTTATTCACTCCAACTTCCTAATATTCTATTATTTAATTTTATCATAAATTTATATAGAAAAAAGAAGAGTGTAAAATTAACTTTTTTTCACACTCCCTTGAAGATTTTTCTTAAATCTTTTGCTCTATATGTTTATCTAGTTCTACCGTCTGATTACTTATCTTCTCCACACCATCTAGGGTGTATTTAAATCTTATATCTATTGCTTTGTCTACCTTTATCTTTTCTGGAAAAACCCTTGAATCCCCTAACTCATCCACTGAAGCTTCATACTCCTGATTATGTTCAAATCCAAACATGGAACTTTTTATGATTTTTCCATCCTGATATATTTCCATCGAAATATCACTAATCTTTTCTTTTAAAGAACCTCTTTTCTCAATTTTATAACTTTTAGGTATATAATATTTATTCTTAAATGTAACTAAAGTAAAATCTCTAACTATAAAATCATCAGCTATTACATCAAAATTATATTTAACTACTGTATAAGTTCTCAAATTAAAATACATGGTAATCACCACTATTATAAGTGTATATAATATAACTAGTATAAATTTTGATTTCTTTCCCATAGTTACTCCACCTTTTATTTTCCATATATTACAATTTTACCACAGGTATTTTTATAGTGTCTATATTAACTTAATTACAATAGAAAAAGAACCTAGATTTCTCTAGGTCCTTTCTAAATCTTAAAGCACAGCTTCAAGTCTAGTTCTTATTTCTTTTATAAAATCTTCAGTATTTACTACTTTAATATCTTTTATTGAAGAAAGACTTGCTAAATCTTTTGTCATCGCACCTTCTTCTATTGTTTGAATAGATGCTTTTTCTAGCTTATCTGCAAAAGTTATAAGCTCAGGGATATTATCTAATTCCCCTCTTTTTCTTAAAGCTCCTGTCCATGCAAATAAGGTTGCCATAGAGTTAGTTGAAGTTTCTTTTCCTTTTAAGTGATTGTAGTAATGTCTTTGTACTGTTCCGTGAGCTGCTTCATATTCATAGAAACCTTCTGGTGAAACAAGTACTGAAGTCATCATAGCTAATGAACCAAAGGCTGTTGCTACCATGTCACTCATTACATCTCCATCATAGTTCTTACATGCCCATATAAAGCCACCTTCTGATTTAACTACTCTCGCTACTGCATCATCTATTAGTGTATAGAAGAATTCTATACCAGCTTCATCAAATTTAGCTTTATATTCCTCTTCAAATATTTCTTCAAATATATCCTTAAACGTATGATCGTATTTTTTAGATATTGTATCCTTTGATGCAAACCACAAATCTTCTTTTCTATCTAATGCATAGTTAAAGCATGCTCTTGCAAAGCTTTCTATAGATTTATTTGTATTATGCATTCCTTGAAGAACTCCTGGTCCATCAAATGTATGGATTACTTGCTTTTCAACTTCTCCATTTTCTGAAGTAAATACTAATTCAGCAGTTCCTTTTCCAGGAACCTTTATTTCAACATTTTTATAAACATCGCCATATGCATGTCTTGCTATTGTTATAGGTTTTTTCCATGTTCTAACGAAAGGTTCAATAGAATCTACTATTATAGGACTTCTGAATACTGTCCCATCTAATATAGCCCTTATAGTTCCATTTGGACTCTTCCACATTTCTTTTAGATTATATTCCTTAACTCTTGCTGCATTTGGAGTTATAGTAGCACATTTTACTCCAACACCATACTTTTTAATAGCCTCAGATGCTTCAGTTGTAACTTTATCATCTGTTTCATTTCTATATTCTAAACCTAAATCATAGTACTCTGTTTTTAAATCTATAAATGGAAGTAGTAACTCATCCTTAATCATCTTCCATATTATTCTTGTCATTTCGTCTCCATCCATTTCAACTAATGGAGTTTTCATTGCTATTTTCACCATTTGTATAGTCCCCCAATTCTTTGTATTATGCATTAATCTTTACGTAGTTTAATCTTCCACCTGCATTTATTACTTCTATTTCTTTTTCAGTTAATTCTACATTTACCTTGAAGGTATAGTTTCCTGTTTTATTTACAACTTCTAATACTCCAGAATTAAGAGCTTCTTTAATATCAGAAATAACTAACTCATCAAAATGATTTATCTTATCATAGTCTTCTTCATTAACAAAAGTCATAGGAACTATTCCATTATTAATTAAGTTAGCCTTATGAATTCTAGCAAAACTCTTAGCTATAACACCTTTAACTCCTAGGTATAGTGGTGCAAGTGCAGCATGTTCTCTTGATGAACCTTGACCGTAGTTACTGCCTCCAACTATAAATCCACCGTTATTTTCCTTTGCATACTTAGGGAAATTTTCATCTACTGTATTGAAACAGTAATCTGCTAAGTAAGGAATATTAGATCTATATGGTAGTAATTTAGAATTTGATGGCATGATATGATCAGTTGTAATATTGTCTCCAACCTTTAATATAGCTTTCCCTTCTAATGAATCCCCAAGTGGATTATTAACTGGGAATGGTTTTATATTAGGTCCTCTCTTTATTTCAACTTTGCTTCCATCTACTGCTGGAGCAATTATCATACTATCATCAATTAAGAATCTTTCTGGTAATTCAACCTTTATATCAATATTTAGTTCAGTTGGATCAGTTAAATATCCATTTATAGCTGATACAGCTGCTGTTTCTGGTGATACTAAATAAACTTTTGCTGATAGGGTTCCACTTCTTCCATAGAAATTTCTATTAAAGGTTCTTAAGGAAACTGCATCAGTTCCTGGCGCTTGCCCCATACCTATGCAAGGACCACAAGAATTTTCAAGTATTCTAGCTCCTGCACTTATAATATCTGCAAGGGCTCCGTTTCTAGACAACATCTCCATAACTTGTCTTGAGCCTGGCGCAATTACTAAGCTAACTTCTGGATGTACTTTTTTACCTTTAAGGATTTTAGATACTTTCATTAAATCCTCATATGATGAATTAGTACAACTTCCTATAGCAACTTGATCAACTTTTATTTTTCCTATTGATTTAATTTCTTCAACATTATCTGGTGAATGTGGCTTAGCTGCAAGTGGCTTAAGCTCAGATAAATCTATAGTAATTTCTTCATCATATACTGCATCTACATCTGGTTTGAATTCTATCCAATCTTCTTCTCTTCCTTGAGCTTTAAAATACTCAAGAGTTCTTTCATCACTTGGGAATATTGAAGTTGTAGCTCCAAGTTCAGCTCCCATATTTGTTATAGTAGCTCTTTCTGGAACTGAAAGAGTCTTAACCCCTTCTCCTGCATATTCAAATACTTTTCCAACTCCACCTTTTACAGTAAGCCTTCTTAATACTTCAAGAATTATATCCTTTGCTGCTACCATAGGCTTTAATTCACCTATAAGATTAATCTTGCAAACCTTAGGAGTATTAATATAATAAGCTCCTCCGCCCATTGCTAAAGCAACATCTAATCCACCTGCTCCCATTGCAAGCATTCCAACTCCTCCTGCTGTAGGTGTATGTGAATCTGATCCTGTTAAAGTTTCACCTGGTGTTGAGAATCTTTCTAAGAAGACTTGGTGACATATACCGTTTCCTGGTTTTGAAAAATATACTCCATATTTAGATGCTACTGTTTGAATAAATGCATGATCATCAGCATTCTCAAAGCCTTGTTGCAGCATATTATGATCAATAAAAGCAACACTTCTTTTAGTTTTTACTCTATCTATCCCCATAGCTTCTAATTGAAGATATGCCATTGTACCTGTTGAATCTTGCGTAAGGGTTTGGTCTATTTTAATACCTATTGGTTCTCCTACTACAAGTTCTCCTTCTACTAAATGTGATTTTAATATTTTATAAACTAAATTTTCGCCCATCTTTCTTCCCCCTTGCTTATTGCTTGTTTATTCTCTTATAATCTCTATAAAGCTGAACTATTTCTTTGTCAAAAAGGCTTCTCTTAAGGTTAACAGAGACTTCCCTAACTTTAGCTAAAAGCCACTCTGCAGCCTGACTATCTAGTTCTTCCCCATACTCCTTAAACTTATTTACTATGCTAGCTCTTCCAGAATGCTTACCTATTACTAATTGTCTTTGCAGACCAACTTCATCTGGTGAAAAAGCTTCATAGTTTTTAGGATTTTTTATTGCCCCATCTGCATGAATTCCTGATTCATGAGCAAACATATTTGTACCAACTATAGCCTTCCATATAGGAAGCTCTCTTCCTGAAGCTCTAGATACATATTCAGATAACTCTCTAAACATTTTAGTATCTGCATTAACTTCATATCCATAAACATGTTTAAGAGCCATTAACACCTCTTCTAGTGCAGCATTTCCAGCTCTCTCACCTAACCCATTTACCGTAACACCTACATGAGTCGCTCCCCCTAATATTCCTGCAATAGCATTTGCTGTGGCCATACCAAAATCATTATGGGTGTGCATTTCTATATCAAAATTTGTATTATCTCTTAAATCTTTAATGATACTATTAATTTTAAATGGTTCCATTATTCCAACAGTATCACAATATCTAAATCTATCGGCACCTGCCTTTTTAGCTTCTGTTATAAACTGTACAAGGAAATCTCTATCAGCTCTTGAGGAGTCTTCACCATTAACAGATATATATACTCCATTTTTCTTTGCATACTCTACAGCTTTTACCATGCTTTCTAAAACCCATTCTCTTGAGGTTTTAAGCTTATGCTCAATATGGATATCTGATACTGATATTGAAATAGCAACAGCATCAACACCACAATCAATAGATTGCTCTATATCTGAAACTACAGCTCTATTCCAAGCCATTATTGAAGCTTTTAAACCTCTTTTTGCGATAGTTTTTATAGCAGCTTTTTCATCTCCACCCATAGTAGGAATTCCAACTTCAAGCTGATCTACACCTAATTCATCAAGTAGTTCTGCTATAGCTACCTTTTCATGATTTGAAAAAACTACACCTGCAGTTTGTTCTCCATCACGTAAAGTAGTATCTACTATAGTAATCTCTTTACCTGTTTTTAAATCTTTAATAGACATTCTGATCCCCCTTTTTACTTTTTCTAAACCCCAACTTACACTCTTTGTCAAATTGTCATCACTTATGCAATAGATAAGCCTTTACAATTCAATATACTCAATTTTATCACAACAAAAAAATAATAACAAGATTTTTTATACACCTTTGTATTCTTGTGTTTTCAAGCTTTAGAGCCTAGATTCCTTTAAAATTCCCTATTCCTAACATTTTTTACTTTTTGCAAGTTCAAAAAAATATCTTTCACCTTCTTTGTAACAGCTCACTACAAAAAACATCATTTTTAAACATATTTTTATATTATAAGGTAATAAATTATTGTATTTTTCACTGAAAATTAAAAAAGAAAACCTTCCTAATAAATTAGGAAGGTTTTAAAAGTATTATACACACTTATAGTTCTTATTATGTTTTTCAGTATGAGTGATTCTATCTTCTCTCTCCTGATATTTTCCTGGGCCAAATCTTTCATCTAAGCTTAGGTATCCAGTTACTCTTGATACTCCTTGGATATCTGAACTTCCGCAGCTTGTGCATTTGCTCTCATTGCTATGAAGATATGTTCCACAAGTTCTGCAGTATCTTATGTGGAAATTTATTCCCAAGTAGCTTATATTGGTATTCTTATATGCATAATTAAGAATATCCATTATAGCCTCTCCATTTGGACAATCATCTACTTCAAGATAACTTATATGTCCAGCATTGCAAAGCTTATGGTAAGGAGCTTCTATTTCAATTTTAGTTTTTATAGATATAGGTTGACTTACTGGTACATGATAGCTATTTGTATAGTACTCTTTATCAGTTACACCTTTTACTTTACCAAACATCTTCTGATCTTGTTTAATAAACTTACCGCTAAGTCCTTCTGCTGGTGTAGCGTAACAACTCCAGTTTAATTTAGTTTCTTCTATAAATCTATCACATTTCTCTCTTAAATAAGTTACTATTTTAACTCCTAATTCTCTAGCTTCTTCACTTTCTCCATGATGCTTACCAATTAATGCAACTAGTGTTTCCGCTAATCCTATAAATCCTATGCCCCATGTACCTTGCTTTAATATAGGTTCAATGGAATCATTTTGATCTAACCCTTCTGCACCTTTCATTAAATGTTGTCCAGCAACAAAAGGCAAATCCTTAACTCTTAATTGTTTTAATACACCATATCTATGAAGTAATGATTCTTTTGCTAGTTCTATTCTTGAGTCAAAAATTTCAAAGAATTTATTAATATCACCTTTAGCAAGGAGACCTATTCTTGGTAAGTTTATTGTGGTTGGAGCAATATTTCCTCTTCCCTTACAACCAGGTTCCCCATTTACATTTTTCATTAGATATGTTCTACATCCCATCGTAGCAGGCATGTATCCTTTATCATAGTATTCCTTATTAAAGTCAGCATCTATATTCATAAATGTTGGGTTCATTCTCTTTGCAGCAACTCTGCATGCTAATTTATATAAATAATGGTAAGGATCTTTTGGCTCTCTATTTACCCCTTCCTTAACTCTAAAAATTATGTTAGGGAATATAGGCTGTTCTCCTCTACCAAGTCCTTTTTCATATTCTAGTAAGAAGGCTTCACATACTAGTGCAGCTTCCTTCGAATGAGGAATTCCTAAGTTTATTGAAGAAAATGGTACTTGTGATCCAGCTCTTGAATGCATTGTATTAAGATTATAAACTACTCCTTGCATTGCTTGATGAACTCTTTCAACAAGTTTTCTCTCTATAGTTTCTTCTAACTTTTCTCCTTCTAAGCCATATGATACAAGCTCTTCTTTAATTTCCTCTCTTGTTGGCTCAATGAATATAGCCATATCATTATCAAAGTCTGGATGAGACTGTCCACCAAACATATCATTTTGAGTAGATTGTAATAATATACAAGAAAGTTCTGCTGCTGTTTCAATTCTTCTAGGCTTATTTATCGTACCATATCCAGTATTGAAACCCTTTTCAAGCATTTCCTTTGTAGGAATATGTAGACAATTTGTTGTCAAGTTGTACGAATCTAAATCATGGTAATATACATCTCCATTTTCGTGAGCTTTTGCTAGATGCTTTGGCATTGATGCTAAGTTGTGCCATTTGTTCGACTCAGATGCAATTCTTAGTAGCTTTGAAGAAAAATTATTCCCTACATTAGCATTATCTCTATCTGTCTCTACACCTATTTTTTTAATCGCAGTCATTAGATCTGATTTTATTTCTCTAACCTTTGTTCTTTCATCTCTGTAGGCTGAATAATTACCTGCAATTTCATTTAATCCACTATCTTTTAGTGCTCTAACCACAAGATTTTGGATTTCCTCTACCGTAACTCTCTCTTGTTCTGACATTTCTATGTAGGTTATAACCTTCTGTACTAAGTCAATAACTTGCCCTTCTCTTAAGTGACTTCCAGCTTCCTCTGCCGCACGTTTAATTGCATTAGAAATTTTCTCTGAGTTAAATTTTGTTTCTCTACCGTCTCTTTTCACAACATCTAGCATGTCGCATACCTCCATAACACCATATATTGTACTTTGATTATTATATATTAGGAAATTTTTATTATCAATCTTCAAATTTCTCCTTTAAAGGTTATAGCATTTAATATATCCTTTTTACTCCTATTTTTAAGTTTTTTTAAAGGTTTTTGACCTTTGACTTTTATAAAAAAATCGTCAAGGCGATTATGAGCTGTCGATTTTTTTCTCGCATCTGCCTTTCCAAGCGCATGCGAGGAAAATTTGGCAGGCGACTAATTCTATTTTTTACTCTTTATGGGAGTATAGTGAATCCTTAGATTATAGTTTAAGTTTGTATTTTTTCCCATAATCTTAAAGCATTACCAATTCACTAAGAGTAAAAAAGCTTTAATCCCTCAAAAACTTAATAAAAATCAGTAATTTATCCGTTACTATTCTTAATATAATTTATGTAGATACTGCTATAAGGAGATATTTATGATAAAAAAATTTTTTCCCCTAATATTATGTTCGTTGTTATTACTCGTAGGATGTTCAAAACCCTCAAACACCCAATTAGATGAAAATACAGATTCTTCTCCTGTAAGTAAATCTGAAGTTACACAAGTAAGTTCTTATACCGGAGAAGATACTTCCCAAGAAGCACTAAATAATTTCCCCTTTATGGTTATCGTAGAAAATTCTACCGCCTCAAGGCCTCAAAGTGGATTAAATTCTGCTGACATTGTCTATGAAACCATGGCAGAAGGCGGAATACCAAGGTTTATAGCCCTTTTTCAAAAAAATTTACCTGCAAAAATTGGTCCTGTAAGAAGTGCTCGTGCATATTTTATTTCAATTGCAAAATCACTAAATCTACCTTTTGCTCATTGCGGAGGAAGTGAAGAAGCTCTCTCTCTTATATCAGAGGATAAATCTTATATGAGCATTAATGAAATGTTTAATAGAAATTTCTTTTGGAGAGATAATGAAAGAAAAGCACCTCATAATTTATATACTTCTGGAGAAAATATAGAAAAGTACATTAAAAGTAAAAACCTAACTTACACCCCTAATAAGTTCATGGCATTTAATAATAATTACTGGAGTAATCCTTCTCTTCAGGATCTTAATGCACTTAATCTCGTGCTAAATAAAAGCTATTCTACAAGTTATAATTATAAGGATGGTTTTTATGAGAAGTATATGGATGGGAAACCAGCTTTAGATATGAATACTAATAGTATCCTTAAGTTTAAAAACATAGTTATTCAAAAGACCGAAATAACTTTATCAAAGGATATGATTCACCTAAACATACGACTAACTGGTACTGGAAATGCCTTTGTATTATCAAATGGCAAAATATTAAATGGATATTGGAAACAAGATAATAATAGAACTGTACTTTATGATAATAAAAACAATGAGATTCCTCTATCTTCTGGAAATACAATTTGGCATATAGTTGCAAATGATGTCAGCATCAATTAAACATTATAAGAAGTATGAAGTCCTCTCTCCTAAACAATAATTGAGAGGATTTCCTTCTAAAGTATATTTAGTATATTTTTTTCAAAAATCTTATCAATACTGATACATTTAATCATTATCACTATTGATAATGTTATCTATTATGCTATAATTAGCTTACAAGTTATTTTGGAGGTTTATTATGGAAAAAATCGCTTTAATCACAGATAGTTCTTGTGATTTAGAAATGGACGAAATAAATAAGCACAATATAAAACTTCTTCCTTTTAGAATCATATATAAGGATAGAGAGTTTAGAGATAGAATAGATATTTCACCTGAGTATTTATATGCAAATATTGAAAAAGAGGTTCCTACTACTTCTCTTCCTAGTATAGAAACCACTGATGAGATTCTAACCTCTCTAGAGAGAGAAGGTTATACGCATGTTATAATAATTACAATCTCTTTAGGGTTTTCAGGAACATATAATAGTGTTAAACTAATTGCAGAGGATCATCCTAATCTTAAATTTCATATATTCGATACAAAAACTCTTTCAAGAGAGCAGGGATATATAGTTTTAGATGCGGCTAGAATGATCGAGGCGGGTGAAAGCTTTGATAACATTGTTAAAGCCCTCCCAGGTTGCAAAGACAGGACTGGTATCTTCTTTACACTAGATACTTTAGAATATCTTAGAAAAGGCGGTAGAATAGGTAGAGTTGCTGGAGTAATTGGTCAACTTTTAAACATAAAACCTGTTATAACTGTTGCTCCTGATGGAAACTTCTCTGTTCACTCAAAAGTTCGTGGAAGAAAGCAGTCTTTGAAAGTAATAAGAGAAATTTTAGATGAATGGCTAAGCAAAGGAAAATGCAAAGTTGCAGTTCTTCATGGAGGTGCTCCAGAAGAAGCCAAGAAATTCTATGATGAAATCAAAGACCTACCTAATATAACTAGTCTAGGATTTTCAGCTATCGGGCCTGCTCTTGGAGTTCACACTGGTCCTGGACTTGTAGGAATAACTTTAGAAAAGGAATAGTAGTATGAATAATTCAAGCTTTAATACGGAAGAGAATATTAGAGCAGAAGAAAAAAGACTCTATGAAGAATATAAAAAGAAACTTGCAGATTTAAAAAAGATTAATAAAGAAAAAGAGGCTGTTGGCCAAGTATTTACAAAAGGATTGTTACCAATATACGTACTGTATATATTAAGCCAAGGTGCTTCTAATGGTAATGATATTTCTCATAAAATCGGTGAAAAAACAAATGGTCTTTGGGTTCCTTCCACTGGTGGAATATATCCCATCTTAAAAAAATTTGAAAAAGAAGGATTAATTATCGGTGAATGGGATGACCCTAAGAAGAAATTTCAAAAGATATATTCTCTTACGCCACTTGGTTTAGAAGAATTCGAAAAAAGAAAGGATCTATTAAAACCTAAGATACAGGAAGCTCTAAAGGTCTTTAATACGATATATTCTCATCTTTATTAGCCTTATAAACGAATAACAATTACCTTCTATTGAAATAATAATATTATTATTTTATATAGGAGGTTTTTTAAGTGAAGGGGAAAATTCTTGAGATGAATCCAACAAGTGCATCTGTATTACTTGAAAATGGTACTACTTTAGATGTTCAAAGATCTCATATTCCAGCTGGTTATACTGTTGGAAGTGAAGTCAATTTAGATTTTTCTAATGAAAGTGCACTAAACGGACAAAACTTTATGAATGACAAAATAAGCAATGAAAAACTTGTTGATTTCTTCTAATATAAAAAGTAGCCTTTAAAGGCTACTTTTTATATTACTCTACATTTATAGCATTAACTGGACAATTTTCTTCTGCTTCCTTTGCACTATCCTCGCTATCATTTGGAACTGGATCTGCTATTACCCCTGCCTTTCCATCATCCTGCATGTCAAATACATCAGGTGCTATTGATGGGCATAATCCACATCCAATACAAGTATCCTTATCCACATCTGCTTTCATAGTTTTCCCTCCTAATGAATTTAATAACAAACATATTATTTCACTAAAAAGATAATTTTATTCAAAAAAAATCGTCAAGGCGATTATGAGCCGTCGATTTTTTTCTCGCATCTGCCTTTCCAAACGCATGTGAGGAAAAATTGGCAGGCGACTGATTCTATTTTTTACTCTTTAGGGATGCCACGGAAATCCTTAGATTATAATTTAAACTTATAATGTATATCCTAAGCCTAAAATAATATAGATTCCTAAAGAGCAAAAATAACTTGGCTTCCGCCAAGTTATTATCTAAAACTTAATTATTAATATAGTCCTTCAAAAACTAATGAATAAAGAGGATCTTCTTTAGCATACTCTTCCGCTTTTCCCTCTTCTAATGCCTCTGTTAAATCAAGATTTATAGGTAATTCTGCTAATAAAGGTAGTCCTAGATACTCAGCATGTTCTTCTGCTGACTTTTTACTAAACACTCTTATCTTATGATCACAACTATCACAAGTTATATAAGACATATTTTCCACTACACCTCTTACCTTAACATCCATCTTTTCAGCCATTATAACAACTTTTTTAACAATCATAGATACCATATCTTGAGGTGTTGATACGATTATCATTTCTTTTAATGGGAAACTTTGCATTACTGTAAGAGCTATATCTCCTGTTCCAGGTGGCATGTCTATTAATAAATAATCTAATTCACCCCAATCAGTATCTGTATACATTTGATTCAAAACTCCAGTTATAACTGGGCCTCTCCAAATAACAGGCTGATCTTCTACAGGAGTAAGTAAATTCATAGACATTACTTTTACTCCTAAGTTACTTTCCACTGGTTTGAATTTAAAATTATTTTCATCTATAGGTAGCATTTCTGCTCTTTTATTATTAATACCAAAAAATCTAGGCATTGATGGACCAGTTATATCTCCATCTAACACACCTACTTTATACCCCTTTTTAGCTAATTGAGTTGCTATTAATCCTGTAACAGTTGATTTACCAACTCCACCTTTTCCGCTTATTACTCCAATAATATTTTTAACCTCTCCATATTTAGGCATAACTTTTAAACTTACATTTTGTGTTCCACAACCTTGTTCTTTAGTAGAACAAGTATCTTTGCTTGCACAGGTTGAACAACTTGACATAATAATTCCTCCTCGAATTAAAATATTAATTTTGCTTTAAATGATCTCTTACCAATCACTAGGTTTCTTAGTAACTAATGAGATTTCCCAGCTATTAAGATCATAGTTTCCTGTTACATAGTAAGGCATATAACTATGATCAGTTTTATTTTCAATGCTAATACTAGTTTTAAAGGTTTTAGATGTGTATCCTTGATTACTTACAGTAATAATAATATCATACTTATCCTTATCACCTTTAATAACTCCTATATTGTTAACAATTTTTGAAGCATTTTTCTTAAAATCTTCTATATCAGTGGAAAGCATGTATTTTGTACACTCTACATCGGAAAGCATATCTATACCTACTTTTTTATTTCCTTCATTTAAATAATCTTTTTTCTCATTTAAAACCTTTAGGATACTTCCGAAATATATGCTTGCAAATTCTCTTGGTTTTCTAACAAATGACAAGTTTTGTATTATATCATTGTCTAATCTACTTGATACAGAGTATATTTTTTTATCATCATAAAAATTTCCCTTGTCCTTAGAATTAACCCCTACTACATAATTAAATTTTTTAACTTCGTCCCCCATATGCATCTCAAATATATAATCGGGTTCTAAATCAGTTTTTTCTTTAGCTTCTTTTGAAGAAGAAAGAAGTGAATACATATCTTGAATTGTCCTTTTATCAGTAACTACAAATCTAAAGCCTGTATCCCTTGTACTTTGTATAATTATTTGATCTACATTTTCATTTTTTATATATTCAAAATCATTGTTTTTAAGTCCCATTTTTGTTTTGGCATTATCTATAAATGAACATCCCACTAGCAAATTAGAGAATACTAATATGGGTATTAAAGCTTTGCTAATTTTTTTTAACATCTTCCTTCTCCCTTTTCAATATTTTACTTATGTTAAACAACAAAATACCAGCTATCAATGTAAAGATAGAAATAAATTGTGATGTTGATAGAACTGATACTGCTCCTCTAGGGTCATCCCTAAAGAACTCAATGATAAACCTTCCAATACTATATATAATTAAATAAAGAGCAAAAACTCTCCCATTTTTTTTGTTTCTTAAATCATATCTAAATAATATAAATGATAGGATAATATCAAAAGCAGCTGAAAACAATTGAGTCGGTATAATTCTAACTCCAAAAGGTGCTAATGAATCCGCTGGAAATACTACCCCAATAGGAAGATCTGTCTTCTTGCCATAACAACATCCAGCTAAAAAACAACCAATCCGACCAAAGCCTTGAGCAAGTGCTACCGTAGGTATTATCAGATCGAATATATCTAATAAGTTCCACCCTTTTTTTCTTGAATATAAGATAACTCCTATCGCTCCCCCAATAATAGCCCCATATATAACGAATCCTGCTCCAATATTGTCTATAAGAAGCTTAGGTTCATTTATTATATTTTCCCACTCAGTTATGTAGTAAAGTACTTTTCCACCTATTACACCACTTAAAACAGCTATTAAAGTCATGTTAAATATATGATCTACATTGTATCCTCTCTTTTTTCCCCTTTTATCTATTAGTAAAATTGCAATTATTATCCCTAATGCAATCATAACTCCATATCCGTAAACTTTAACCCCAAATATTTCAAACAATATAAATTTCATCTTTCCTCCTAAAAGATTCCTTCTAAATAAGGAGAAGCATAGCTTCTCCTTAATATAATAAATTATAATACTTAATCTCTTCTTTATCAAATTTATTTAACAGAATCCACTATTGAAGTAAAAATATTTTCATAACTTTCTTTATAGTCATTTGAATTAACCTTAAAGGCTATTTTAGCTATTTTCTCTTCATCTAGTCTTATATAATAAATCCTATTTATATATTTATTAGATTTATTATCTATGGTTTGGAAGGAAACCTTACTTCCATGATATTTCTTATCTTTTAATTGCTCCTTCTCGTAATCTTTTATTTCATCCTTTATGTATTTCTTATCAAATTCAATTAACTTTTCTTCATCTTCAGTATAGCTAATCAATTGAATATATCCGTATATTCCTAATTTACTATCAGAGAAGTTATTATTATATAAGATATAATTCCCAGGGAAGCTTTGAGTAGTAGTACTCCACTCTTGTGGTAGTAAAAATTTAACTTCTTCATCCTTTGAAGAATACTCTTTAAAAGTAGAAATATTATTATTCATGAGAGCAATCATCTTGAATTTCTCATCAAATATTCCCTGTCCTACAAAAAGCAAACCCATCAAAAATAATAACATAACTGTTATTGCTAATTGTTTTTTATTCATAAAGTCCCCCACTTTTTCTATTAGTATTACTATTATTTATACTATTGATGTTTACCTATTATTCTACTTATGACTCTAAAATCAAATTACATAATAACCCTTATTCTCTTAATATTCTTATTGCTTATATATAGGGTTTTTGATAGGAAACTTAACTTATACTTGTTTGAAAATGTCGGCTTCTGGATATTTTCAGGCATGAATAAGTTAATAGTTGAACTTAAAACCCTATAAAATAAAAAAAGAGGCAAGCCTCTTTTTCTAAACAATAAATCTATACTTTAATTTTCTGTTGGAATAACAATAACAGAATTTCTGAAATCATAAAACATTAACCAATAACCTAAGTCCTTACCTAATGTTTCATCTTCCATCCAGGTTACGAAGCCTGTTTTACCACCATATGGCTGATCACTCTTATCTTTTTTACCTGGTATTCCGTAAATTATATATTGCATCTTTCCTTTTTTATTGCACTTATATCCAATATTATAATGCCCATATTTTTTGAAATATGGATAATAATTAATCATAGGATAATATATTACTGTATACTTATTGTAGTCTGTAATATTGGTCATATCATCTAAACTAGCTATATATACTTTGTACCATTTTGTATGTTTTATATCCTTCTTCTTATTCTTATGCCTATCCATTTCGAAGTCTTCTGCTAGGGACTCAAAAAATTCTCCAACTGTTCCCTGAATTCTAAAATCTTCTTCATAGCTTTGAGCTTCAAGAGATTCTTCATATTTATCAAATGGATTTTCTTCTCTTACATCATTAATTGGCTCTTCAACCACAAATTGATTACTACTTTCTTTTATCTCTTCTTCTTCCTGTATAACTGGTTTTTCTTCTCTTGTTTCTTCCTCGCTTACTACTTTGATTTCTTCTACTTCTTCAACATTTTTACTTTCCTCAGCAATAGGTAAAGTTTCCTCTTCCCTCATATCGTCAACTTCAACTTTTTCTGGCTCAGATTTACCTTCTTCAACAATCTTAACCTGTTCAACATCTTTTATTCTATTTTCTAATTTTACTTCCTCTACACCTTGTGCCCTTGTTATTTTATAATCTTTCCATTTATCTTTTGGTTGTTCCCCGCTCATAAATCCGGTAATTAGAAACATCTTCTTGCCATCTAAATCTTTATATATAGCAGCTCCTGATACTTTATCGTAACTGATTCCTACGCCCCCTATGTTATCTGCTAAGTATTCTGTAGAAACCTCTACCTTACCTATGTCTGTTATGTTCACTTCACCTAAATTTATTATCTGCTTATTATCTTTCTTACCTGAAATTAGTACCATATAATGTTTATGTCCATCTTTTTTAATATTCTGAGCATAAAAAGATATTTTGCACCTTTCATCTTTAGCTTCTATCTTAGCATAACCAGAAAGAGGCTTATCTTCTGCTATTGAATGTCCTTTTTCGTCCTCTTGTAGAATTATAAAACTTCTATATAATTTTCCATGTGCCAACTAAGGGTCCCTCCACTATATTTATTCGTTACATTATATGTTTAAATAGTTTAAATATGTTCAAAGATTTTAAAAGTTCTGTACCTGGCATACATAATGTACTAAAATACTATTATATTAATAGTTTATAGGGGGGCCTTTTATGAATTATAATTTCAATATCCGCTTTGCAAAAGAAGAAGATATCCCTAGCATTTTAGGATTTATAAAAGAACTAGCAACATATGAGAATCTACTTGACCAAGTAGTTGCTACTGAGGAGATCTTAAAGGAATGGTTGTTTAATAAAAAATCTGCGGAAGTTCTAATTGGGGAATTTAACGGGGAACCTGTTGGATATGCACTTTTTTTCCATAGCTTCTCTACATTTCTTGGTCGTGCCGGCATATACTTAGAAGACTTATATATCAGTCCAAACCAACGAGGAAAAGGTTTCGGCAAAAAATTATTAATTTACTTAGCAAATTTAACATTAGAAAGAGGCTGCGGAAGATTAGAATGGTCTTGTCTAGATTGGAATGAGCCTTCTATAAAGTTTTACAAAAGTCTCGGGGCAAATCCTTTAGAAGATTGGACCATGTATAGAGTTGACGGAGATGCACTAAAAAAATTAGCTATAAATAATAAGTAGTTTTAATATGTCAAACAAAAAAAGAAGCTTTTGCTTCTTTTTTTAATATGAACTGTATTAACTAGCCTCTATTTTTTACTATGTAAAGCGAATTTGCTAATTCTCCAAATTCCTCAATACTTAATGTTTCCCCTCTTCTTTTTTGATCTATACCAGCCTTAAGAAATACTTCTTCTAAATCTTCTTTACTTAATCCAAAAGATTTTAGAGCATTCCACAAAGTTTTTCTTCTCATATTAAAAGAGTTTCTTACTATACTAAAAAATAACTCTTTATCTTTTAATTCTGCCTTAGGCTTATCTAATTTATCTAGTCTAATAACTATAGAATCAACTTTAGGTCTCGGAATAAAAGATGCTGGCGAAACCTTTCTTATTATTTTAGTATCGCAAAAATATTGAACTAAAATAGAAAGTGCTCCATATTCCTTGCAGTTAGGCTCAGCATTTATTCTTTCTGCAACTTCCTTTTGAATCATTATAGTTAGAGATTTAAAATTATATCCTTCATTTAAAAGTCTTGCTATTATAGGAGTTGTTACATAGTATGGTAAATTAGCTA
Source organism: Clostridium sp. YIM B02551 (assembly GCF_022324735.1). NCBI lineage: Bacteria > Bacillati > Bacillota > Clostridia > Eubacteriales > Clostridiaceae > Clostridium > Clostridium sp. YIM B02551. Next base: position 154,124 of record NZ_JAKGTF010000008.1, on the reverse strand, counting down.
CTAATTTAACACTTTTCTCTTCTCCTATTATTTCATTAAAATCTACTTTCAAGGCATCCTCATGTACTAATCTAAAATTAGGATTATCACCTAATTCATTTGTTAATATAGGAATTAATTCAGAATCCAACTCAATTGCTACAACCTTCTTTGCTTTTTTTAAAAGCTCTCTAGTTAATGTTCCTACTCCTGGCCCTATTTCTATAACCAAATCATCTGGACCAATCTCTGCTCCTGAAACAATATCCACTAGCACTGAATCATCTATAAGGAAATTTTGCCCTAAACTTTTGGTAAATTTAAAGTTATATTTTTTTACTAAATCTTGAGTACTTATATCCATAAATTATTTTTCACTCTCCATAAGTTTTTCTACTTCATTCATAGCTTCTACAAACTCTTCCTTGGTTATTCCATAGTTATTTAATCTTGAGATTAATTGATTGCTATTGCCATAACCTATTCCTAAAGCTTTCCCTAACAAATGTCTTCTCACCTTAGCCTTATTGTCTCCAGTTAACTTAAAAAACATCATATCTTCAATGGTAAAGAAATCTCTCTTTTCTATCACTGTAGCTTTCGCTCTTTTTAATGCTTTTAATATAACCTGAGGTGTGGCATTTTCTACTCCAATATCCCCGTCCTTGGTACCTTCGTCTCTTCCTATATAGGCATGCTTGATTCCTGGTACTCTTTTAGATATAATGCTTCTAATCTTTTCACCAGCGTAGTCTGGATCAGTAAGCACTATTACACCCTTTCTTTTTTGAGCTTCTTTTATTCTATCTATTACCTTACTATTTATTCCAAATCCACCTACAGCAATTATTTCAGAGTCTACAGCTTTTTTAACGGCTGTAACATCATCTCTTCCTTCTACTACTATAACTTCCTTAATCAATGGAATTTCTCCCTTCATTAAAAATTGAAAAAGATGACTCACTTCTGAGTCACCTCTTCATTTTACCACTGTCCTGGATATGCGACAACATATAGATTTACACTTCTTACTCCCCAACTATAACACTCTCTATTGGAATTCATATATATATCTATTTTATTATTCTTTATGGCTCCACCAGTATCTTCTGCAATAGCATAGCCGTATCCTTCAACATAAACCTTTGAACCTAAAGGAACTATTCTTGGATCAACAGCTATTGTACTTATTCCTGATGGATTTCTTCTTGGGGTAGTTCCTGTTGCAGTCGTACCTCCTCCAGTATAGGCGCTTGCCTTAACGGACATTACTTTTTGATAGTAAAGTTTTGTATCTCCACCTCTGGAGAGTGCGATGAAATTTCTAGTACCTTCTGATACTATTTTGTTAGTAGGTTCCTTAGTAACTTTTTCACTAACTGTTTTCCTACTAACTTCTACACCGTCTTCGTAACTTACTCTTACTGTAACTTCCTTTTCTCCTGGAGTTCCTTCCTGAACAGTTTTTGTAAATCCTTTATCCATATTGTCATCATTTTTAACGATGGTATCAAAGTCTAATGTTTTAGTTTCAACTACATCTTTTGTTTGAACTCTTATTATTTTAAACTTCAACCCTTCTGTTATTGGGGTGTCAGCATCAACACTTAGTTTATCATCATCACCAAGTTGAATGTTTTCAGCTGCTAACATATCATTAATGTTACTTTCGGCAGTTTCAATTTTTTGGTCCTTACCATCTACGGTAACCTCTACTGGTACAGCTTTCTTAACAGTTATTACCTCATTGTCATTAAGCATAGTATCTAATCCAGGTTCTACCTTATCTTTAGATGATAGAGATATGTTGCTGCCTTGTAGCGCCCCTTTAACAGTCCCTGCGTATGTCAATATACTCTGTTCTTCGCCGTCTATACGAACAATCACTGTCTTTTTCATGTTGTAAATTGTCAGTATTAACATCGATGCTACTATTAAAAACAACACGATTTTTGCCTTAGGACCGTTAGAAAAAACTCTTTTAGCATTAACCTTGAATTTTTCTACCATAATATTCCCTCCTTTGGCAAGAGTGTCTTTTGCATTATAAACGAATTTTAAATGCTTGTCAAACTTAACATCTCCTGCAATTTGTTGTAACTGTTAAAAATGCAACTTTTGCATAATAAATAATAAATAAGATGATGACTTAATATATCTATAATCTAAAACTTCTAACCCACCCTCAATAAATTCTCAATCTTAAAGTAACCTAGAAGATAAATTTCAAAAGGGGCTGGATACCTTGTTAACTTTACTACAAGATTTTTTAGATTATTTTAAACAGTTACGTAATAGGGAATGTACATTTCTTCAGCCCAAAGCTTGGTTATAGGATTTTCTTTTGTTTGTTTCACCACCAAAATAAAACTTGCAAAGATAATTTTACCTTATTTTTCCATTTTGAACAACCTGTTAATATTATCATTAAATAGTTTGTTCGCTGATTCTGGGTGAATTTCTTTGATTTCAGCCAATTTTTCTATAATATACTCAATATAGCTAGACTTATTTCTCTTTCCTCTATAGGGAGTAGGTGCCATATAAGGACAATCTGTTTCAACTAATATCCTGTCCATTGGTACATCTTTAGCTACTTCTACTATCTTTTTTGCATTCTTAAATGTTACTACTCCTGTAAAACCAATATAATACCCTAATTTTATACATTCTCGTGCAAATTCTACGCTTCCAGAAAAACAATGAATAACTCCTATTACCTTTGGATATTCTTTTAGTATTTCTAATGTATCTGCATGAGCATCTCTGTCATGAATTACTACTGGCAATCCTAATTCCTCTGCCAAACTCATTTGTTTTCTAAAAACTTCCTTTTGTACTTCCCTAGGTGGATTTTCATCCCAATAATAGTCTAAACCTATTTCTCCTATAGCCTTTACTTTAGTATTTTTACTTTTATCTCTTATTTCTTGAACTGTATCTTCTGTAAATTCATCTGCATTCTCTGGATGTATTCCTAATGCACAATAGAAAAAATCATAATTATTTGCTAATTCATATGACTTTCTTAGTCCCTTTAAGGATGAACCACAATTTAAAACAGCAGTTACTCCATCTTGATGAATTTGTTTTAATACTTCTTCCCTATCTTCATCAAAAGCCTCATCATCATAATGTGCATGAGAATCTATTATGTTATACTTATTTTCCATTCTTTACACCCCACATTTATAAATTATTGCATATTTTTTTATTTTTATTCATATAATAACTAATTACCTATAATTACATTGTTTATTATAGTTTTACAATTAAGTAAATTCAACAATCTAAATAAATTAATTTACAGGGTTTCCTATAGGAACCTTAATTTATTCTTGTTTAATTTCAGTCATGAATAAATTATTAGTTGAACTTAAAACTCTGTACAACTATTATTTTCATATGTACAATAAAGATACTATAGGATTAATTATAGGAAACTTAAAGCCCTATAAGTTTCTGCGAGAAAAAAATCGACAGCTCATAATCACCTTGACGATTTTTTTATAATTGACCATATGATAAAACAACAAGGAGGTTTTATTTTGGATAACTCTATATTACTAGAAGGATTGAAAGCCTGTAAATTATTTAAATCTTTTTCTGAAGAAGAATTAAATTCTCTAGCTACCTCAAAAGAAGCCTTTTTAAAAAGTTATAATTCTGAAGATATATTATTTATGGAAGGTGAAGAATGTAACCATCTTAGTGTGGTTGCGGAAGGAACCATCGAAATAGTTAAATTAGACTCTGAAGGTAATATACTTATAGTTTCAACCTTAGAAAAAGGGAATGTTTTTGGAGAAAATCTTCTTTTTGGCGATATGCATTTCTATCCCATGTCAGTAGTATGTAAAAACTCAGCCAAAGTATTTCACATAAGAAAATCTTATGTTGCAACCTTACTACAAAAAAATTATGAATTTTTACTTATATTCTTAAAAGTATTATCAAATAAAGCTATGGCTTTAAGTTCAAAATTAAAACAAGTTAGCATGAAATCTCTAAGACAAATGATTTGTGATTATATTTTAGATATCTATAATAAAGAAAAGTCTTTAGATATTTGTTTGAATATGTCAAAAAAAGAGTGGGCTGATAAACTAGGTGTTCAAAGACCTTCCTTATCAAGAGAACTTATGAACATGAAAAAAGATGGCTTAATAGATTATGATCGTAAAAATATTAAAATATTAGATTTAGAGGAAATAGAATTTAATAAATAATTTTATTTTGACACTTATTTGACACATAAATACTATATATTTAATATTGTAAAGTTGTTAAAGCATTATTATTTACCCTTATACCATCATATTTTAAGACTCTTGAATAAATCTTATCCCCCTTTGATCAGATTTTCAAGAGTCTTCTTTTTTTACACTTTTTCTTCCTTAAGTTTAATTAATTCTTCCGTTGCTTTAATCTTATCTATTCTCTCAAAAAGTACTGAAACTTCCTTAACTTTTGGTTCCTTAATTTCAATAAAACTCCAAGTAGGATTTTCTATTGAAAGAAACTCTCTTATTTTCTCACATGAGAAAGGTATAAATGGTTCTAATAAGTTTGAAAGATTCGCTATTATTTGAACGCAAGTATACAGTGTCTTTTCACAACTTTTTTTATCTTTCTCAATTTTTATCCATGGTTTTTCATCATCAAAAAATTTATTAGCTTTTCTTATATATGCAAAAATATCTTCTAGTGAACTTCTAAATTCTCCATCCTCTATTTTCTCTCCTACTTCTACATATAAATCAAAAAAATCCTTTTTCCATTTAGGATTTAATTCACAATTTGAAAGCTTTCCACCAAAATTTTTGTGGATAAATACCAATGTTCTGTTAACAAAATTTCCGAAGGCACCTAGAAGTTCTCCATTATTTGAATTTACAAATTCTCTCCAAGAGAAATCTGTATTCTTAGTTTCTGGGCCGTTAATAGTCAAAAAATATCTTATTGCATCAGGATCATAATTTTTCACCATATAAGGGAGCCATACTGCCCAATTCTTCGTAGTAGAAAATTTCTTTCCTTCTAAATTCATATATTCTGAAGATATTATTCTTAAATTAGGCTTTTTAATCCCAAGCCCATTTAAAAGAGCAGGAAAAATAACAGTATGGAATGGTATATTGTCTTTTCCGTGGACGAAATAAATTCTTGAATCTTCATCTTGCCAATATTCCACCCAATCTTCCCCTCTATCTTCACAAACCTTAATACTTGAAGATAGATATGCCATTACAGCCTCAATCCATACATATATTTTTTTGTCCTCATACCCTTTAAGCGGTACTTCAACTCCCCAGGAGATATTTCTAGTTACAGCCCTATCTCTAAGACCTTCATCAAGATATCTTTTAGTAAGTTTTATAGCATTATCTCTCCAGCCATCTTGCTTAATCCAAAGCTTTCTTACATCATTCTCAAACTTAGAAAGAGAGAAAAATAGATGATTCACCTCTTTAACTTCTGGTTCTTTTCCACAAGCCTTACACTTTCTATCAATTAAGTCCTCTGGGTCTAGAATTTCTGAACATTCCTCGCATTGATCTCCTCTTGCTGTACCGTGACAATGTGGGCAAATACCTTCTATCAATCTATCAGTTAAAAATTCTCCACATTCATTACAATAATACTGGGTAACAGATTTTTCATATATATATCCTTTTTCATAAAGCTCAAGTATAAATTTTTTAACGATTTTATGATGATATGGTGAACTTGTTTTACCAAATAGGTCATAAGAAAATCCTAGTTTTTCAAAACAGTCTTTAAATTCATCATTGTATCTCTCAGATATTATCTCAGGTGCTACCCCTTCTTCTTTTGCTTTTATGGATATTGGTGTGCCATTACAGTCACTACCTGAAACAAATATTACTTCATCGCCCATTAATCTATGATATCTAGCCAGAATATCTCCTGGCATTAAGGAGGATAATCTACCTACATGTAACGATCCATTGGCATAAGGCCATGCATTTCCAATAACTATCTTCACAATATACCTCCTATTTATAAAATCAGAGTTTAGATAATAAAAAAGCCTATTACAGGGTTTTAAGTTCAACTAATAATTTATTCATGCCTGAAAATGTCCAGAAGCTGACATTTTCAAACAAGAATAAATTTAGTTTCCTATAAAAAACCCTGTTACCCAACCTCTGAAATTTATTGTGTATTTTCTATACTATCTTACTTCACTTCCAGTTGGTAATTCTCCTGGATTAACCACAAAAAGTTCTGAATCATCATCGGTTGCTGCAGCTAAAATCATGCCTTGAGATAATTCCCCTCTTAATTTTACAGGCTTTAAGTTTGCTACAAGCACAACATTTTTCCCAACTAACTCTTCAGGTTTATAATATTTTGCTATTCCTGAAACCACTTGTCTTTGCTCTCCACCTAAATCAACCTTAAGTTTTAAAAGTTTTTTAGCTCCCTTTATTGCTTCTACTTCTAAAACCTTAACTACTCTTAGATCTATTTTTTCAAAATCTTCTATAGTAATTTCTTCTTTTATAGGCTTAATTTCAATTTGTTTATTAGCTTTTATTGAAGCTTCTTTTAGTGCCTCTAGTTCTTTAAGCTTTGCATCAACATCAATTCTAGGGAATAGGTTCTCACCTTTTACCACTTTTGTGCCTGCTGCTGTTCCATCAAATGCTGAAAGAGAATTCCAAGTGTCAACTTCAGTATTAATTTGTACACTTATCTTCTTTGATGTATCAGGTAGGAATGGAAGTATTAATACACTGATAAATCTTAAGCTTTCTGCCAAGTTATATAGAACAGTTCCTAACCTATCCTTCTTTTCTTCATCTTTTGCTAATATCCATGGTGTTGTTTCATCGATGTATTTATTAGCTCTTCCTATAAGTGTCCATATTTCTTCTAAAGCTTCTGGTATTTTCAAGTGATCTATTGCTTCTTCAACCTTTTTAGGTGTTTCTAGTGCTAACTTAATAAGCTCATCATCTATATCTTCTTTAGCTAAAGGTGCAGGGATTATTCCTCCAAAGTATTTTTCAACCATAGCTACTGTTCTAGATAATAAGTTACCCAAATCATTACATAAATCGGAATTAATTTTCTTAATGAATATTTCATTATTAAATAATCCATCTGCTCCAAAAGGTATTTCTCTAAGCAAGTAATATCTTACTGCATCTACTCCAAATTCTTTTACTAGTACAACAGGGTCAACTACATTTCCTTTAGATTTTGACATTTTTCCGCCGTCTACTAGTAACCAACCATGACCGAAAACTTGTTTTGGTAATGGTTCACCTAAGGCCATTAGCATAATTGGCCAATAAATTGTGTGGAATCTTAAAATATCTTTTCCAATTAAATGTACGTCTGCTGGCCAATATTTTTCATATAAAGATTTATCCTCTCCACCATATCCTAATGCTGTAATATAGTTAGAAAGTGCATCTATCCAAACATACACTACATGATCTGTATCAAAAGTTACAGGAATTCCCCAATTAAAACTTGTTCTTGAAACACATAAATCTTGAAGACCTGGCTTTAAGAAGTTATTAACCATTTCATTTTTTCTTGATTCAGGTTGTATAAAATGTGGATTATCTTCTATATGCTTAATCAATCTATCAGCATATTTGCTCATTTTAAAGAAATAAGCTTCTTCCTTTGCTTTTTCTACTGGTCTTCCACAATCAGGACATTTACCATCTACAAGCTGAGTTTCAGTCCAGAATGATTCACATGGTGTGCAATACCAACCTTCATATGAATCTTTATATATATCACCTTGATCATAAAGTTTCTTAAATATATCTTGAACTGCCTTCATATGATAATTTTCTGTAGTTCTAATAAACTTATCATAGCTTATATGCATAATATCCCAAAGATCTTTTATTCCAGCAACAATTCCATCAACATATTCTATAGGAGTTACTCCCTTTTCTTCAGCTATTCTTTGAATCTTTTGACCATGCTCATCTGTACCAGTTAAGAACATTACGTCATATCCTGTTAGTCTTTTAAATCTAGCTAACGCGTCTGCTGCTACTGTTGTATATGTATTACCTATATGCAAATTTGCTGATGGGTAATATATTGGGGTTGTAATATAATAGGTTTTGTTTTTACACATAAATGAATTCCTCCTTTAGTAAATAAAAAAAGTCTCTACATAGGATTTTCCCTATGTAGAGACGCATTATACGTGTTACCACTCTACTTTATGCTAATGTTACCAAATAGCACCTTTGTAAGTAACCTGATGATTACCCTGCAATATAACGGTTGCCCCCGTGACTCCCTAACACTATGATATAAATTAGACTCTAATCATATAGTTCAGAAGACCTACTCCAAGACCATCTTCACAAAATTTTCACTCACTGGCTTTCACCTTTCCCAGCTCTCTTATAAGAGTTTCCATCTTGCTACTCTTCTTTTCCTAGCATTTAATTAAGAAAATATTTTCAGACTATAAATAATATATTATTCCAAATTTAAATTACTGTCAATATTATAAGGTTTTAAAAAATTTATCCAGTATGGGTTCTACTTCTCTAAGATTTCTATTTAATATATCACTTGCTTCAGGCGTTAAAAAATTAAGATATTTTTCAAGTTCTTCAAGCATCTTCTCATTTTCTCTCTCCAAGAGTTTTTTGCCCTCTTCAGTAAGTCCGTAAAAAGTATTTCTTCTATCATTTTCATCTGTTTCTCTATATACAAGATTCTCATCTGATAATCTATTAAGCATAATACAAATACTTGAAGTAGACACTTCTATTGTTTGAGATAACTCCTTTAAGGTTATTCTTTCTTTTAAATTTAATGCAGTAAGAGTCCTAAATTGCTCTACTGTTAATCTAGTATCATATTTATAAGTATTAAACTTTCTAATTAATCTCTTTGTAAGGATTGCAAAATCCATTAAAGTTCTTGCAGTTTCTTTATTATCCATAGGTTCCTCCATTTTTTTGCTTCTTTTTAATTTTACTACATTATATTATAAATTTACATAAATTCTTAAATTCAATCATCATTTATCAAATTTTTTTAAAATCAATTATATTTCCTTATTGTAAGGTTCTAATAATTAAATAAATATTGTATTATAGTATATATGGTTTTAAGTTCAACTATTAACTTATTTATGTAAGTATAAGTTAAGTTTCCTATAAAAAAACCTATAATTGAAACTAATGAAATCTAACATTTGGAGGTACGTTATGAAGATAAGACCATTACCTAAGATCGGACTAAGAAATGTTAAAACTGCACTATCCGTATTAACATGTATATTATTTTTTGAAATAATACGCTGGGGTGAATCACCATTCTATGCCTGCATTGCCTCAGTAATATGTATGGGTGATTCAGTTGAAAACTCTATGAAAGCGGGAAAAAACAGATTAATAGGCACTTTAGTTGGTGGATTATATGGCATATTTTTCATATTTATATATCCTTTTGTTCCAATACCTCTACCATTACTAGTTAGCTTAGGAATAGTAATTGTTATATATACTGGAGTTTTAATAAAAAAACCTGCCTCTGTATCAATTAGCTGTGTAGTTTTTCTAGCTATAACCACCAATCTGAAAGGAATTACGAGTTATGGTTATGCAGTCAATAGAATTGTCGAAACTGCTGTAGGCATAATCATTGCAATCTTCGTAAATAAATATGTTAATTTTCCTTCTAGAGATGACTCGCTGTCTGACTAGTTATATTCATAATAAGTCAAGAGGAGCTCAAATATATTTTGAGCTCCTCTTTTATATTTCTATCCTATACTTCCTCTTGCTTTTCCCATTCTAACTATCCATTCATTTAGGATTTTTAATTCTTCAGTTTTACTTGAAAGAACATCTTCTTCAACACCCATTAAATGCATTACTATCGGCTTAGTTGTTTTTAATAGAGTGTGATAGAATTCATTATCATTAAGGTAATCGAAATCTACTCCTAAGTCTAAAATATCATTTGCTAATTTTAAATCTTCCGCATATTCTAGTCTAGCAGATTCATCTATTATTTTCTTTGGAACCTTTGCATTTGCAAATAGAGCTGCAAATCTAAAATCCTTTCTTATTTGTGGGTAGAATTCTTTAAGCTTATCTATTCCTTCTTGTCCGTACTTTTCTTTTATTTCTTTAAGACCTCTTCCCATTCCTAAAAATTCTGGTGGCATACCTAAAGTATACATAGCTCCAGTATAAGATATTGCTCTAGGTACTGAGTATTCTACATTTAAATCAATAGAAAGTAATTCTTCCTTTAACTTAGGATCTTTTACCCAGTTTGCAATCTTATCTACTTCCGGAAGTTCTCTTGAATACTCAAGACCTGTTTTAGTCTTAGTTAATCTATCTCTATTCTTAGGAATAAAGTCAGATACGAAAGATACTGTGTTTATTATTTTTAAGAAAGTTGTCAAGTAATGTTTTGAAAATATACCTATGTATTCTTTCATTAACTCTATATCTTCCTCTGAGAAGCTTCTAGGCACTGACTTTTCTATACTACTATTAAGCTTATTTACAGCTTCTTTTGCCTTTTCAGGACCATGGTCATATCTTAAAGCTGATTGAAGAGTAAAAGTTTTAACTCCACCATATGTTTTAATCATGCTATCAACATTTTCAGCAGTAAAATGTCCTCTAAATGGAAGTGATCCGCAACCTAATATTGGTGCTACTTCCACATCATGTTCTTCTCCCCACTTATATGCCTTATCAATTGCCATAAGTACAGATAAAACTCCTGATATTAATCCATAGGACATTGCTGAGTCAGAACGCGCAAGCATGAATCTTAAGGAATCAAATTTAGCTCCTTTCTTCTCTGATGCATGATAAAACTCATCAAATATCTTATCTATATTTACTAATGCTGGTACTCCTTCAACTAGCGGAATTATTCTTATTGAGTTTTCTTCAAACTTTATATCATAATTCTTATTTCCTAATTCAATAACTGAATTAACTCTGTCTTGAAATTGACATACTTCTTCGCCTGTCTCAACCATTGGCACAACTACTTCTTTTATAGCTTGATATCCTGTGTGTTGATAAGCTTGAACGTTTGTTTCAACTATTGACATTATACTCATTAATTGTCTAAATACTGATTCTTTATTTGCATTAGGAATTCTAGGTGTAATAGCTACATCTTTTCCTGGAATTATTCCTTTTCCTATTAACCCTAAAGCTACTTGAGATGTTTGATGATATGGTGTCAATTTTCCTTCAAAGTCAATCATTATTTCATCTATTCCAAGACCCCCATCTTTTTGGAATGTTAATCCCTCTATAGCCTCTTGTGGTTCTTGTTGTATAGATACATATGTATCTACATTATCTGGATGCTGCGTCATCATTGAGTAAGGAATTTTATTCATAATGTACCCCCAAATGAATTTTTATTTATCTTATAGTTTCAATTTTAACACATATTTTAATAATGTAAAGACTTTGAGCGTTACATATGCAAGTTTATTTTTTTCAACTTGCAACATGTAATTAATTTCATATATTTTTATAAACTCTTATAAGGTACCTGATTTAATTATGCTTACTATAAGCCACAAGCCTAAAATAGCTGCTACAAAATATCCCGCTAAACCTATTAGCGACATTCCATAAATTTGTATAGGTCCTTGATTGTATATTATTAATGAGGAGCCAATAATCATGGCTGCAATGATCATTGAAAATACCACTCTATTTACCATTTTATTTAAAGCTTGAATTGATTTGTCTAAGTCTTCAACCTGAAGTAAAAACTTAGCTCTTCCTCCTTTTACACTATCTACAAGTTCCAAAAATTTCGTTGGTATAGAGAAGGTACTCTTAGCGAAATCATATGCTCTATATATTAATTCTTCTCTAGTCATATCTTTTAGAAAAAAGAACTTATTTCCGCTGCTTATGGTATTCATAAGCAATGTTAATATATCAACGTTAGGAGATAACTCTGTAATTACCCCCTCAAATATCACCATGCTTCGAGCTAGAAGTACAAGATCTCTTGGCATCAATATATTATTTTTAGACGAAATAAGCATCAACTCTTGCAGCATTTGAGAAATTTTTATGTTTTTTAAGGAGGTGCCTAAATATATATCTAAAAAGTTTTCTACATCCATATAAAGGACATTTCTCTCTACCTTTCCATTCTTAACTCCAATTGATAGTATAAAATCAACGATTTTATTAATATCTTTAGTTCCTAATGCTATGATAACATCATTTAACGATGCTTTGATTTCTGGAGAAATTTCTCCCATTATTCCAAAGTCTATAAAACATATCTTCTTCTCAGATATAAATATATTTCCTGGATGAGGATCACCATGAAAAAAACCATCTTTAAAAACCTGTTTAAAATATATCGAAACTAATTTTTGAGATATATCATCAAGATCATATCCCTTACTTATTAATGTCTCCTTATCATTAATTTTATAACCTTCAATCTTTTCCATTACCAATATCTTTTCTGTACTAAATTCATTAACTACATCAGGTACTCTAAGAGGTATTACATTAATATTGTTTTCTTTAAACTGTTTTAAATTTTCCCCTTCAATTCTAAAGTCCAACTCTTTTTCTGTCATTGCTTTTATTTCATTTAATGCTTCTAAAGGATCAACTAAAGTTTCTTTTATTCTTCCTTTTATAAGTCTAGCTAACCGAATTAATATCCTCATATCCTCTTCCATTAGCTTTTTGATGTTTGGTCTTTGAACTTTAATAACAACTTTTCGCCCATCTCTTAATATTCCTTCATGTACCTGTGATACTGATGCTGATGCTAATGGAACTTCGTCGAACTCCAAGAAGCATTCATTTATTTCCTTTTTCATTTCTTCTCTAAATACATTTTTAACATCTTCAATAGACATTTTAACTGCATCATTTTGTAGCTTCTTTAACTCTATAATATACTCTTCTGGAACAATATCTGGTCTAGTACTTAAGATTTGCCCTATCTTTATAAAGGTAGGACCAAGTTTTTCAAAAGCTTTTCTAAAATTTTCTGCTTGTTTCTTTTTATCTTCGGCTTTATTATCTTTTATCAATCCAATTCCATAGTATGTAAGAACAGATATAATCTGTCTAAATCTATCTAAAGTATACTTTTTCACTTGCTCCTCCCACCTTTACAAAACTTTTAAATATAAGATAAGAGGATGTTATTATAATGATCTTATCATTCTTTGACATCCTCTTGATTACTTTGTGCTTTTAAACAGTCTTCTGTTCTAAAGCCTCTATTCTCTTAACTAATTCATTTAATTCTTCTCTTTTTACATAACCAAGGTCTCTTAGCAATCCTTCTACATCTTCTCTATTTAATGGTTTAACTTCTTTTGCTTTATTAGAGAAGTTTGTCTTTAATTCCTCAGTTAATTCTTTTCCGTCCTCAACTGTTATTCTACCTTTTTCAACTAACTCGTCTATTACCTCAGATGCCTTCTCATAAGTAGTTGATACTGCTCCAACTCCTGCTAGTAACAGTTTTTTAACTTCACTTATCATAAAATCATCTCCCCTAAACTTATTACCTATATTATACCACTTTTGCAAAATTATAATGTAACTTTTTATAATTATGTTTATCTTTGAAAACTTATTTCATAAATTCTTCTATTTCTTCAACTTCTTTTATCATATTCTTTGTCAAAACCTCATTACCATCTTCAGTAATAAGCACATCATCTTCTATCCTTATTCCAATTCCTTCTTCATTAATATATATACCTGGCTCTACAGTGAATACCATACCTGGTCTAAATTCCACATTTCGCTTTCCTACATCATGAGTATCTAAACCTAAACTATGTCCTATAGAATGCCAATAATATTTTCTAACATCCTCTTTATCTTCTATAAGGCCTAGCTTTACACATTCCTCACCAATCCATTCAGTGGCTTTATCATTAATATCCTTAAAGCTAACTCCTGGTTTTAATTCTTTTATTACTTTTTTATTTACTCTTAAAACTGCTTCATATACTTCTTTTTGCCTCTCTGTAAACTTACCGTTTATTGGGAAAGTTCTAGTGATATCCGCATTATAATATTCACATTGTGCCCCTAAATCAAAAAGGATTAAATCTCCATCCTTCATTTCTGAATTATTGTTAACATAGTGAAGTATAGTAGCATTCACACCTGCAGCTGCTATTGTCTTAAATGCAAAATCCTTAACGCCTCTTCTTTTACAATTAAAATCAAAGTATGCCTCTAATTCATATTCTTTTAAGCCTGGCTTAGAGTTTTTCATTAAAAGTTCAACGCCTTCAACAGTTATATCTATTGCTTCACTAATATATTTTATTTCTTCTTTACTCTTTATCATTCTAATACTAGCAATTTCATTATAAATATTCTTAATTTCCTTATCAGGATATTTAAACTTTAGTTTTTTTGCAAATTCCTCTTCTAGTGTAGCTCTTTGAGTATAGCTATCCCTTTCCAAGTTAAGATATACTGTTTCAATACCTTCCTTAAACATATAACTGTGAAGTTCATCCTCAAAATCTTTTGTATATTGTATTTCTTCGAACGCGCCTCTTTCCTTTGCTTCATTATCTCTAATAGATTTCCCTACCCATTTTTCTAGCTCCAAATCTGGTTCCTTAATAAACAATATCTCCTTGTCTTCTTTTCCTTTAACCAAAAGTAAAATTATGTCCTCTTCATCTATTCCTGTAAGATAATAAAAATTTCTATTCGGAGTAAACTCATAAGCTTCGTCTGCAGTTTTTTTAGGAGCCTTACCTGCAAAAAGAAGCGCCATACTATTTTCCTCCATATGTTTGAATAATGCTTCTCTATTCTTTTTAAAAACTTCTGCTTTCATATAATTAAACTCCTTTACGTTTTTTATTTACAATAATTATATCATACAAAATTACCTGTAAAAGTAAATTAACTTCATTTGTATTTAAAGTGCTTTTTATATATAATTAACCTCAGACGAGAATAGTTATGCATCTTAAACTATGAGGAGATTTTTATTATGATAAATAAAAGCAGTATTAAAGAAGTATTAAGTTTAGCTCTTCCTGCCGTAGGAGAGATGATTTTATATATGATGATATGGGTTTTTGATACAATGATGGTTGGAAAATATGGAGGAAATCTTTCAGTTAGCTCCGTAGGATTATCTTCAGAAATTATTACTACTTTTTCTAACATACTCATTGCTTCTGGTATATCTATTGGAATAACTTCCTTAGTTGCGAGAAGTATAGGTGCAAAAAAAAGTGAACGAGCTGAACAATATGCATCTATAGGTTTCTTATTAACGCTTATAATAGGATTTTTTCTTTCACTAATATTCTTCTTTTTCTCAAAAGAGATTCTTACTTTAGCTGGTGGAAATAATGATGTAGTTTCCTTGGGAACAGGATATATGAAGATAGCCTCGATAGGTATTTTCTTTTCAATGTCAATGAATGCTCTTAATGGTGCATTAAGAGGCTCTGGTAATACTAAAATTCCTCTAATCGCATCAATTATAATTAATATAATAAATATTTCTCTAGACTATATACTTATTTGGGGTAGATTTGGACTTCCTGAGTTAGGCATAAATGGAGCTGCTACTGCTACTTGCATAGCTCAAATTGTAGGATTTGTTTTTATATTCGTATATGTATTTAAATTTTCTAAAATCAGGCCTAGATTTAAATATATTGTAGAGCTTCAAGGAACTAAACTTTCTTCTTTAGTTCGTCTATCTATACCTTCAGCACTTCAAGAAAGTGCCTTCAGCATAAGCAGACTTTTAAGCAATATATTTATTATTTCACTTGGAACTATCTCCTTTGCTTCAAACCAGATTGCCACCACAATAGAATCAATAAGCTTTATGCCTGGTTGGGGCTTTGCTGTTGCTGCAACAACATTAGTGGGCCATAAAATAGGCGAAGGAAATTATAAAAAAGCTAAGGAATATGCTAACACTTCTATTTTCTTAGGCGTTATTATAATGCTATTTTGTTCTTTGTTGTTTTTAGTAATTCCTAATACTCTTATTAACCTATTCATTACATCATCAGAAAGAGAAGTTATCACCTTAGGAACTTACTGTTTAATGATTGCATCAATTGAACAACCCTTCATGGGAATATCCATGATTGTTGGTGGCGCATTAAAAGGCATTGGAGATACTAAAACCCCATTTAAAGTTGCGATGTTTTCCTCTTGGATTATAAGATTACCTCTTATGTATGCTGCTATTTATGTATTTAGACTCCCTGTTACTTTTGTATGGATTATAACTTCAATTCAATGGGCAATAGATGGAACTCTAGTTTATACTTTATATAAAAGAAAATTTAACAAATTATATTCTTAACTTTAACCTTCATAAATTTATCCTTGTAATATTAAAACTATTTAATTCATAGTATGTAATTAGTAAGTTTATTTTATATAGCCTTAATATGCTATATATAGGAGGAGTAATTTATGAAAAGTTTGAAGGAAACCTTTGAAACTATAGGTATTAAACAAGTATTAAATTACATCGAAAAAGACCCTGAGAAAAATATTCCCAAGGTATTAAACTGGGTAGAAAAGCTTGATAAAGGAGATATTTATCACGGTGCCTATGAAACTATTCGTGAAGGAATCTCTGATCCCAATAGCAATTGGAATACTCTTATTAAAAGCTTTTATACCGATATTAATCCCTCGGTAAGGAAGAAAATTTTTGTTAACTTTATAGTGAAGTCTGCAATTTTAGGAACTGAACGAAGAGAATCTCTAAAAGCTAAATATGATTGCAATATTCCTTGGGCTATATTAATGGACCCAACCTCTGCCTGCAACTTAAAGTGCATTGGCTGCTGGGCTTCAGAGTATGGTAATAAGTTGTCTATGGATATTAATACACTTGATAAAATTATTTGCCAAGGTAAAGAACTAGGAATATATATGTACATATATTCTGGCGGTGAACCCTTAGTTAGAAAGAAGGATATTATTTCTCTTTGTGAAAAACATGATGATTGCATATTCTTAGCTTTTACAAATGGAACACTTATTGATGAAGACTTTTCAAATGAAATGCTTAGAGTTTGCAATTTTATACCAGCCATAAGTGTTGAAGGCTTCGAAGCTGAAACAGATATGCGTAGGGGAAAAGGAACCTATAAAGCAGTTATTGATGCTATGAACTTATTAAAAGCAAAAGAACTACCTTTTGGTTTTTCAACTTGCTACCATAGCAAAAATACTGATGTTGTTGGCTCGGAAGAATATTTAGATCTAATGATAGAAAAAGGGGCTAAGTTTGGTTGGTACTTCACTTATATGCCAGTAGGAGTTAACTCACCTACCGACCTTATGGTTTCAAATACTCAAAGAGAGTTCATGTATAATAGAATCAGAAAATTTAGGGAAGAAAAACCCGTATTTACTATGGACTTCTGGAATGATGGCGAATATGTCGATGGTTGTATAGCTGGTGGAAAGTGTTATATGCACATTAACGCTAATGGAGATGTTGAGCCCTGCGCTTTTATTCACTATTCAAATACTAACATTAAGGAATCTTCTCTTTTGGATTCATTAAAATCACCTCTTTTTATGGAGTATAGAAAAAATCAACCTTTTAACTCTAATCATTTAAGACCATGTCCATTACTAGATAACCCAGATTATTTAAAGGAGATGGTTAATAACTCAAAGGCTAAATCTACCGATTTAATGGAACCTGAAAATGTAGATTTTCTTACTTCAAAGTGCACTGAAACCTCAAAAAGATGGGCATTAACTTCTGATGAACTTTGGAAAACTTCTCAAATAAAGAAGTGTGAAAAATGTAATAGATGTAGTTAATTATAAAAGGTGTTTCCAAAACTTATTTGGTAAACACCTTAAATTATTATTATTCTATTTTTTCCAGTCTTAATGTTGCTTTATTAACTAATATATTGTAACTAATTACGATTCCTATAATTAATGCTATTACAACAATACTTATTCCAAATAAATTTGATACTGCAAGTGAACCTGCTACATAAAGTATTATTGAAACTATAATTATTAACAAAGTAACACCCATTGTTTTTAGAACATTCAAGTTATTCTTTACTGCTTGTTGTTCACTTTCCCATTCTAGCTTAGGTGCATAAGTATCAATTATTACACCTAAAATACAAATAAGTGCAATTACTATCTCTCCAGCTAGAAAAGCCCCAATAACTACAAGTAAATTCGCTTTAAATATAACTAATCCTAACGTGCATATTAAATTTGTTATACTACTTAATAAAATAGCAACATATACCTTCGCTAATAGTTGAGTCTTCTTTGTTGTAGGCAAATACTTTGTAACAAATATTTCTTGTCCTTCTCTAGATATAGCTGTTGATGCTATAGAATTAGCACTTACAAAGAAAGCCATGGTTCCCATGTACCCAGCTAATATTATCAAAGAAACACCTGTACTAGATATTAATTTAATGACTTCCCCCATTCCATTTGATGCTCCTCCAAGAAAAGGAATTACAAAAACTATAATTGGCAATACCAAAGTACTAATACAGTTAATAACATAAGATGGAGTTCTAAGCAATACTTTAACTTCCCTCTTCATCCAAGTGACTAACTGAGAATTTTCCTTAAGTAAATTCTCTTTTTGTTTATTAGATAAAATCTTTTTATTTGAGTTAGACTCTGATATTCCTACTACGCCTTT
Organism: Clostridium sp. YIM B02551; assembly: GCF_022324735.1. NCBI lineage: Bacteria > Bacillati > Bacillota > Clostridia > Eubacteriales > Clostridiaceae > Clostridium > Clostridium sp. YIM B02551. Next base: position 135,419 of record NZ_JAKGTF010000008.1, on the reverse strand, counting down.
AATATATAGTGTATCTGCTAGCTTATACAAAACAAACATAATAATAGCAATAATCAATACTAATAATCCTATATTAATTAAGCCTTTTCCAGTAGAGCTCTCTGTTAATGCATAAGTTGAATACTTTACATTAAAAAATATAGTGGTCATTCTATCAAAAATGGATCCCTGCCCAAATATAGCTTGAATATCCTGGGGATTATCAACTTTAAACCCGTTCCCCATTCTTTGCATTACTACATTTATACCTAACCCTAATATTATCCCAAAGAAACCAACTATAACCTTGAATGCATCCTTGTGTTTAGATAAATTAGTAAATCTCATTAGTACAAAACTCAGTATTGTCCCATAAGCTATTGGAACTATAGGCAAAGTCAATAATACTATTATTGAGTACAAATAATATATAATACCTGCTCCACTTATTACCCCGTAAGTAATTACTGCAGGAACAATACATGCTAGTATTATATATTCGTAGAATAACAAGGTTAAAAACTTTCCTATCACTATATGGGATGGCTTTATGGGTAATGGCAATAACCATTCTACATCTTGAGAAAAATAAAATATACTTATTATCCCGGTTATTCCAAATATGAATACTACTGTTGAAGCTGCATTAAATAATGTGCCTAAAATCAATTCTTTTTGATTTAATTGTACTAAAGGTTCATATATAGCTGATACTAAAATAGTAATAGGCACAGCTATACTAACTAAAAGTATTAATATAGCAATTACAGTTGCTACTTTTTGACCTGTACCTTTTAAACTTGCAGTAAGTCCATGAAGAAAGTTTTTAAGAAAGAATTTAGTTAATACCCATAGCTTATTCATTTTCAGTCATCTCCAAGAACATTTTTTCCAAGGATTCATCTACTGCAAATTTGTCTTTAATTTCATCTAATGTTCCACAGAATAAAATTTTCCCTTTATTTATAATAGCGACTCTATCACATAGCTTTTCTGCCACCTCAAGGACATGAGTTGAGAAAAACACATTTTTCCCTGATTCAGCATGTTCTTTCATCATTTCTTTTAATATAAATGATGATTTAGGATCTAACCCTGTCATAGGTTCATCAAGAATCCAAACTTCTGGATTATGAAGTAGTGCACCCATCAAAATTATCTTTTGCCTCATTCCATGAGAATAGCTTTGAAGCTTATCTCCTAATGCATTCTCCATTGAGAAACGTTTCGATAATTCATCAATCTTAACACTTCTCTCTTTGGAAGGGACATCATAAATATCTGCCATAAAGTTCAAATATTCTATACCTTTCATCCTAAGAAACATATCTGGATTATCTGGTACATACCCAAAACTTTTTTTATATTCTAATGGTTTATCCTTTAAACTTAAACCATTAATTAATATTTCACCTTTTGTAGCTTCTATGATTCCTGTAATCATCTTAATAGTCGTGGTTTTTCCTGCCCCATTGGGACCTAAAAATCCAAATATTTCTCCATCTCTTATCTCAAGGGATATGTCATCTACAGCATTTACTTTTCCATTATAACTTTTAGTTATTCCATTAATCTCAATCACTCTTATCACCTCAACTTCATTATAGCTTAGCAATATTAAGAAAATCTTAATTTTTCCTCAAAATTTTAATAAGTGATATTTTTATAATAATATTTTCACCATAAGTATAGATAATATAATTGCTGTTATATCTGCCATTACTGCTGCCCATAAAGTATGTCTTATCTTTTTAATTTTAACTGCTCCATAGTATACAGTTATGGTGTAAAATATTGTTTCTGTAGTTCCCATGAGTACAGATGCTACTAGACCTATATAAGTATCTGCACCATAATTTTTTATAATGTCAGTAAATACCCCTACTGCTCCGCTTCCTGATAATGGCTTTATTAATACTAATGGAAGTATCTCTTTTGGTAATCCAATTAATGAAGTAATAGGTGACAATATAAAATTAAGTATATCTAACAAGCCTGCTTGCCTAAATATATTAACGCCTATAATCATCGCTAAAAGATATGGAAATATTCTCATACATACCTTTGCCCCGTCTTTTGCCCCTTCCACAAACCACTCATAAACTTTTTTGCCACTTATCATACCGTAAGTTATTATAATAAAAAATATTATCGGAATTATACTCAAACTTAAATATTTAATCATATTCCCCTCCTAAAAATACCTTTGAAGTATTTTTGAAGCAACAACTCCCACAACCGCTGCTCCTCCAGTTGCAACCATTGCTGGTATTATTATTATGGCTGGATTTTTTGAATCACAAGCTGCTCTTATAGAAATTATGGTTGATGGAATAAGCTGAATGCATGCAGCATTTAACACTAAGAACAATGCCATATCATTAGAAGCTTTAGATTTGTCTTTATTTAATCTTTGCATCTCTTCCATTGCTTTTATTCCAAAAGGGGTTGCCGCATTTGATAATCCAAACATATTTGCTGTTATGTTCATGACTATGGCACCTAACGCCTTTTCATCTCTGGCTGCATCCTTAAATATGACTCTTAGTATTGGCCTTAGTACCTTTGCTAATTTTTCTGTTAACCCACTTTTCTCTGCAACCTTCATTACTCCACACCAAAAACACATCATACCTAAAAGTCCGATAATAAGTTCAACAGATGCTCCAGAGGAATCTACAATACCTTTACTTATCTCTGCACCTTTACCTGTAATAAGCCCTACTATAATTCCTAAAGCAATCATAAAAAACCAAATATAATTTATCATTCTACACCTCATTTACTTAAATATTCTTATTTATGATAATCTGATAAAATATATGCCTTGAAGCCTTAGTTAATACGTGATAGGATTTAATTATAGATTAAAGATGCATAATCTATATTACTTTAAGCTAGATTATTAAATATCAAGGAGACTTATTTATGGAAGAAATCAAGTTAAAATTAGCACAACAAGAGGTTGATGAAGCTTTAGCAACTGTTGAGTCTATGGAACAAGTAATTGACGAAGAAAATTCAAAAGAAATATTAAAAGAAAAGTTCTTTACTCTTTCTCAAAAAGTACAGGAATTAGAAAATCTATTAAAAACTGAAGGAATACTATAAAATTTCAATAGAATACTCTATTAAGCAGTAAATTACCCATAAAATCATTTTTTGATTTTATGGGTAATTTATTTACGTTTTATTATTAACTTTAGTAAATTTTATACCTACTTCCATTAACTCTTAAGAACTCTCTATGCTTCTTATATTCTCCATCAAAAGTTTCAACTAACATCCAGAAGTTCTTTGAATGATTCATCTCCCTTAGATGACAAAGTTCATGAATCATTACATAATTTATTACTTCCTCCGGCATCATTATAAGCCTATAATTCAAATTAATATTTCCCTTAGAAGAACAACTTCCCCATCTAGTATTTACATCTTTAACCCTTACATCATTAAATTTAAACCCTAGTGTTTCTGCTTTTTCTACTAACATCTTAGATAAATACGCTTTCCCTATCTTCTTGTACCATTCAGTTAAAAGATTTTTTATAATTGTCTCTTTACTTTTTTCTTCATTAAAAATAAATACTTCTATTTCATTCCCCGTATATTTCAATCTATTATTAGACTCGTATATATATTGAAGCTTTATAGGAATCTTTTCTCCTAATAAAAATACATATCCTTTCTCTAAAATACCTTTTTCCTTCGATACTTTTGCTTCAAGTAGCTTCTTTTCAATAATCGTTTTATTTAAATTAACTATCTCTTCAATATATTTTTTTGTAGTATATTTGGGAACAAGTACAATTATCTCATTTTCCTCTGATATTTTTATAGCAATTTTCTTTCTTCTACTATTTCTCACTATTTTATAATCCATATATTTAATCCTTAAAAATAAGTAGACTTATCATATTCTTAATGATAAGTCTACCTTAATTTTCTAATAAAATTCAAAAACTATTTGCAACTTTCTCTTTCAATTAGTTCATGCTCTAAAACATAGTGAGCTTGATCTATTGGTTTTTGATTTATTATCTTTATTAACATTCTCATAGCAACAGATCCCATATCATACATTGGTTGAGCTACTGTTGTGATTTTAGGATAGAAAAGTTCTGCTACAGATATGTTGTTGAATCCAATTACTTTAACATCTTCAGGTACTTTTATACCTTTATCTCTTAAAGCATTTATTGCTCCCATGGCAACTTCATCTGATCCGCAAACTAATCCATCAAGCTTTTTACCTGAAGATAATATTTCATTTATTCCTTCATAACCAGTATTAGCTTTTAATGATTTGAAGAAAGTAAGCTTCTCATCAACATTTACATTTGCTTCCTTCAGAGCTTTTTCATATCCATTGTATCTTTCTGCCCAAGCATTTAAAGCTTCTTTTTCCATTCCTATGTATCCAATATTTTTTAGTCCTTTATCAAGCAGATACTTTGTAGCATCATAAGTTGCTTTAACATTATCAATAATAACACTTGGAAGTGTTCCTTCTTTATCCTTAGTTTCTACAAGAACTGTCTTTAAGTCCAATTCATTAATTAAATCTAATGTTTCGTCTTGTAGTGATGAGCTCATATATAGAACTCCATCAACCATTTTTTCTTTAAGTACTTTTAAGTATTCTTTCTCTTTTTCTCCATCAAAATCAGAGTTGCATAGTATAACATTATAATCGTAAATATTTGAAACGTCTTCTGCTCCTCTAACTACTTCTGGATAGAATTGACTTGATATGTCCGGAACTAATATTCCTATAGTTTTGGTCCTTTGTGTTTTTAAGCTTCTAGCTACTATATTGGGTCTATAACCCAATTTCTTTATAGCATCTAAAACTTTCTTTTTTGTTTCTTCATTTACTACATCGATATCATTTAAAACTCTTGATACAGTAGCTATAGACACGCCCGCTTCTCTTGCTACATCTTTAATAGAAGTCGCCATTAATATCACTCCCATTCACTTATTTATTACAGCTTTATAATTAACAATATGAAATTCACAGTCTCATTAAACGTTTTCCTACTCTAATTATACGAAATGCAATTTGCGTTTTCAATTGTTTTCATAACATAATTATCATTTTAACAATAATAAATAAAAAATCAACCCTTATTTTTATATTCGAGGTTGATTTTTCTAACAATTATACGTTTGCATTAATTTAATTATTAAGGAATTGGAGATACCCTCCAATTCCTTAGGTTTATTTAAGAATTAATCTTTACTTATATCTTCTCTACAGCCATATTTAGCTTTTCTCCATTAATATTGCTTTCTGCATAATTCTTATCTTCATTAAAGAATATATTTTCAGTTAAAGTTTCCTTTTTAATATTTTCTTCAAACTTTTTAGCAACATTTTGTAGCATATCATTACCAGCTAGATATAAGTTAATTTTATCAGCTACTTCAAAGCCACTCTCTTTTCTCATATTTTGTATCTTTGAAATAATCTCTCTTAAATGTCCTTCTTCTTTTAATTCTTCAGTTATAGTGGTATCTAAAACTACACCTATTGAACCTTCTCCTGCAAAGGCATATCCCTCTAATCCTTGCATGGTTACAAGAAGACTTTCATTGTTTAACACTATTTCATTTCCTTCAATTGATATAACTTCTTCTCCACCAGATTGAATCTTTTGAGCAAGTTCCATTTGATCTCTTGAAGCTATTTCTTTTCTTATTGCAGGAATCATCTTACCATAAGCTTTACCTAGTACAGGTAGATTTGGCTTTATTTCAAAATTAACATATTTTGATAAGTCTGCACCAAAATCAATATTCTTTATATTAAGTTCATCCTTTATTATATCCCCATAATATACTGGAAGTGATGCAGTAGAAACTAACATTTCACCAAGTGGCTGTCTGTTCTTAATGTTTGCAGTATTTCTTGCGCTTCTTCCCATCTTAACTATTGCATATGCTAGATCCATTTCATTTTCTAATTCATGGTTAACTGCTGATGCATCATATTCTGGCCAAGTGCATAAATGAACACTTTCTGGGGCATTATCATCCAATGAAACTACTAAACTTTGATATATAGCTTCAGTCATAAATGGTACAAATGGAGCTGCTACTTTTGTTAAAGTTACTAATACCTTATATAACGTTGTATATGCACCAATTTTGTCTTCATTTAATTCTGTAGTCCAATATCTTGCTCTATTTCTTCTTACATACCAATTTGATAACTCATCAACAAAATCTTCTATATCTAAAGCTGCTTGAGTTATCTTATATCCTTCTAAATTCTCTTCTACAGTCTTTATTAAAGTATTTAACTTAGATAATATCCATTTATCCATAACATTATCTGATTTAAAATCAGCATATTTTGTTGCATCGAATTTATCTAAATCAGCATATAGAACATAGAAAGAGTAAACATTCCAAAGAGTGCTTAAGAACTTTCTTTGAGTATCTGCAACATCATCCTTTGAGAATCTTGTTGGTAACCAAGGTGCACTAGCTGTATAGAAATGCCATCTTGTAGCATCTGCTCCCACTGAATCCAAAACATCATTTGGAGCTACAACATTACCCTTAGATTTTGACATCTTTAATCCTTTTTTATCTAAAACGTGTCCTAGTACTATACAATTTTCAAAAGAATTTTTATCAAATATAGCTGTTGATATAGTTAATAGAGTATAGAACCATCCTCTTGTTTGATCTACAGCTTCTGATATAAATTGAGCTGGGAAATTTTCTTCAAATAATTCTTTATTTTCAAATGGATAGTGTAATTGTGCAAATGGCATTGATCCTGAATCAAACCAGCAATCTATAACTTCTGCATATCTCTTCATTTCTTTTCCACACTTATCACATTTCAAATGAACATTATCAATGAATGGTTTATGAAGCTCTATATCTTCAGGAACATTAATTCCCTTTCTCTTTAGCTCTTCTATACTACCTATACATTCTCTATGTCCACATTCACATTCCCATATTGGTAGTGGAGTTCCCCAATATCTATCTCTTGATATACCCCAATCTATAACATTTTCAAGGAACTTACCAAATCTTCCTGTTCTTATGTTATCAGGATACCAATTTATCTTATTATTATTTTCTATTAGCTTATCTCTTAATGAAGTAGTTCTTACAAACCAGCTATCCTTTGGATAATATAATAGTGGAGTATCACATCTCCAGCAATGTGGGTATGAGTGAAGGTGCTTTTCTGCCTTGAATAATTTATTATTTTCCTTTAAATATTCAACAATACTTTCATCACATTTCTTAACAAATTTTCCTGCCCAAGGAGTAACTTCTGGTTCAAATTCACCTTGTGCATTTACTAAGTTAACTAATGGAAGATTGTATTTCTTACCAATTAAGCTATCCTCTTCACCGTAAGCTGGTGCAATATGAACTATACCAGTACCATCAGATAAAGTTACGTAGTCACCATGAACTACATAGAAAGCTTTTTCTTCAACCTTGGCAAATGGTAGTAATTGTTCATATTCTGTTCCTAAAAGCTCTTCGCCTTTAAATTCTCTAATTATTTCATAATCTTCGCCTAAAACTTTTGTAATTAAATCTTTAGCTAATATATATACCTCATCATCCTTTTTAACTTCAGCATATACATATGCTTTGTTGATACATAAAGCCACATTTGATGGTAATGTCCATGGAGTTGTTGTCCATGCTAGTATATATTTATTTTCTTCTCCCTTAACTTTAAACTTACCAATTGCAGTTAAGTCTTTTACATCCTTATATCCTTGAGAAACTTCATGTGAAGACAAACCTGTTCCGCATCTTGGGCAATATGGCATTATCTTGTGACCTTTATATAAAAGTTCCTTATCCCACATTTCTTTTAATGCCCACCATACAGACTCAATATATGAATTATGATAAGTTACATATGGGTTCTCCATATCAACCCAATAACCTATTTTATTGGTCATTTCTTCCCACATGCTTACATAACTAAATACACTATCTTTACACTCTTGAACAAACTTTTCTACTCCATAATCCTCTATTTGTTCCTTACCTGAAATTCCTAATTTCTTCTCTATTTCAAGCTCAACTGGAAGACCGTGAGTATCCCATCCTGCTTTTCTTATTACTTTATATCCCTTCATAACTTTAAATCTTGGGATAATATCCTTCATTACTCTTGTTAAAACGTGACCTACGTGTGGCTTACCATTAGCAGTTGGAGGTCCATCATAAAAAGTAAAAAATTCTCCTTCTTTATTCATATCGAAGTTTTTCTTAATAACATCTTTTTCTTTCCAAAGGCCAGCTATTTGGTTTTCCATATCTACAAAACCTTTAGATGTATCAATCTTTTTGTACATAACTTTTATCTCCCTTCTCGGAATTGTAATAATAATTTCAGAATAAAAAATAAAATAAAAAAAACTCCATCCAATTGGACGAAGTTATATTCGCTATACCACCATTAGTTTAACGCTACTAAATAAGTTTTGAACTATATCAAAAAACTTAGTAGTTATCTCAAGTACTATCATACTCTATCCTTTAACGCAGGCCAACGGGAAAAGCTTACTAGGAATTTCAACTGTGAAACTTAACTTAAACTTGTTAGAAAATTGCGGTTTCTGGCGATTTTCTTGCACGTTTAAGTTGTAGTTGAACTTGAAATTCTAAAGAGTTTAGTTACAAACCTCTAACTTACACTTTTAATGTATAAATTATTGACTCAATTGTAAAACTCTATATGATATTGTTCAGCCTCCAACTCCCAGGTGATTTTCCTTAAACCTAGCTATGACTTTCCACCATACAGTCACTCTCTAAAAACTAATATTTTTAAGTACTTGCCCTGTTCATAGTCTCTAGAGAAATTATATACTAGGGTTTTTAAATTGTCAACGAAGTGGTAAATATTTTAATTATGTAACTGATAATTTTTATTAATTAATATTGACTTTTGTTGAGCGGTATGTTTTAATATAGTTACAGAAAGAAATCCCCCACTCTCCCAATACTTTAATATACTTAAAGAAAATGTGAGGTAAAATTTGACATGGATAATAACTTAAATGAAGAAGTTTTAGATAAACTTACAAAGGTTTGCTTATGTAAAGCAATCCCTAGATCCAAAATTAAAGCAGCAATAAGGAACGGTGCTACTACCGTTCAGGAGGTACAAAGAGCAACTGGCGCTGGATCCGGTGGTTGTTCAGGAAGAAGATGTACCCCTAAGATACAAGAGCTAATTGATAAAGAATTAGCTATGAAATAACCAATATCTCCCCTTATCGTATTGGTAAAAACATTTTATATCTCCCTATTTATATTATGGAGTCTCAAAAATATTTTTGAGGCTCCATTTTGTTTGTATTATATAAATCTATTAACGCCTAAAGCAATTTATTTTCCTTATTCCTTTCTAAGCCAACCTAAAATATTCTCTCCATCACCTAATGTATATTTACCATCTTTTATAGTAAGCTTTATATCTTCTCTTGTCTTTTCATAGACATTTTGCTGTATTACCTCTATACTGTTGTTCTCAACTTTTGTTACTATTGCAACATGTCCATATTTGCCTTCTGAAAAAACAATTATATCTTCCTTTTTAGGACTTATCTTGCTCCCATTCTTATATTGTATTAATCCTCTTTCAATATTTAACTCTCCATCCTCAATTCCATCTTTATAGAAATCCTTTGCATTTCCTTTTGTAGAGTTCATCTTAAAATTTTTAGCGTAATAATAATATCTAACTATAAATTCTGGACATTGCCATTTATAACCGAATATATACCCATCCTTGCTTTCACTAATTCCATGAGTAGCTAGTATATCCTTTCCATTAGAATAAACTTTTACTCCATTAAAACTATCTATACCCCTATTTGATGTTCTTGTAAGTATAAATGAAATTAAAATTGAAATTAAACATACTGATAACACACCCACTATTAAGAAAGTTATTAATTTAAGTTTATTTAGAAATCTATATCTAGTATTCATTTAAGTTATCCCTAAAACTCCATGATAGTGGATGTCTCGGGTACCCCCTTAAACTCATTTCACCAACTACAAATACTTTCTTTTCTTCCTTAGCCTCCAGTATACATTCTCTCAATATCTTGAGAACACTTTCAATTCTTTCATTATAAAGTGTCTCCATTCCTTTTATTGGTTCTCCCCATGCCAGTATTATTTTTTGTGATTCTCTTATTGCATTTTTTATTACTTCATCATTTCTTATAGGAATGTCCCCCTGACCTACTACACCTCTATTTCCTACTATATAATGTTTATAATCCTTATCTAATTTTCTATTTATCATATCACTATTCAAATCATGTTCAACAAATAGGTTTACCATTATGAGTTCCCTTACTTTTTCCTCAGGACAAATCTTTAACTTAAAATATTTAAAAATCCTTTTTGTTACCTTGTTACAATGTCCATCTTGTACTCTATATGGATTTCTCCCAATAACTAAATATGTTCCCCCATCTTTATTACCAAAACTTATACCTATTCTAAAACATCTATCTCCATCCTTATCATATATACTATTTAATAAATGTTTATAATGATTTTTAGGATATCGAAATCCCCCCATCTCTTTACTCCTTTATGTCTATTATAATTATTAATATACAATATGAATAAAGTGTGCTTAATTATGTGCTTAATTACATAAAAAAGAAGATAAAAATATTTTAATTAATATTTTTATCTTCTTAAAATTATAGTTTTCCTAGAAGTTCTTTAATAATATCTACCTGATTAACTGTAAGGCCCAAAATCTTCCCCATTGACCTAGAGTCATATCCTTCATGAATATACCACTTAAAGCTTTCCAATTTTTCTGGACTTGTAATATAATCCTCTACCCTGCTTGAGTCATCTTCTGATATATCTTTTAATTCTGAACTAATTTTATCATAAAGATTCATTTCCTTTATTTTATCCCAAGTCATAAAAAAATCCCTCCTTTCTACCTATACTTAGTATGTGAGAAGGATGAGATTTTTATAATAATTTATTCAATATTAGTTTCTAATTTTTTCAAAAGTGTCTTACTTATTAAAACACATATTCCAATCTGTATTATATACCCTATAATTGCTATTGCAGTAAAGTCAGCTATAGCTCCATAGATACCATTAATTACCCCTGCAGCTAAATATACATATATTGCTTTCTTCTTCCACATGAATATTCCTATAATAGCTACTAAAGTTATTAAGGATAAAATAGTTGATATTACAATCTGCATAGGTGTTAATGGAGTATAGAACTGTGCAAATGTAGGCTGATCTTTCAGTATTTGTTGCATACGTTGCTCATTAAAATATGTTGAAAGACCTAGAAATGAAAAAATACCTTGAATAACTAAAATTATAGTAATAAGTATACCTCTCTTCCTTTTCTCCATGTAAGAATCCTCCTTAAGTTTATATAATTAATAATACGATAAGTAAAAAATATAGTAAATAGGCAACATATATAAATCAAGTACTCTATATGCTATAATCTAATGTGAATTTATATTAAGGAGTGAAATTATGATTAGTAAGTTCTATTTAAATAAAGGCATTACAAAAAAATCACTTCATGGTCGCCCATGGATATACATAAGCGAAATCAACGAATATGATGGAGACTATGAAAATGGTGATATTGTTGAAGTTTATGATTCAAAAGGAATCTTTATTGGTAAAGGTTACATAAATGATCGTTCAAAAATAACTATTCGAATTTTAACGAAAGACATTGAAGAAGAAATAAATGAAAACTTCTTTAGAGAAAAGCTTCATATGGCATGGAATTATAGAAAAAAAGTTATCGACACTTCCAGCTGTAGATTTGTTTTTGGTGAAGCTGATTTCCTTCCAGGACTCACTATTGATAAATTTGAAGATTATTATGTACTTCAAATATCTACATTAGGAATGGATAAATATAGAGATATAATTGTAAAATTACTTGTGGAAGACTTTGGTGCTAAAGGTGTTTACGAAAGAAGTGATATAACTACTAGAGAAATTGAAGGACTAGAACAAAAGAAGGGCTTCTTAACAGAACCTTTTGATACCATGGTTCAGATAATTGAAAATGGTGTTAAATACTATGTTGATATTGAAAATGGTCAAAAGACAGGATTTTTTCTTGATCAAAAGGAAAATAGAAAGGCTATCCATAGAATATGCAAGGATGCTGATGTATTAGATTGCTTTACTCATACTGGTTCTTTTGCTCTAAATGCAGGTATTGCTGGTGCTAAGTCAGTATTAGGTATAGATGTTTCTCAGCATGCTGTAGATTTTGCTAGAAAAAATGCTGAACTTAACGGTTTATCTGATACAGTAAAATTTGAATGCCATAATGCTTTTGATATCCTTGCTGATTGGTCAAAAGAAGGTAAAGAATTTGATGTTGTAATTTTAGATCCACCTGCCTTTACAAAATCAAGAGATACCATTAAGGGTGCAAAAAGAGGATATAAAGAAATTAACCTACGTGGTCTTAAAATGGTAAAGAAAGGCGGATACTTAATAACTTGCTCTTGTTCTCATTATATGAGCCAAGAACTTTTATCTGAAACAATTATGGATGCAGCTAAAGATGCTAAAAGACAACTTAGACAAGTAGAATTTAGAACTCAATCTTGTGATCATCCAATACTTTGGGGTTCAGATGAATCATATTATTTAAAATTTTATGTATTCCAAGTAGTTTAGTTTAGTTTAAAGCAGAAATCAGAGATGGTTTCTGCTTTATTTTTTATAATAAGCAATAAATTTTTTCAAAAACTACTTTATACTATAGAGTAGTCTATAGTATAATATTTACAGGAGGTGTGATTATTGGAAATTCATAAAGAGATGCTAAAAGGATATATTGAAAGCATAATTCTTTCACTCCTTACAAAAGAAGATTTATATGGTTATGAGATTTCAAAAAGAATAAGGCTAATAAGCCAGGATAAATTTGAAATAAAAGAAGGTACTCTATATGTAGTTTTAAAACGATTAGAGAGTAATGGTCTAGTCTCAACCTATTGGGATGATAGTGAAAGCGGTGGTGGACGAAGGAGATACCACAAGATAACAAATGAAGGTTTAAGTTATCTTAAACTCAAGAAAGAAGAATGGACATTTTTTAGAGATATTTTAGATCTATTCTTTAAGGAGGTATAAGAATGAAAGAAATAGACGATTACATCGAATCTTTATATAAAAATTCCAAAGAAAATTCAAAAGAAGTAAAAGAATTAAAGGATGACATGAAGACTCACTTAATTGAAACAATAGAAGAATTAAAAAGAGAAGGCAAAAACCAATCTGAAAGTATAAAAATAGCTCTAGATAGATTTGGAGAAACATCCGTGCTAGAAGATGAGTTATCTGAAGTAGTTCCCATTTATAAGAAAAGCGTGAATTCTATATTACTTTTATCTATTGGAGCATTAGTAATATTATTTTCACTAATCATATTATTAATTTCAGAACTTAGTTTTGGTGGATTAAAAGGAATAATAGTTGTATTTTCGTTCCCTCCTACCTATTTAATCATTAGAAGTGCAACCTTAAAAAATCAAACTAAAACAGAACATAAATTTAATATAGTAACCGAATTATATAAATTTATTTTTATATATTATATTAGTGTACTCATTGGCAAAATGCTATTTCCGATATATACTTATCCCAACTTTAGTAATCCACCTATATTTGACATAGGACTTATACCTATTAAATGGACTATCCAAAATGTTACTACAGGACTTAAACATGGTTTAACACTAAGTTATATATTGATTAATCGTATACGTGCTATTGCTTTATTTATACCTTTAGGATTTTTAGCTCCTATAATCTACAGTAAATTTAGAAGTCTAAAAAAATCTATTTTACTAGGATTAATAACCTATATAATATTTTTACTAGCAAACATTCTTCTAACATTGATTGGTATATCTGAACTTAAATATATATTAATAAGTGTGGATATGTTATTGCTTAATCTTTGTGGTGTGTCAATAGGATATTTATTATATTCTTTATGCAAGAATATATACAAGTTAAATCCGTATAAATACTATATATCCTTATGTTCTTTTTTTGTTATAAATATATATTTCTACGTTTTTTTAATACGTATGTAAAATTAATCAGCTAAAAATATAGGGTAGAATAACCTCCTAAGCCATTCTACCCTAATCTTTTTCCTAAAATCAGTTAAAAATTCTGTAATTGCATAACTCAATATCATTTGAGCTAATATATTGTTTTACACTATCACTAGTTAATGTATCTAACTCTTTAGCTCTTTGAATTGCATATGCACTATTTCTAAGAATGTATTCATCCAAATATCCTGGATGACACATCAATTCTAGTATTTCTATATTTTTATTTTTCTCCATAATATCAATAAATCCTTCTGGCTTAATATATGGTAAGTCATAGAAATATCCGATAAATCTATCCGTATGCTTTATTTCACTAGGCATCTTTTTATCTTTATCTTCTAATAGCCTAAGTGGAAGTTTGTATTCTATAGCCAATTCTTTAACTACTTCGAAAACTTTTTCTATAGAATGGATGTGATGATGAGCATCAATATGGGTTGGATTAATTCCAAAGGAAATAAATTTCTCCATTTGACACTTAAACTCTTTTCTAACATCTTCAATTTTTAGGTTCTCTTCAATTTTTGAAATCTTCTTAAACTTTCCATACTCATCCACTAAAGAATCTACCCCTTTAGAGAGTGGATATCCCGCAGTTAATACCAGATGTATTCCTATGCCTAAATCTGGATAGTCCTTTGCAAGTTTAGCTGCCCATTCCGCACATGGCATATTACACATCATTGTAGTAGAAGTAATTATGCCATTTTTGTGACCTTCTATAATTCCTAAACTTACAGCTTTTGATATTCCAAAATCATCTGCATTTACTATTAATCTCATTATATTTCCCCTTTACTTATTATGAAATTGTGGCAGATATTTCTTATGAGCTTCTAATAATTCATCAAATAGTATCTTTGCCATTTTATCAGATTGTACAAGTGGATTTATAGTCAAAGCCACTATTCCTGCATTATAATCACCCTCTGCAGCTGCCTTTGCTCCAAGTATTTCAAAACTCTTTAATTGTTGAATTAATCCCCTTATTTGTATAGGTAAACGTCCCATTGTTATTGGTTTAGGACCATCCTTAGTTATAATACAGCTAACTTCTACTGCAGAATTATAATCTATATCGCTTATAGCTCCTCTATTCATTGTATCAACTGGTTGAATATCTCTTTTATCATTATAAATAGAATTAATTAACCTACATGCAGCATCACTATAATATGCTCCACCTCTTTCCTCTAATTGCTGAGGTTTAACATCTAAGTCAGGATCCTTATATATTTCGAATAGTTGTTTTTCTAAATCTTTAACAACCTCTGCCCTTGTTCCATTAGCTGAAAACTTTTCTAGTTCATTTTGAAGCATATACTCTTTCATGAAATAATATCTTGCATAACTACATGGCAATACACCTAGTCCTTCCAAGAACGAATCTTCCCACCTTATACCATCAATATTTTTGACTTCTGATCCTGCATTTGTTTCAATCATTTTTTGTATTACTTCTTTAGTGACAACCTTTCCATCCAAGTATATATTTAGACCAAATACCAAGTGATTTAGTCCTGCAAAATCAATTCTAATTCTATCAACATCAACTTCAAGTAACTTAGCTGTTGATTTTTCTAATCCTATTGGAACGTTACATAATCCAATCACTTTATCAATAGCTCCATATTTTAATAATGCTTCCGTAACCATTCCAACTGGATTTGTAAAATTAATTAGCCATGCATCAGGACATAACTCCTTCATATCTTTAGTAATATCTATTAACACAGGTATTGTTCTTAATCCTTTAAATAAGCCGCCAGCTCCATTTGTTTCCTGCCCTATATACCCATGACTCAAAGGTATTCTTTCATCCTTTTTTCTTGCATCTAATAAGCCAACTCTCATCTGAGTAGTAACGAAATCTGCATTTTTTAGTGCTTCTCTTCTATCTAATGTTAAGTGAATATCAATTGGCACTCCAGCCTTTTTTACCATTCTTTTTGCCAATTCTCCTACTGCTTCTAACTTTTCTTTTCCAGCTTCTATATCAACTAGCCATAATTCACTCACCGGTAGCTCATTATATCTCTTTATGAATCCTTCAACTAATTCTGGAGTATAGCTGGATCCTCCACCAATTGTAACTATTTTTAATGAATGCATTTTTAATCCTCCTTATTAAATTTTTCATACATATTAATAAATTGTTCTGCTAAGTCCCTTACTGTTACAGCATTCATTAAGTGGTCTTGTGCATGTACCATTAATAACCCTATATTGACTTTTTCTCCTTTAGCTTCATTTTGTATTAATGATGTTTGTATATTATGTGCCTTTTCTAAAGCTTTATCTGACTTCTTTATTAATTCTCTTGCTCTAGAAATATCATTATTTTGTGCTGCCTCTATAGCCTCCATTGAATAATTCTTTGCATCTCCACCATTTATTATTATTTCCATTATTACTTCTTGCATTTTTAAATTCTCCTTCGTATGACATATCTATTGATCATTTACTACCACACTTTGTTCTTGCTCATCTTGTAGTTCCTCTTTTACTTTTTGCTTGTCCCACATATTAAAGAATGGATACCATATTGCCATGGCTACAAGTAAATTAACAAGTTGTAATATTGCTCCTGATATCTTTCCACCAGTTGCTAAGTATCCACTTACAAATATCGGCATTGTCCAAGGCACTGCTATTCCCACTGGTTTAGGTACTAATCCTATTTTCATTGACATATAAGCTATAATAACCATTACTACTGGCGCAAATATAAACGGAATCATTAAAACTGGATTTAAAACTATTGGTGTTCCGAATAATATTGGTTCATTAATATTAAATAAACCTGAACCTACTGATAATTTACCTAGAGCCTTTAGTTGCTTGCTTCTTGCTCTAAAAATCATCAAAAGCGTAAAAATCAATGTTGCCCCTGCGCCTCCAGCGAAAACGAATACATCTACAAACGTACTGGTAAATATATTTGTTACTGGCTCTCCTGATTGATAGGCTAATCTATTAGCATCATTTAATGTGAGTAGTACTGGTCCTAATATTCCTCCCATGATAGCTCCACCGTGAATACCAAAACACCATAATAATCCAACTAACAATGTGTAAATAATTGCCCCTATTAAACTATTACCTAACCCTGATAACGGAGCACTAATAATTTTTGTAATAAGTGTATGCACATCTCCAAATGTTGTCATTTCTAATATCAACTTTATTATCCAGAAAAATGTCAAAACTACTGCTGCTGGTATTAAAGATGCAAAAGACTGTGACACAGCTGAAGGAACACCCTTAGGCATTCTAATCACTATACCCTTTTGAATAACTTTTCTATATATTTCTGTCGATATTAATCCAACTATAATTGCTACAAATAATCCTTTACTTCCCATAAGAGCTATTGGAATTCCTCTTACTGCATATGCTTGTGTTGCACCTTCTGGTTTAAAGGCAATGCTAAAAGGTGTTACTAAAAAGAATGCACATAATGCAATTGCCCCTGCTGCTAAGGCTTCAACCTTATAGCTTTGAGCTAGCCTATACGCTACTCCAAGTACTGTTATTATAGCCATAATATCAAATGTAACTCCAACTACATATCCTAACTTATCTGCCCACCCAGCTCCAAATATTGATGCAATAAGTTCTGGAAATCCAGGTATAGGCAAGTTTGCAATTACTAAAAATACTGACCCTACAATTATTAAAGGCATAACTAATAGCAATCCATCTTTCATAGCCGTCAAATGCTTTTGTTCTGTCACCTTTTCTGCCAAAGGCATAAGCAACTCTTCTACTTTACTCATAATTTTATTCATTTAACTTTACCCCCTATTAATTAACCTCAATGCTTGTTTTAGTACATTTTTACCATCAACACGCCCATAGTCCACAGTGCTTATTAGCTCAACTGGAATGGACTTTTCATCTGCCACACTCTTTATGTGCTTTAACTTAAATTTTATTTGTGGTCCTACCAAAACCACATCTGCTTCCCCAATATTACTCTCCAAAAGGCTAACTGATATTGCCCAAATTTTTGCCTCTATACCTTGTTCTTTTGCTGCATCTTCCATAGATTCTACTAATAAACTTGTAGACATCCCTGCTGCACAACACAATAAAATTTTCGTCATACTTAATCCTCCTTAAATCGCATATTTATAATTACATTAATATACAAAGCAAGTTCAGTGCCAACTATTTAAATTATCATAACCACTTGCTTACCAAATTAGTGTTATAACACTAATCTATAATCTCTACAAAATAAATAATAGTGTTATAACACTACGTTAAACACTATTATTTAAAAGTTACATCTCTGAAAAGAATTCAGTTATATAGCAATACTCGTCTTGTGTAATTGTTATATCGTATTTATCAACAATTACCTCTAGCTCCTTTTTCACTAGATTATACATCTCCAAATTATTATCCTTATATTCGTTACTATCTTTAAATTCAACTGCTGTTTCTTCTTTCAATAATCGGTCTACCATACATGCAATATGCATTGCTATTGGTATGAATATCTCGCTACTTAAAGTATTATTAGTTTTCTTTTGGAAATTAAATAAAACTTGTACCACATCATTATAAAGAATCTCTCCATCAGTATTCTTAATATGTTGTTTGAGTGTTTCATTAAGCTGTTCATAAGTACACTTAATATCAATGATATCCTGGATTTTATCTATAGCCTTTAAGCTTAACATATCATTTAAAGTATATTGTGGAATATCTACTTGTAACTTTAGTGAACTAACTATACAAACTACTTCTTTATCCTTTTCTATATTCTTCACATAACTCTCAAAATTCTTCTTGTTATTTATACTTAAAGGTACTATCTCGAAAATATTTTTATTGTATCTTAAATGACTCCTTAAATAGTTAGCCATAATATCTGCACTACCCTCACCTGTGAGGCACGCTGTAATAACAACATATTTTTTCTTATAATTCGTTTCTTTTTCTACGTATTTTACTTCCTTATCTATAATCAAACTATCATATATATCATTTAGCTTATCTCCTATTAGTGCTTTTCTAGTAGCTTCTATTACATGTATAGTACTAACATTAGTTATTTGTTTAATCTTTACATTAAGTTCTTCACTCAGTATTGTACTAATGGATACTAATGAACCCATATCAACTAAGAAAAGGTACCCCTCTTTTCTATTATTTTTTATAAAGTTTCTTAAAATATCTAAAATATCCATCCTGCTTTTGTCCAAAGGCAGATCTATTCCTATTGCATATTTTTCTCCTAAAAGTTTATTTGCAACCTTCACCATAGATGTGGCAGTTGAATCGCCATGACATATTACTAGTACGCCTACACGTTTCTCAGGTATCTTTATACCTTTATCTTCTCTTACTAGAAACAGAGTTATGTATCCTGCTTCGTCTATCGGAAGTGTAAAATCTAACTTGTCCTCAATTACTTTAATAATCTCTAATGCAGTTTCGAATTCTAGTCTATGTTTAGTTCTTATATAAAATAACTGAGGATTTAAAATGTGCCTGTTAGTTTTCACTTGTTCAATTGCAGTATTCAAATATAATACTAATCCTATACTTGTATTTTTACTCAATCTTCTATTAAGCTTTCTATATATGATTTCTTTAAATTCCTCTATTAAACCAGCAATGCTTTCATCCACTAAGCTATTTAAAATCTTTTTATCATTAGACATATATTTATTAAAATAGTTATCAAATTCTTTTTGAAGCATCTTATTAACTTCTTCTTCATCTAGTGATTTATTTTTCAAGTCTTTTACTTTTTCACTAATAAAATCATATATACTTGTTCTAATATTACTGTCACTAGCTATTACTATAGTATCGTCTTTATTTATTGTTAGGTACTTTCCATTCTCTCCTATATTTTCTAACAAGTCTTCATTATCCTTTCCTAGGTATAAGTATTCACTTATATAACTAGGTAAGTCACTTGTATTTATTTTTATAGAACCCTTTTTTTCTGTTAAATAATCAGCATATGCTTTTGCACAAACCAGTTGTATATCTGATTTTAATTGTCCTATATTATTTGGGCATGGATACTGCAAAAATGCTTTTAATGCATTTATTGAAAGCTTAATCTCCTTCTGTAATCTAAAACTCTCATCTCTAAAAAAAGTTCTTATCAGATTTAAACGTTCCTCACTTCCTCTTTCTTTTAAACTTGGTATACTTATAGTCATTGGAATTCTTCTCGTAAACGTATTAAGTAAAGTTGACGAAGGCTCTTCTGTAGTTGCACAGATTAGCAAAACGTTTGCTTTTCTTTCACAGTCAGTCTCCCCTAATCTCCTAAATTTTCCTTGATCTAAAAAAACGAAAAGCATCTCCTGACCTTCTGACGGTAATCTATGCACTTCATCTAAAAATAATATTCCTTTATCAGCTTTTTCAATTAATCCCTCTTTGTCTGAAATTGCACCAGTATATGCACCTTTTTTAGCCCCAAATAGTTGACTCAATAACAACTGAGGGTTATTTACATAATCTGCACAATTAAAAATTATAAAAGGAGAGTTCTTTTTAATTGTTTGCATTTCAATGGCATATTTATATATCAGTCCTGCAAACATTGATTTTCCAACACCTGTTTCTCCTAATATAAGCATATTCATTCCTCTAGGGGGGTATAATACCGCTGCTTTTGCTTGGTTCCCACACAGCTTTAAACTTGGATTATTCTTAACAAACTCGTCTAATAAAGTATCAGCTCTTCTATTACTTCCCTCATTATTTATGGACACCTTATTTTTAGTAGTTGGATAATATAAAACAGGACGTCCATTTGATTTTCTTACCTTGCCAAGGTCATGTAGTTTATTTAATTCATTACTAATATTAGCTCTACTTAATTTTAGTTCATGAACTAATTCTTGAGTGGAAACTCCAGAATTACTATTATGTTTGCTCACCTCTAATAATTTTTCATAAATAAGATCTTGTTTTTTTACCCTAACCACCATATTCTCATATACTCCTAATATCTCATATTGTTAACTTCTAATTAGTCTTATTATCTTAACCATGTTCTTTTCCTTGATAATAATCATTATCTTCCATTGCCTTATCTATAGCATTTAATACTTCCCATTTTTTTAAGCTCCACATAGGTCCAATCAATAGGCTTCTTGGAGCATCTCCAGTTAATCTATGCACCACCATATTTTGAGGAATTATATTTATACTTTCACATATAAGTTCTATATACTCCTCTTGGGTAAGGAATTTTAACCTTCCTTGCTCATATAACTTTACCATTGGTGTATCCTTCATTAAATGCAATAGGTGGAACTTTACTCCTTGTATATCCTTATTAGAAATATATCTAATAGTCTCAAGCATTTCTTCCTTGCTCTCTTCAGGAAGGCCAAATATAGTATGTACAACTACATCAATTCCTCTTTCTCGTAACTTTTTTAAAGCCTCTTCAAAAACATCTAAAGTGTATCCTCTATTAATAAGCTTGGCTGTCTTTTCATGAACTGTTTGTAATCCTAGTTCTACCCATGTATATACTTTGCTATTCATTTCCTCAAGCAAATCTAAAACTTCGTCAGATAAGCAGTCAGGCCTTGTAGCTATTGCTAATGCCACTACATCCTCTTGCTCTAATGCTTCTTGATACTTATTTTTTAAAACTTCAATGGGTGCATAAGTATTTGTGTACGCTTGAAAGTATGCTATATACTTTCCATTCTTCCATTTCTTTGCCATCATATCTTTAATATCTATGAACTGCTTCGAAATAGAAAAGTTTCTATCTCCTGCATAATCTCCCGAACCTCTTTCACTACAGAACAGACATCCTCCGCTACTAATTTTTCCATCCCTATTTGGACAGGAAAATCCTGCATCTAATGAAATTTTAAAAATCTTTTCTCCGAATTTCTCTCTTAAAAAATAGTTTAAACTTAAATATCTTTTGTTATCCCAAAGGACTTTTTCCATTTGCTCACCTTTTTCTATTTATTGTACATGTACATTATACTAAATATACAAAATCCTTTTAAAGTATCTTAGTCATTTTAATATTAAACCTAGGATGCTTTAAAAGGAATATTTAATCTAACTTCTCAATGTATACATATATATTATATTACAATTTTTCTATTTTTGAATCCTTTAAACCTACTGAATATTCTCCAAGAACATCTTGTCTTACACCTTTTACTCCATCTATCGGCTCAACTTTAAAATACAATTTATAATCATTAACATTCTTTACAATTAAGTTATACATATTCTTAGGAAAATTTTCATCAAACTTTATATCTAAGGCATCTCCACTACTAGCTTTGTAGATATTTATTCCTCTCCTTCCGCTTTTATCCGAATGCTGCACTATAATATTTTCTTCATCTTTACCGAAAATCATCATGTCTACCTTTTTATCAGTGTATATATCTAAGGTCACAATCTTCTTACCAATTGGTGTTTCAAGTATGCCTGATGTTTCTGTTCCACTGCTAGCTCCTCCAGCGCCTGAGCCACCACCTGCTCCAACTCCTGAACTATCTCCTACTTCTCCACTAGCTTTTTTCTTTTCTTCTTCATCTATTTCAACTATTCCTAGAATGGTCTTATCTCCATCCTTTGCTGTTATTGCTACTTTCTTCCCTTCATAGGCAATACTAGCTACTCCAAATTCCTTAGGAACAATGTTTTCTTTGTAAATAGGAGCTTTATTAATCTTTGGATATATTTCTCTTGGGAAGTTTGAAAGCCTCATTAATAAATATCCTCTTACATCATCTCTATATTTCACTCTTAAGAAAGAATCTTGACTATAAACTTCCAACTCAGTTGAAGATTGTACATCATCTATTTGATATTCTCCACTTTCACTTTTATCAATCTTTACTGCATAATTATCTAAGCTTCCATTTGGACCATCTGGTGAAGACTTTACGACTCTATACATGTAATAGATATTTTTTCCTGTTTCTTTTGTATCCCTTTTTTTATATGTGATTATTGGATTTCCCTTTTTCTCTATATTCTTATTATTACCATTTAAATCTGGAGTACTAATTCTTCTCAAGTTTGTAAAATCATTTTTTGATAAGTAATCAATATATTGATTTGCAAGCTGTTCACTCTTTACATAATCAAAGCCTGCATCAGCACTTGCACTATCTAAGTTATTTTTGCTCTTTTTACAGGCTATTAATGAAATACTTATTATAAATATAATAAAAATACTTATTGCTCGTTTCAACTTAATACCTCCATTCTTTAGTTTATAAATTTAGCTTTTCCAAAATAAAATAAACTATTTATCGAATAACATTGAGAATAAATAAAGACACTCATTTATATATTTTATATATAATGCATAAATTTTTTAATCGCATATTGGGAGATTATTAGGAGGGATATACTTGAAGGTAGAAATCAAAAAAATTTTTCAAGTTGCTGCAGTGTTTATTGGAACTATTGTTGGCGCTGGACTTGCCTCGGGAAAAGAAATAACTCAATTTTTTACTGTCTACGGTGTTAAAAGTTTTATTGGAATAGCCTTATGTGGTTTATTCTATATTCTTATGGGAATTATTATTTCCCGAATAGGAATAGATAATGATCTAGATTCCTACTCTCAGGTAATAAAGAAAGTAAGTCCAAATATATTAGGAAATATCACTGGGATTATTACAACATTATATTTAATATCAAGTGCCTCTATTATTCTTGCTGGCTCTGGAGCACTCTTAAATCAATTTTTTGGAATTCCAAAAATCGTTGGAACACTTATAATGCTTATTTTGGCACTTATGACCCTACTTAGAAGTACGAAAGGACTTATTGAAATAAATTCTATAATAGTCCCATCACTTATAATTGTAATTATAACTATTATGCTACTCTATATTTTTTTCTATAATGACTTTTTAACTTTTAAAAACTTAAATTCATTTCCTGTTCAAAAAGAACATTGGCTTATTTCAACTATTTTGTATTCTGGATATAATATACTTTGCTGTAGTGGGGTTTTAGTTCCTTTAGGTAAAGAAATGAAGAAGAAAAGCACTTTATTTTGGGGCATAATATTGGGAGCTATTGGTTTAACCCTCTTATGCTTCTTAATAAATATTATGCTAATGTTAAACCAACCTTATATATATAAATATGAGATACCTTTACTTTATGTAACAAATAGGTTTGGAAACATCATCCAAGGATTTCTACTTATAATTATTCTTCTCGAGATGTTTTCTACTGAAGTTTCAGATGTTTTTTCAATAAGTAAAACTCTTGAGCAAAGCTTTAAAATCCCATTTAAAATTGGAATATTCATAATTATATTTATAGCTCTTCCTATTTCACAACTTGGTTTCACTAATCTAATTTCCACCTTATATCCTATGTTTGGATTATTAAGCTTAATTTTCATTGTTCAATGCTTATATTTTTATATTAAGAACTATGTAATAAAAAATAAGTAATTTATTTTAACGCCTCCTAGATGTATAATCTTTAGGAGGTGTTTTTAATGAATTCTTTAGATATGTTAAATAATTGCAATTTATGCTATAGACAATGTAACGTTAATAGGAATAATAATATTCTAGGGTACTGTAAGGCTGGAAAAAATCTAAAAGTAGCTAGAGCTGCTTTACACTTGTGGGAAGAACCTTGTGTTTCAGGAGAAAGTGGTTCTGGAACTGTATTCTTTTCTCATTGCAACTTCTCCTGCGTATTCTGCCAAAATCATCAGATAAGCCAAGAACATTTAGGCAAGGAGATTACTATTGAGAGATTAAGTGAGATATTCCTAGAACTTCAAGTTCAAAATGCTAATAACATTAATCTAGTTACTCCAACTCACTATATTCCTCAAATAATTGAAGCTATTAAAATCTCTAAAAATAAAGGTCTTTCAATTCCAATTCTTTATAACACAAATGGTTATGATACCTTGGATTCAATTAAAGCTTTACGTGGCTTCATTGATGTTTACTTGCCTGATTTTAAATATTATGATGATAAATATGCTATAAAGTACTCTAACGTTAAAAATTATAGAGAAAATCTTATGCCAATTCTCATGGAAATGTATGACCAAGTTGGGGATGCTAAGTTTGATAAGAATGGTATTATCCAAAAAGGTATGATTATTCGCCACCTTATGTTGCCATCTCTACTTTTTGATTCAAAAAAGGTTGTAGATACAATCCATGAAACATTTAATAACAAGGTTTATATTAGTATAATGAACCAATACACTCCAATGAATAAATCTTATAATTTTCCTGAGATAAATAAGCCTCTTAAT
This sequence comes from Clostridium sp. YIM B02551, assembly GCF_022324735.1. Taxonomy (NCBI): domain Bacteria; kingdom Bacillati; phylum Bacillota; class Clostridia; order Eubacteriales; family Clostridiaceae; genus Clostridium; species Clostridium sp. YIM B02551. Next base: position 109,977 of record NZ_JAKGTF010000008.1, on the reverse strand, counting down.
CCAAAGCACTATGATTATCTTGTAGATTATGCTCTTTCCATCGGAGTAACAAAGGGTTTTGTTCAAGAGGAAGGAAGTAGTTCTAAATCATTTGTTCCTAGTTTTTTAAACGAAGGCGTTTAATAAATAAAGTGGAATTTAAGGGAGCCATATAGCTCTCTCAAATTCCATATTTTTATAACATATTATCATAATAAGAAACTCTTGGCATTTCAGTATTGGCAAAATTATAGCCAATTGGTGGTACAAATATCTTTTCCTCTCCATCTATTGATGACCTTAATTCTGCTATTTTAGTAACTCCTACATAAACATCAGATATCTTATACCATGTAGCATAATCTACAACCCCTGTTTGTGGTAATGAAAATACACCTTGAAATACTTTTACAGCTTCAGCTACTTTAGGTCCGTACTTTCCATCTACATTTAATTTAGGAATAGCTGGATAATTCTTAGAGATAGCGTTTAAGTAAGTTTGAATATCTCTTACAGGCTGACCTGTTGAACCAGTCGTTAAGGTAGTTCCTGGATATGACTTAGGTATTCCTTTTACCTGTGGAGCAGTTGATAATTCTATATCACTTCCGTAGTAATTTGTTAGTATTTCATATGGAGGTGTTCCTTGATCTCCCATATACTTACTTCCCCATTGACTTAACCATTGAGGACATTTAACTCTCTGTCCATCACAATATTGTGTAAGCAATGGTTGTTTGCTTCCTGACCTTTTTACAAAACTAGTAAAGATTTCATCAACAACTCTACTTATATTTTCATATATATTTCTCCCATAGTTAAATGCATGGTCAAAAGCCGTAGAATTTGTAATATCAAAGCTCTTCCCTTTTCCTCTATACCATTCTGTAAATACTCTATTTAGTGTAAATGAAAGTATGCAATATACATTTGCTCTTATAGTATTTTCTGACCAAGTTGAATAAATCTCACAAGATGCAACATTCTTGATATAATCTGTAAATCTAACAGTATAGTTAGGTCCTTCTGAATCTGGTGTACCTTGATGCACTATAACAAACTCTGGTACGACTGGTTGGGATAAAACAACTCCACTCGAAGGTGGTGGCAAAGGTTTTTCAGGACTTTCAGGTATTTTAGGTGGAAAGACACCAAAAAGTGTGTTTGCTTGTATAATTATTATTTGTTGTCTAGTGGCTCTATTAGTATTCTCATTCAAATTTGCTGGTTGAATTGCAGTTCTTTCCGGAAATATCTGGCATCCCCTGATATTTAATGGATCAAAGCCGCTTCTTTCTACTTTTACATCACATAGACTATAAGGCATTTGCGCTGAAGGGTTTTGGGAGTATTCTACTGGAGGGGCATCTACTTCAATTTCAGGTGTAAGGCCTGAACTATCAGTTACAACATCATATACTTGACTTCCACCCCCTTGGGTATTTACTGTTATTCTACTATTATCTACAGGTACATAGCTATTCCTTACAAAACATTGCACCTTTATTCTTCCTTTTGGCAAAGCTTTATTCTCCCTTAAATTACTTTCTAGGTTATTATATGAAAAAGTAGTTATATTGTACTTATACTATAAAATCAAATGAATATTTTTATAGTTATCCACAAAAAACACATTACTACCTCCTTCATAAATCGTTGATATTAAAAAGTTTCTTGGTGAGTTATCCACAATATTATTAACTTTATCCACATTTTCCCCACATCTTATAAACTTAAATAAAAAAGTAGTTGTAAGCTCATCTGACTTACAACTACCCTCTTTTATATATTAAAGTTCTATTTCTATCTTATCCAACTTAGCTAGTGGTTTTATATCCTTTATACTTACTGTATCTGTAACTAAGTTTCCTTTATTTGAAACTAATAGAATTTTTGTGTTATCTAATTTTTTGACTTGTCTTACTATTCTTTTTCCTTGGTGCTCTAAAAGCATAATACTATTGTTCTCAATTTCTTTTACAGAGTGAACTAAAGCTTTATCTCCCTTAGATATTCTAAATCCAAGCATATCATCTTCTTCAATTACTATGTAAAATACTTTATCTATTGTATATCCATTAATTTTATTTGAATGTACTGGTAACTCAACTGCTCCAAGTTCTTTTGTAAAATCATAATTATAAATAGGTACTTTTCTAAAAACTGAACTAAATGCATTGCTCCAATCTTCATTTACCTCTCTAAGATCCATCTTAGGAGTCGCAATAGACGGAGCTACCTTTCTAACAGGTTCCTTTTTAACTTCTTTCATCAATTCTTCATCAGTTACAACCATGCTTATATCATTTAAATCTGTATTTAATACTTTCCCTATTCTATCTATTAGATTTTCACTTAATACTTTTCTTCCAAGCTCTACTTCATTTATATACTTTTCTGCTAAACCAAGTTTTTTTGCTAAAGCCTTCTGAGTTAAGCCACTACTTTCTCTAGCATTTTTTATCTTTTCACCAACTCTACTCAAAGTTCTTTCTTCCTTCCGCTAGTTTTTTCAAATAGTCAAATTACAAATAAATTTCTCTATTTATTTTTTTGCATTTGCTTTATACCATTCTCTCTCTTCAACTAAGTGCTCTACTAAATACTTAAAACTCCAATTTATAGATGTAGGTGTAACTACTGCCTTGATTGCATTTGGAGAAATGCCTTTTATTATACTAAGCATTATCTTAAGTTCCTCATCAGTAAAATTATTAAAGACTACCACTTGCTCTTTAGATGAATTGCTTTCAAATGTCTCAAACCTTAATCCGTCAATTATATCCTTAAGTTTCATATTTATCATCTCTTTTGATACAATGACTGTATCGTATTTATCTGAGTTAAGAACACTGCTTTGCTCTTGACTAAATCCATAAACTAATACAGTTTTTTGGTTATTCAACATATACATCCCTCACTTAAATTGTTTCTGGTTCATCATATGATACGCCTAAAGTATCAACTTTAACTGACTTAATTACTTGATCCTCATATGGTTTATCTCTAAAATCTGTTTTTGTAGCTACTATTTCATCAGCAACTTCTATACCCTCGATTATTTTACCAAAAGAAGCATATTGTCCATCTAAATGTGGAGCATCTGCTACCATTACAAAAAATTGACTTCCTGCTGAATCTGGATGCATTGCTCTTGCCATTGATAAAACACCTTTACTATGCTTTAATGCGTTTTTAAATCCATTGCTTGTAAATTCTCCTTTTATTGAATATCCTGGGCCGCCAGTTCCCTGACCTTCTGGACATCCTCCTTGTATCATAAATCCTGGAATTACTCTATGGAATATCAATCCATCATAAAACCCTTTATTTATTAAACTAATAAAATTTTTCACTGTATTTGGAGCAATATCAGGATATAATTCTGCCTTCATCTCCTTGCCATTTTCCATTGTTATTGTAACTATTGGATTACTCATTTGTCTTTCTCCTTTCAACAATAAAACATTAAATATATACCCTATATATTATTATATATTTAACGCCAAATAATTCCTATATTTATTAAAGATTATACCTAAACAATTGGATATTATCAATTACTCTATAATAATTAAAATAAACTTCTTATTTATTTTCTTCATAATAATTAGAGACAAAAAAAAAGAGGTCATTCCTCTTCATTTCTGAGGAATTCCACTTTGGAATTCCAACCACATATCTAAATCATTTTGCTTTTAGACAAAATTCTCTAGCGCAATATTATCATTTTCTCTATATAAATAAACTTTAACTGTTTTTATTATGCTGTATATGCTGTACCTTTAACCACTCTAGTATAGTCTTCATAATTTGATAAGTTTTTCACATTTACTTGATTAAAAATATAATCTCTTCCTTGCTTATTTATTAGATCAGTGAATAAACAACATAAAAATGTACTTGGAATTCTCTTGAATCCTTCAAAATCTAGAACCACTTCTTCTTGGATATTTTTTTCTACCATATCCCTAACTATAATAGCATCCTCTACTGCAAGCTTTTCTCCTAAACATTTTTTGATTTTAATTTCCATAAAAAACACCCCTTATTTACTGAATAATAGAATTTATTTATATCACTTTATCTTTTATTTAAATTTTCAGAAAATTCTCTCCCTGTTAATAATATATCAAACTCTCAATAGTCTGTCAATATTTTAACAAACTTTTCTTTTAAAAAAAATTAGAAGCTCTCTTAACTCTTCTAATTTTTATATTATCTATGTTATATTTTTTCTAAGCATTTATTAATGTATGACTCAATTTTATCTTTTCTTCCAATGTATTATATATTTTAACATATCCTTTTTCTGACTCAATTTGCTTTATTTCATTCCTAATTAATTTTCTTTTTAACTCTTTTACAGTCCCCAGACTTCCATCAAGAATTGTAACCTTTTCTCCAACAACTTTTTGTATTGTTTCTTTAACGAAAGGATAATGTGTGCAACCCAAAACTATTGAAGCCATCTCTTCTTTTGAAGCCTCTTCAAGAATCTTCTTAAGAAATTGCTCCAATCTCTCCCCATTTAAGATCCCATTTTCCACAAATTCAACTAATCCTGGACATGGAAGCGGATATATATCCTTTCCAAAAGAATATTCATTCATTAAATTCTTAAACTTTTTTTCCTTCAGAGTAGCATTTGTAGCCATAATAACAATCCTTCCCGATTGCTGCAATTCTACTGCTGGCTTTAATGCTGGTTCTATTCCTATAATAGGAATATTTGTATATTTTACTCTAAGCTCCTCTATAGCTACTGAAGTTGCTGTATTACATGCAACCACAATTGCCTTTACTCCTTTTCCTAATAAAAATTCAACATTCTCTAAAGTTAATCTTTTTATCTCTTCTATAGATTTAACACCATAGGGTGCATTAGCTGAATCTCCTAAATAAATATAGTTTTCTTCTGGCATATATTCAATTGCTTTCTTTAAAACGCTTAGTCCCCCAACTCCAGAATCAAAGAAACCTATAGGGCTATTCTTAATAAGCTCTTCCATCATGTTATCACTCCATTAATTAAGTTCATATAAATAAGCTATTAATAATTAATATATATTAATTATATCACCTAATTATTAGAAATGTATTATGATTTTTATAGCTACATTTTTAACTATCTAAAAATAGCTTTCAGATGCTGAAAATAGTAGTGATTATGTAATAATTTTGGTTCATTTATATAGTTATTGTTAAAATTCTATAGTATAATTATACTTATCTGTTACTAGTATGAGGTGTTATTTATGAGGCTGGTGCCTATTGAGTGTATAAAAGAAGGAAGTTTTTTAGCTAGAACTATTTTCGATGAAAATGGTCGAACTCTTCTAAAGGAAGGGATTAAATTGAATACGGCACTTATCAAACGGATAAAATCCATCAATATCTTCTCACTTTACATAATTGATGAATATAGCTACAGTGATATAGAAGATATAATCAAACCTGAATTAAGGCAAAAATCTATTAAGATTGTTAAAGATACTTTTTCTAATATAGAGAGAATTGCTAATTACATATTTGATTCTAGCACCTCTTCAAAAGATAAAAATCTTTTACTTAAAGAAAGAGAAGGATACTTAAAAAACATCTATGATGTGGCTTTAGAATTAATTGATAATATATCTGCCAACAAAAATATACTTGTTAATTTGGTAGATATTAAAAGTATGGATAACTATACATATCAGCATTGTGTTAATGTTGCTGTTCTTTCATTAGTTATGGGAGTCGCTTTAAGATTGCCACGTTCAGACTTACAGGATTTATGTATCGGTGCTCTAATTCATGATATAGGCAAGGTATGTGTTCCAAAGGAAATAATTCTAAAAGATGCTGAGCTGACAGAGGAAGAATTTAATATAATTAAGTCTCATCCTCAAAAAGGTTATGATTACATAGGCAGTACTACAGAACTTAGTTCAGTGGCTAAAATGATAATATTACAGCATCACGAAAAACAAGATGGTACTGGATATCCTTTTGGCTTAACTGGTAATGAGGTTAACCCACTTGTAAAAATAGTTGCTATAGCTGATGTATATGATGCGTTAACTTCTGATAGACCTTATAAAAAGGCTGCTACACCTAATGAAGCCTTAGAATACATTATGGCTAATGTTGGTACTCATTTTGATATAAATTATGTTGATTTATTCACGAAAATTATCGTCCCATTCCCTACAGGTACCATTGTAAAATTAAGCAATGGAGAAATTGGCGTTGTGGAGGAAACCCCTCCTAATTACCCATTGAGACCTAGAATAAAAATATTAAAAAGTCCATTAGATGAAAATAGAGTGGGTTCCATCATAAACTTATTAAAAGATTTATCCCTTGTTATTTCTGGGATTCAATATGAAGTTTAAAGTACATAATTTAAAATAGGACATTAAAGAATTTATATTCTTAATGTCCTATTTTTTATCTTAAATTTAAGAATTTAATGCAATATAATTCTTGCTCAATATTTCAAAGGAATAAAAACTTGCCTTCTGAAATGGATTGTTATTTATGATTTCTTCTGCCTCTTTTAAGTTTTCTGCTTGAAAAATCATTGTAACCCCATCCTTATTATATTTCCCTCCACAAAGAAGATACTTGTCAAAAAGTCCTTTCTTATTCTTATGGGAATTTTCTTTTATACCCTCTTTAAAGCTTCTATCAAGTTTATAGTTTATCTTAACAAATATTCCACTAGTCTTTTTCATATTAATAACCCCCTAAATAAATCTATATAAAGAGATTATCAATTCTCTTTACATAATAAATACTATGCCAATCTATCTATATTTATTACTATTATTTTGATGCGAACATATATTCTATATTTATATATTATCGAACACATGTTCAACTGTCAACACTTATTTACGTCTTTCAAATAAATATTTATATTAAGGGGTGCACTCTTAAATCTCTATTTCACATCCTATCGCTTTTAAGGCTTGAACTGCCTCATTCCTCTTATCATCTTTTACTAATATATAATCTGTATCATAAGTTGATATTGCAAAAATGCTTATCTTATGCTGTGCAAGTGCACTACTTATAGTTGATAATATTCCAATTAATGAAAAATCCAAAGGTCCTTGCACTTTTAAAGCTCTCCATTGTTTCTCACATTCTATTCCTTCAGGAATATTTTCTTCATTACATACTATAGATAATTCATCATGGGTTTTAGTAATGGAATAAATATCGCTTTGCAATGCCCACCTAGGTATTTCGTCTTCAGCGCTTAACCTACAAACTCCATAAAATTTTTCTAATAGTTTCAATTTTAATTTAAAATCCTGCATTTATTATTTATCCTTTCTACTGCTATTTTAAAAATATTAAAAGCCTAGGAGGACATCACTACGATATCTCCCAGGCTTTTATCCTTCCGTGTACACAATAATTATAATTGTGCGTTTTCTCTCGGACCTGACCAATTCTTTTTTTGCGGAACCCTAGAAAACTTTTCTCCACTTTATTAATTTAATTATATCTTACTCTTCTACAATATTAAATACTTCAAGATCCTTTTTACAGGTTTGATTAACTTTTACATTTACTATAGCATTAAAAGTATCTAATGCTGTAACTACTCCAATATTTCTCTCTACCGCTGCTCTTCTTAAATTAAAGCCATCCCTTTTAGAATCATTGCCTTTAGTAGGAGTATTAATCACTAGATCAACTTCCTTATTTTTAATTACATTCATTATATTTGGTTCTTCTTCTCCAAGTTTTCTTACTACTTCAGCATTTAATCCTTCTTTTCTTAAAAGCTCTGCAGTTCCTGATGTTGCAACGAATTCATAATCTAGTCCCTTTAATTTTCTAACTATACTTAGGAATTCCTCTTTATCATGATTATTTATAGTTGCTAATATTTTTCCAGTATTTCTTTCTGGATATAACCCTGCTGCAAGCATTCCTTTATATAAAGCTTCTTCTAGAGTTTTACCTACTCCTAACACCTCACCTGTAGATTTCATTTCAGGTCCTAATGAAACCTCTACATTAGGAAGCTTTTGAGTTGAGAATACTGGAACTTTTACTGATACAAGTTTAGGTTCTCTATATACATCCACACCATATCCTAAATCTTTAAGTTTTTCACCTAACATAACCTTAGTAGCTAAGTCAACAATTGGTACCTTGCTAACTTTTGATATATATGGCACAGTTCTCGATGCTCTAGGATTAACTTCAATCACATATAGCTTATCTTGATATTCTATAAATTGAATATTAATCATTCCCTTAATGCCTATTTCAAGTGCAAGCTTCTTAGTATATTCTAACACCTTATCCTTAATTGACTTACTAAGATTTTGACTAGGATACATTGTTATAGAATCACCTGAGTGAACTCCTGCTCTCTCTAAATGTTCCATTATACCTGGTATTAAAACATCTTCTCCATCTGATATCGCATCTACTTCTATCTCTCTTCCCATTAGATACTTATCTATTAATATAGGATTTTTAGTGTCTTTCTCAAAGGCATTACTTAAATAATATATCAACTCATCTTCATCATGAGTTATTTCCATGCCTTGGCCACCTAATACATAGGATGGTCTAACCAGAACTGGGAATTCTAATTCTCTTGCTTCTTTAATTCCATCCTCTATTGTCCATACTCCTTTTCCTTTCGGTCTACTTACTCCAAGTTTTTCTAGCATTTCATCGAACTTTTCTCTATCTTCTGCTAAATCAATTTGGTCTGCAGTAGTTCCTAGTGTCTGAATATCCTTTTCTTTTAAGAAGTTAGCTAATTTTATTGCTGTCTGTCCTCCGAATTGAAGTATTACCCCATCTGGCTTTTCTTTTTCAATTATATTAAATACATCTTCTTCCGTTAATGGCTCAAAATATAACTTATCAGATATATTAAAATCTGTACTTACTGTTTCCGGATTATTATTAACTATAATAGTTTCAATCCCCAATTTTTTAAGAGCTATTACGCAGTGAACTGATGCATAGTCAAATTCTATACCCTGACCTATTCTTATAGGTCCCGACCCTATAACCATCACTTTCTTTTTGTCTGATACCTGCACCTCATCATATTGTTCATAGGTAGAATAATAGTATGGTGAAAGTGCCTCAAATTCTCCTCCACAGGTATCAACCATCTTGTAACTTGGTTTTATATTCCATATACTCCTAAGCTTAAATATATCTTCTGGAGTGGATCCTAGTAAATCTGCTATTCCTTTATCTGAGAAGCCTTTTCTTTTTAAATTTTGTAGCCATTCTTTATCTAATTGTTCAAGCTTACTTAGTTTTAATCTTTGTTCTTCTTCAACAATCCACTTAAACTTTTCAATAAAGAATATATCCATTCCAGTTATTCTTGATACATGCTCAACTCTATAATCTCTTCTTAACATTTCTGCAAGAGCAAAGATTCTCTCATCATCTGGAGTTTTTATTCTTTCTCTAAGTTCCTCTAAGCTTAAACTTCTGAACTTTTTATGCTCCAAAGAATACTTTCCAATCTCCAAACTTCTAATACCTTTTAAGAATGCTGCTTCAAAATTAGCTCCTATTGCCATTATTTCCCCAGTAGCCATCATCTTAGTCCCTAACGCCCTATCTGCTGAGAAGAATTTATCAAATGGCCATTTTGGTATCTTAACAACCACATAATCTAATGTAGGTTCAAAGCATGCATAAGTTTTCTTAGTAACTGCATTTTCAATTTCATCTAGTCCATATCCTAATGCTATTTTTGCTGCCATCTTTGCAATTGGGTATCCAGTCGCTTTAGACGCTAGTGCTGATGAACGCGAAACTCTAGGATTTATTTCTATAACTGCATACTCAAAAGAGTCTGGATTTAATGCAAATTGTACATTACATCCCCCTTCAATTCCCACTGCATTGATTATATTTATTGATGCCGTTCTAAGCATTTGATATTCTTTATCTGATAATGTTTGGGATGGAGCTACAACTATTGAATCTCCAGTATGGATTCCTACTGGATCAATGTTTTCCATATTACAAACTGTTATGCAGTTTCCATAGGAATCTCTCATTACCTCATATTCTACTTCCTTCCATCCTTTAACACTCTTCTCTAACAAGCATTGGTGAATTGAGCTTAATTGTAACCCTGAAGCTAATGTTACATTTAATTCCTCTTCATTATTTACTATTCCTCCACCTGTTCCCCCTAAGGTATATGCTGGTCTAACAACTACTGGGTAACCTATTTCATTAGCTACCTTTCTTCCTTGCTCTAATGTTGTTACAATTTCACTTTGAATTACAGGTTCATTTATTCTTTGCATCATGGCTCTGAATAATTCTCTATCTTCACCCTCTTTAATGGATTCAACAGAAGTACCTATTACTTTCAAATTATATTTATCTAATATTCCTTTTTCATACAACTCTACAGTTAAGTTTAGCCCTGTTTGGCCACCCATTCCTGCAAGTAGAGAATCAGGTTTTTCTTTTTTTATTACTTTCTCAACAAACTCTACAGTTAATGGTTCAAGATATATTTTATCAGCTACTTCTTTGTCAGTCATAATTGTAGCCGGATTTGAATTTACTAAAACAACCTCTATTCCTTCTTCTTTTAAGGCTTGGCAAGCTTGTGTTCCTGAATAATCAAATTCTGCTGCCTGCCCTATAATAATTGGACCCGAGCCTATAACTAATACTTTTTTTATATCTTTATTTAATGGCATTTCCTTACCTCCTAATACTTCTAAGCTTAAAGTGAATATTTCATAAATTTATCAAAAATATATTCTGAATCTTTTGGCCCTGGGCATGCTTCTGGATGGAATTGTACTGAATATATAGGTAATTCTTTATGCTTCATTCCTTCTATGGTTCCATCGTTTAAATTAACATGAGTTACCTCTATATTTTCTGGTAATGTGTCAACAACATATCCATGATTTTGTGATGTTATATGCACTCTATTACTTTCCAAATCCTTAACTGGATGATTACATCCCCTGTGTCCAAATTTCAGCTTTGAAGTTTTTCCTCCTAAGCTTAAGGCTAAAAGTTGATGACCCAGGCAAATTCCTACTATAGGTTTCTTTCCAACTAGGTTCTTAATATTTCTAATTACATCCGGAAGATCTTCTGGATCTCCAGGACCATTTGATAAAAATATTAAATCTGGATTAACCTTTAATATTTCTTCTGCCTCTGTATCTGCAGGAAATACAGTTACCTTGCATCCTCTATTCAAAAAATTTCTTATTATATTTTGTTTTATTCCAAAATCCATTATTGCTACATGTTTTCCAGCCCCATCTATTGTATATATTTCTTTAGAGGTAACTGTCTTAACTGCATCCTCATTGGAATAACTATTGAGCTTAGGTTTAGCTTCTTGAAGACTGATATCTTCTAAGGTAATTATGCCTTTCATAGTTCCATTATTTCTTAGTATCTTTGTTAATGCTCTTGTATCGATTCCTTCTAATCCTATAATTTTATTTTGTTTTAAATAATCTTCTATTTGAAATTCACATCTGAAATTACTAGGGTAAGAACATTGTTCTCTTACAATAAATCCTTTAACTTTAACTGATTTAGATTCTACGTCTTCTAGATTTATTCCGTAATTTCCTATAAGCGGATAAGTCATAGTGACAATTTGTCCATAATACGAAGGGTCTGTTAAAACCTCCTGATATCCTGTCATCCCAGTGTTAAAAACTACTTCTCCAACACTTTCTTTTAAATATCCAAATGCTTTACCTTCAAATATAATTCCATTTTCCAATATTAGCTTTGCTTTCATAATAGCCCTCCTAATTTAACTATTAAAGCCAAGAATACACCTTTTTATCTAAGAAAGATCCCTTATTCTTTTGCATAAACAAAAGGATAATAAAGAGATTAAACTATATCATTAATCCCTTTATTATCCTCCAAATAGTTAAACGCAAAAACGCGTATAAAGACAAAGCTGTTAAGTTTTTAATATCAAATGTTAACATAACAACATACTCCTTTCTGGCCTCACAGGACCAATTTAAAGTGTATCTAACTTTATTTTCTTAAAGATATTCTATGTTATAGTATTCCATTTGTCAAGAAGGTATATCATTCCTTCTTTTGTAATATTAAATAAAACAGCATATATAAAGGGATTTATTAATTCTTCTATTTATACATAATTTATTCATTTCTTTCTTAAAATATACTTAGCCCCCAATTTAATAGTCAGTATATATCTTTATTATACTTTTCTTTATATATTTATTCAAGATATTTGTTATATTTATACGATAATTATGCATATTTATTCATAATTTTTCTATTAATCCCTATATCTAATACCATTTTTTATAATGCAAAAGGACTGTTACAAAAGTAACAGTCCTTTTCCTTGCCTAATTATTATACCTTGTCTTATTTTGAAGCCTTCTTAATTATTATCTATCCTAGTTATTATGTCAATGGATTTAGTAATTATATTTATTTTTTTCCTTAATTTTTTTATTTTTTTATTCATAATACTTAAATTCTACTTAGTAACCATTTTATGAATACTGAATATAATACTAATTGAGATTAATATAAAAGGATGTTTTTATGTATAACTCATATGAAAATTTTGACTTTGATTCCTCAACTGTTAGATTTTTTTCTCATGGTGAGGAAATAGATGAAGTTGGAGAATTTGAAGTAGACGTAAATTATAGTATTCCTCCACTTTTTAGGTTTATTAGTCTAGAAGAAGAATATGGTGATGGCTATAGAGAAGAAGAGGAGGATGTATTCTTCAATCCTATATATGGCTATAGGCAAATTCCAAATAATATGATGCCTCCAAATATAGTAGATCCTTCAGCATTTCAATTTTCTCCAAACTATCCAGGCAACCAAGTTCCTCCGAACTATCAATACAATCAACAAGGTGCACCTGGTAAAATGCCAAGTGCTGCAGGCCCCATGAGTAGTCCACCTAATTTTGTTCCTTCAAAGTCTGAAAGCAAAAAGTATGGCACTGAAAAAGGAGTAGGCGCTTATAAGGTTGACTATGGTGCAATAAGGCCTTGTACTAATAGATTTATATACATTTGGCAAAGGAATGGTAATGCTTACTGGGCTTACTTAACTTATGTTGGTCCAAGGTCCGTAGCTGGATGGAGATGGATGGGCTTTAGATGGGTATACTTTGGCTTAGATCTAAATAGAATAGACAGCTTTACATGTTATTAATAAACAACTAATACCTATAAAATTAAACCCACAGAATATTATAAGAATTCTGTGGGTATTTTCATACAAATGTATCATTGCTATACAAACAATTGTGAACTTATAAGTTTTTTAGTATATTCCTCTTTGGGATTCTCTAATATCTTCATAGTTTCTCCTATTTCAACTATCTTCCCCTTATTCATTACTGCAATTCTATCACATAAGTGTTTTACCACCTTTAAGTCATGGGAAATAAACAAATAAGTAAGTTTCAATTCCTTTCTTAGGGTTTCTAAAAGATTGAGTATTTGACCCTGTATAGATACATCTAAAGCTGAAACCGGCTCATCACATATTATAAAACTCGGTTTTGTTGCTATAGCTCTAGCAATTCCTATTCTCTGCCTCTGTCCTCCACTCATTTGATGCGGATACTTGTATTTATCACTCTCAGATAGCTCTACCAAGTTTAGTAATCTTGTTACCTCATAATCTAGTTCTGAATTATCAACTATTTTATGAAGTTTTAATGGTACTTTTAGTAATTCATCAATTGTCATTAGTGGATCTAACGTCCCTTGACTTGCCTGGAAAATAATTTGCAAGTCTTTTCTTAACCCTCTCATAACATCATCATTTATTTTGGTTAAGTCCATATTTTTATAAATTATTTTACCTTCATCTGCTTTTATAAGATTTAGAATTAGTGATGCAGTTGTACTTTTACCACATCCACTTTCACCAATAAGGCCTAAAGCCTCTCCTTCTTTGATTTCAAAACTCACATTATCAACTGCTTTAATAAGATTCTTCTTAGAAAGAATATTTTTCTTTACAATATAGTGCTTAGATAGATTTTCAATTATTATTATATTTTTATCCTCTTTATTCAAAAAAATCACCTGTATCTTCTAAAATACATCTTACCCTTCTACCATCTATATTTCTTACCTTTGGTATTCCTTCTAAACATCTAGAACTCTTATACTTACATCTATCATAAAATGGGCATTGATCCTTAAACTCATCCGGACTAGGTGCTTTCCCTATTAGAGAGTATAATTCCTTATCATTATTATCTAAAGATTCTACGCATCTTATGAGCTCTTTAGTATATGGATGTAGTGGCTTGTTAAGTATGTCCTTAGTACTACCTTCCTCCATAACTAATCCTCCATACATTACAACTACTCTACTACAAATATATCTAACCACATCAAAATCATGTGTAATTATAATTATTGAAGATTCATCCTTTATATTTATATCTTTTAAAAGATCTAATACCTTCTTTTGTAAGGAAGCATCTATAGCCGCTGTTGGTTCATCTGCAATAATTATCTCTGGTGAGCAGAGGGTACTCATTGTAATAAGCACTCTTTGACAAAGCCCTCCGCTTAACTGCCAAGGAAACATATTATAAACAATCTCTGCATTATCGATTCCAACTTTTCTCATAGCTACTATTATTCTATTTTTGTCATTACTCTCCCCATGAACTTTTAAAACTTCTCTTAGCTGTTTACCCACTTTCTTATAGGGGTTTAATGCAGCGCTAGCATCTTGAAATATATATGATATTCTTTTGCCACGTATTTCACGCATATCTTTCTCTCTTAATTTTGTAAGTTCAGTATTATCAAAAATTATGCTTCCACCATCTATTCTTAAATCAGAATCTTGCGTTAATCTAAGTACGGAAGATGCAGTTACTGTCTTACCACTTCCTGACTCACCTAGTATACCTAGAATCTCTCCTTTGTTAAGCTGAATATCAACACCTCTAATTACTTGAACAAATCCATTATTAGCTTTAAAAGAGAGCATTAGTCCACTTATATTAAGAATTGTATTATTATTCATCAACTCACATCCAAACTAATAATTTATATTTGAAATAGACGATACTAAGGTCTTTACAAAATTCTTTTCAATTGTATCTTTTTCTATCTCATTATTGTTTTCTTTATTTAACAGCAATATTGTTGGTACAGCCCCTTTATAATACATAACTTCTTTAGAATTAGGACCTTTTTCTATTATTTCACTAACTTTTTTCTTACTTATATTAGGTTCAACTATTATATTATTTTTCTTTATCTTTGATTCAAATTCATGATTAAATGCCCAAGAAAAATACTTTGTTACAGAGATTTGTTGTGAATTAATAACTACAGTATTTCCTTTAACATTCATATTAGTTAGGTCAATATTCAAAACAGTTTTATTCAGTAAAACCAGAGGATTGTCTACATATTTCTTAACTCCCGAATACTCCTCTGTTAAATTACCATCCCAAAATGCAATTATTATACTTCTGCCTTGATTATTATTGTCCTGGTACAATTTTCTTGCCGTCTCAATAAGCATTTTCATTTTTTCCATGATATTCTCCCTATCATCAGAAAAGTAGTTGTATCCCATGCTTATCATTATATATTCATTTGATAAATTAGGATTTTTTCCTGGCAAGACTCCTATTACGTTTCTTCCCTTACCAGTTAAAGTACATGCTTTAAGGTTAATCTCTATTTCAGTATCGTTTTCTAGATATTTAGAAGCTTCCTTTGTTATATATATTAAAGAATCACCTGTTGTCTTGCTACTCATAGCAGAAGGCAAGGTATCATTAGTATTTAATACATCTATAACTCCTAATGCTTTTGACTTTTCTTTAATATTATTTGAAAATTCTTCAATAGCTTCTCGAGAATAGGTTTGTTCGTCAAATAGTACTAGTTTATTATCAAATATCTTATAGTCCTTTAGATTAAACATATCCACTGAATCACCCTTAAATATTTGTCCTTTTAATGAATAATCCTTATAATCTAATAACGCAAAGTCTTTACCAAATACCAGCTTATTTGACTTATCTCCATTTTTTATTGTGAAAGAATATTCTTTAGCAGAATTCAATTTATCTACATCATAGGTTTGAATATAATCTTGCCCAATTGGCTGAAATCCTGCTTCTTTCAAGGACTCTTTTAGATTATCAGAGGTATATCTGGCCTCATCACTACCTATTAGCACTTGATTTTTGAATTCCCAATTCATTATATTTGCTGCTTGCTTTTTAGTTGCTTGATCCTTATAATATCCAATTCCTATATTTGTTATAAATAATAAAAATATTCCCGCAATTACTACTACCCCAGCCCTTTTGAAGTTCTTCTTTTTATCTTTAGATCTAACTGAAGACCCTAACTTCTTTCTAGAAAACATTTCTCTTAAACCTTCTCCAAATAAGTTAAAGCTAAATATACTAATAAAAAAAGCTACCGCAGGAGAAAACACCATCCATGGAGCTGCACTTATATATGCAATTGAAGATGATATCATACTTGCCCACTCTGGTTCCACACTTATATTTAATGTCTTTCCTCCATCTAATAAAATTCTTATATTTCCTACATATGCTCCAAAAAGACCCAATTCCATAATCATAGAAAGGGCTAATGCCATCTCCATAAATATAAGCACTATAAGCTCCGGTGAAAGATGTGGTATTACATTTTTAATTGCAATTAATATATTACTCTTCCCTATTGCTCTTTCCCCTGTAATAAAGGGCTTGGATAATATGTTTTCAACTCTCTCTCTTACCAATCCCGCTACCTTACCAAAGCCCACTATAGTAAGCACAATCACAAAGGCTAATATAGATTGTTCCTTAAATAAACCTAAGAAAAAGCTTATTCCTAACACTAGAATACTTATAATTAGTGCTGGAATTGCACTAAATACTAAATTAAATAAACTTATTATAGATTTACATAGATTATTCCCAAATCCTGCTGCTATACCCAAGGGAATAGCAATTAGAAATCTACCCAATACAACTAGAATTCCTATTTCTAAAGTAAGTCTAGTTCCGTAAACTAGTAAGCTTAATTCATCCCTCCCCAGTTGATCTGTCCCTAGTATATTGTCCTTTGATGGTGAGAATGGAGCCCCTTGAATTGATATTGACGCTCCACTTTTCTGAGCAGTTGTTCTGATACCCTCTATCGCATATGGATTATAATGGGTAACTTTTTCTGGAAAAGCAACAAGAATTAAGATAACTGCTATTATTATTCCTCCGATTATGAGAGGTAAGTTAAGCTTTTTCATTTTGGTTTCCTCCTAATATGTTACCTCTTTTAAATGGATTAACTATTATAGAAAGAATTTTAAATATAATATTTAAAATAAAGTAAACTATTCCTATACCAATAATCAAACATATACATGTCCAAATGTCGCCATCCTTAAAATAACTAAATAACTGATATACAATACCTGTATACCCAAATAGATATTCTACTACAATAACATTTGACATTATTATAGTTAACACCGATGGTAAAGTTTCGATTATTTTAATGACTACACTTATTAGGAGATGATCTTTTAATATGCTAAAAGTTGATAATCCTTTTGCTTTTGCAGCCACTATATAATCTTTATTTATTTCTTCTTTTACAGCTACCTGTGCCACTCTTGAAATATACGCAGTTGGAATAATAGCAAGGCAAAGTAGTGGTAGTAAGAACTGTGTAATGCTGCTATTTTCAGTTGAAATTATATGATTCTTTCTTAAATAAATAAATCCAAGCTGTATGCATACTGCCACAAATACATCCGGCAAAGAAAGTACAGCTACAGGCAATAAGAAACCTGCATTTCCACTATTTTTATTTTTAAAACTACTAAAGGTTCCTATTAATGTTCCAATGAAAAATGCTAGCATTAATGAGCTCAATATTAAGCCCAAACTTTTTATAATTGAAAAGCTAATAATATAAGTTATACTAAATCCACTTAAGGTTTTACCAAATCCCTTTGTGAGAAAATCTCTTATAAACAAAATAGCGTTATTTGCTATATTGTAAATTGGATAATTCGATATATGCTCGCCACCATAGGAAACAACATCAAAACTTTTTGGAGTATAAGCTAAAAACGATATAAAGAACGTTGCTACACTTATCACAATAAGTATTTGTATAACCTTATCAAATATTGAAAAAGCACTTGAATAATATATAGTTTCCAGTACTTGTTCAAAAGATTTATTTCTAGGTTTTAATCTATATACCATCTTCAATACACTTATAACTATTGCAGCTGCTATTATTATTAAAATGAAGGCTTGTTCTGTTCCATTAAAAAGCCCATGATACCAATCTCCATAAACTTCTCTTTGCATATAATTTAAAAGTACATTCCCAAAGCCATTTATTGTATCTCTGTTTATTTTTTTAATATCAAAAACTGAAGTCCCCGTCTTATCGCCACTTAATACTATTGCAGGGATATCATTAGTGAAAAATTCTTCCCCATCAGTACCATAAATATTGCTATTCATCATAGGAACAATGCCACTTGCGGAACAATACGCTGCTAGTTTGCTCATTATTGTTTGTGCCACAACCCCATCTGTTGACATTATAAGATTAATATCAGATCTATCTCCCACGCTATTAAATACCAACACTTGCGTTTTCTCTAGTGGGAAGAGCGGATTATTCACATAATACTTTGAACCCTTCATTCCTTGATTAAAACTATTCCATACAGCAAAAATTATAGTTTTCTTTGGACTATACTTTTGCATTTTTAATGTTCTAGCTTGTTCCATAAGCATGGCAATTCCTGATGCATCCTCATCTATATGTGATGAAACAATTAAATATCCAGCAGATTTATCACTTCCTTGAATCATCCCTAAAACATTCGGAGTATCTTGCATTTTAAAACTTACATCAACATTTAAATATCCATTTAGGTTCATTCCCACTGAATTACTTAAATCTTGAAATACATTTTGAGTAACAGTGTATATTAGTATAGATTTTCCATTCTTTTTCTGCATATCAAAAGAATTTTTTTGACCTATCCCATTTCCAGGAAAAATTACAGCTTTTCCACCACTTTGCGCAACATATTCTAACTTACTATCACTTAATGGTACAGAAGATAGAATAATGTAATTTTCTAATATTTCTTTTGGAATTGATTCTATATCTCCTTGAAGCAGATAGAATTTACTATTAACATTTCCTACTCCCCCAGAACCTATGAGTGTTTCTCTAAAGTCCTCTCCATACTTAAAGCTTTTAATTACTTTATTATCTCTATCTCTTAAACTTAGTTCTGGAGATGAATTATATATAGGCACCATGGTTTTAAAATTTTGATAGTATGTCCCATTTTCTCCTGCTGGCTTAAGCCCTATCTCTTTGAAGTATTTTTCCAAGTATTTTACTTGTCCATCATTAGTATCTATTTTTGAAAGCTCATCTGTATTTTTATAAACATTATCGCTAGTAAAAATATCTTTTTGGAAGCTGTGCTTATTAATACTAAACGCGACTAAAACCACAACCAGTATAAGTAAAAAAAAGCCACCAAATCCTTTTACCCATTTCAGCACAATACCCCTCCTCATTTTTAATTTCACTGCCTAACTTTTATTGCTTTATTTTATTAGATTGCTAAATTTTTCAGAATCTCTTACAGGATCAAAATCATGTTCTTCTTTTGCAGTTTCTTTTACTGCCGAATCTAATTCAATTGCTTTAGATAAGTAGTTTACTGTATTGTCAACGTCCCCTTTTCTACCATATATACTTGCTATTCCATAGTAACTCCAAACATAATTTTCTACTTCCAAATCTTTGTTATACCATTCTATTGCATCCATGAATTCACCTTGCAACTCATACAGTAAACCTTTATTAAACATAGCATATCCATAATCAGGTTTTATTTCTAAAGACTTGTCTATATCTTGCATCGCTCCACTATAATCCCTCGTATAAGCTTTTGCAATGCCTCTTACTGAATATGCTTTATAATTGCTATTATCCTCATTTAAAATCTCATTACATAAGGAGATTGCACTTTCATAGTCTTTTGTATAAAACACCTCTCTTGCTTTTTCTGCTTTTTCATCCAAACTCTTTTGCTTATTTTCCGCATCTAACTTAGCTTTTGCAGCTTGGTCATTCTTTTCTTTAATTTCGCTAGCTTCCTTTTCCTTTAGCTGCTCCTGCACTTTATTTTGCCTATCTAATTCCTTTTTATTATCAATACTTTGCTTTACTAAAACTCCTATAATAATTATTACTAATATACTTAATAATGCTATTTTAAATTTTCTGCTTCCTGGTAACTTAATTCTAAACATATTTATTCTTTAGTGATGAAGAGCTCCATGTTCTCTTAGCCTCACTAAATGTTCACATCCTTCCAATTCTTTTTATGTTAAACATCTAGTTTATAATAATCGTAAATTGTACTTTCCTTAAAACCACATGATTTATATAATCCTAAAGCCTTATCATTTTCTGATGCAACTTCAAGTATTATACTATTTATATTATCTTTTAGTAATTTTTCAATAACTAAACTTAATACTATTCTTCCATAGCCTTTTCTTCTATGTTCTTGCTTTATTCCAAACCCAAATATATATCCATCTTCCCCATCCATAGTTATCCCAATCTTTCCAATAACCTTACCTTCCATCTCAGCAATATACGTAGTTCTATATTCATTTTCATCTGAACTACCTTCTTCATCATTCACCTCAGGTAATCCAAAGAATTCTCTGTCTAACTTTGAAAGCTCTTTTTTATCTTTTATATCTGCTTTTTCAAGAAAAATCCCCCTACTTTCAAAGCTAGGTATTTTGGATTCATTAAACTTCATTCTATACTCAGAAAAAGAATATTTTGAACCTATTGCTTTCCCAAAACCAATTCCAGAATCAATTCTTCTTTCAGTAATTAAAAGAATTCTTTCAGCCTTATTTTTTTTGCAATGCTCTTTTGCTTCAGATACAAGTTCTTTAAATACCCCCTTACGTCTATAATGCGGGTGAACCATGCCTGTAATTTCGATTTCTTTTGGATTTGAACCAAACCCATACATTCCTAAAAATCCTATTAATTTATCATCTTCATAATATAGAAGATCATTAACTTGATTTTTGGCTCTACTTTCAAGCATATCCCAATTAAGCTTCATATTTAATTTCTCATAAGAATTACAGTCTTCTTCTAATTCTTTAATAGCTTGCAACTCCTCTTTAGTTAGTCCATTAGCCTTTATTAACTTAAACATTAATAATACCCCTCAAATCCTATTTTTTTGATACAAATTCATTTTCCTTTATATAGAACCTCCAAGGAAAATATCTTGCTTCCTCCGCATAGTCTATACCTATTCTTGTTGTTTCTACAATATCCCTGTTATTAACAGCTTCTCCATCCTCTACATATAATTCAGATGATGTTATTAGGTCTATAAAATTGTGTTCTTTCTTAGTTATATTCATTGCTATACATAATTTTGAAGGTCCATTAGTTAACTCTTTTATTTTTCTAGTCTCTAATTTATTATATTCTTTCTTAAACCTATTTACCGACATTGAATCTATGCCTTGAACAGGTTCTAAGGCTCTTATAAGAACCCCTTCTGGAGAACCTTCTTTAAATGTAATTATATTAAAGCACACATACATACCATAAATGCTAAAAACATAAGATATTCCTGGTTTCCCATACAAAGGTTCAACTCTGGCTGTTTTTTTGAATCCATACGCATGAGATGCTTTATCTATGGGACCAACATAAGCTTCAGTTTCAACAATTTTTCCTTTCAATATTTGGCCATCAACTTCCCTTACCAATACTTTCCCCAATAGCTCTTTAGCTACTTGAACTGTTTCTCTAGCAAAAAATTCTCTCTCCAGCCTCATATTTTCTCCTTTGCTAAATATGATTATATGTAAAAATAATCATATTTTTCAATTTAATATTATTATATATCAAATTATATTATTTACCAAAAAAACTCTAAACATTTTAAAATATTTAGAGTTTTTTATGTTATTTTTATTTCAAATTAACATTTAGTTTATATTTTTCCTCTATTACTGGATTTGTATCTGTAGGTAGTGCAATCTTATATTTTTTACTTTTATCTATAGGAGGTAGTACTATACTTACAACTTTCTCATTAACATCCTCTACTTTACCGATTATCCCATCTTCTGCTCTTGAAGTTGTTTTAAAACTCTCATCTATAATATAAGCATAATTTATATTAAAATAATTATAATCCCCATTAATTTTAAAGGTTAGCTTTGTACCCTTATCATTTGCTTCTACATTTTTAATTATTACACTTGAACTATCATTAACTTGTATTTTTTGATTTATAAGTTTATCAATAGGTACAAAAGTTCTACTCCTATCCATATTATAAGAATTTACTACCTCATCATAAGCATATCCATCTTTCTTTTCCTTATCAGTTGCCTTTCTTTTCTTATCTATATTTTCTTGTGGTGTCGTCTTAAAGTCATCACTATTAATAGTACATTGAAGAATAAAGGTATTTATACCATCTATTTTCTTAACATCTATCCCATTTTCATCTACTATAGGTATGATAGTTATACTTTTTAAATTTGATATATCCCCCAAGATACCCAGCTTTTCTTCATATCCTTTATCATTTGAGCCTCCTCCTTCTTCTTTAGTCATAAGAGGATTGCCTTTTTCATCTAAGACTATATATCTCCTAACTTCTGACATCCTATAAGCTCCAGAGCCCTTTTTATACTTAACATCTGTAGTTTTATTAATTCCTTCTATATTTATAGTATTTCTAAATGGACTTATAATTAAATTTTTAATATTTAATGTACTTTCTGGTAAATCAATTTTTTTATTTATTTGTATAGTCTTAGAATTTTTTTTACTTTCCTTTTTAGAAACTGTAAACTTAAAATTCCAAGGTCCTACAACATTTGCTATGATTCCAGAAGACATTTCAACCTGTACTTCATCAGGTAGGTTCATCTCTGCTATATTAGAATATGTTGCTATAATTATCTTATCATCACTAATTATTTCACTATCACTGCCATAGGATTGAGCATACATACCATTTAGCTTTATTGCCCCTATATCAAAAGTCTTATCTTTTATTCCCTTTCCTTCCACTGTAGATGATATGGCAATCATACTATCATCTATTGCAATTTCATTTATGGTTAGCTTAATTCCTTCTTTCTCAATAGACTTATTTAATGAAGTTGAGAAGTTTTCAAACTTTGGCATAGGTTCTCCATAATTTCTTTTTTCAGAAAGCATTTTAAATATAAGACCTGGATTAGATATAGCTTTAACCAAGTCTGGCTTAGCAATAAATATAGCAGTAGTAAATATTAGTGCTAATCCAGCTACCTTTATAATAAGTTTATTATGTTTCGGTTTAGTATTTTTTAATTTTTCTCTTTTTCCTCTTTCTATTCCTTGCTCAATAGCCAAATCAATTTCTTTAGGAATAGTAATTGAATTTTTTAAATTCTCTATATCATTCATGCTAGATAATCTCCTTTCCTACATATAACCTTAATTGACTTAACCCCTTATTTAGGTAGGTCTTAACAGTTCCTATAGGACAATCTAAACTCTCTGCAATTTGGTTTATTGTTAAGTCTTGAAAGTACTTTAATATAATTACCATTCTATGTTTCTCTTCCAACTTATCAATGGCATATAAAAGATCTAACCGCTCATCTATATTGATTTTAGCGCTATCTTCATTACAGTTTTTGTTATCCTCTAAATAAATGACTTTTTCTTTATTTCTAATAAAATTCTTACAGTTATTTATTAATATTCTTGTAAGCCATGTATTAAAATATTGTGGCTTTCTCAACTTTTCTATAGAAATATAGGCTTTATAAACAGTTTCCTGCAATATGTCTAGTGCATCATCTTTATTCTTCACAAAAGCATAAGCAGTCCTATATAAATCTTCTTTTTTTAGTTTTAGTATATAGTTGAAGGCTTCTTCATCTCCTTTAACTGCTTGAGCAATCTTTTTCTCTAAATCCATCATTTTTCTCCCTTAGATAAACTTTAAGTAGAGGACTTATTTTACTCTACACTTATTAGACACAGTAAGTATGAAAAAAGTTTTATATTTTTTAAAAATTTTACATATTTCCCATAAAACTTTTGTACTAATGTTGATTTTTGATTAGTAAATCTATAATTATTTCCCGGGAATAAAAATTTAAGCTTATGTTACTAAAAAATAAAAAGCCAGAGTCTCCTCTGGCTTATAAATAACATGATCCTATTAACTTCTAAATACAACTTCTTCTCTAGAAAACATATATCTTGCGAAAATGACTGAAATAATCACATATAATATATGCCATCCTAAAACTATACCTAAATGGACAGGATTAAATATTCCTGCTATAGCTTCCTTCATTACTACTACTGCGTTTACTATAGGAATATTAAAGAACAGAATTCCTATACTTTTTGCATCCATCATAAATGGAATGTAGGTTAATATCATAACCGGAATCAATAATCCGCTTAAGTAGGTGTTAGCTTCCTTAACTGAACGTGCAAATATACTTATAGCAATTTCTAATGAACTTAGTGCAACTAATACAAAAATTGATATAACTGCAATTATTCCAAAAGCCCCTAAAGGTATCGATAGACTACTTCCTGTAGAGAATATATACATCATAGAACTGAGCATTGCAGCAACACTCGTAATCAAAGTAATAAAAGCTATTGATGCAATGGCTCCAAGTTTGCCCCAAAATATAGATGTTCTTCCTACTGCAGTTGATAAAAGCGGTTCAAATGTTCCCCTTTCTTTTTCTCCTGCAACTAAATCTGCTGCTATACCTATTGTTGGACTGATCATGAATATTATTAATATTGTAGGAAGTATGTTTAATATCGCTACTCCCATAGGATTATCTGTTTTATTTCCTAAAGTTTCTTGTTTCACTTCGAAAGGAGTTAATACTTGCGTACTAATTCCTTTTGCTTGAAGTCTGCTATCTACTATACTCTTACTGTAACCATCGAGCATCTCTCTTAGTACTGAAGCTGCCATAGCAGATTTATTTGAGTTTTCATCGTATATAACTTTCAAGTTTGTTTGTCCTTCACTTGTAACCTTACTATCAAAATCCTTAGGAACATCAATAATTAAAGCTATTTTTCCCTTATCAAGTTTTTGCTCCATATTACCTTCATTATCTATTGTAATAGTACTGCTTCCTTTTAACATTTTATATATTGAAGATTCGGTATCACCTTTATAGGCTACAGTAATATTCTTAGAAACAGAACTTTGATTACTTTTCATAGTCGTATCTATTATTTTAAACATAACTGGATACATAATTACTGGTAGGAGTATAGTAAAAATAAGAGTTTTCTTATCTCTAAACAAATCCATAAGTTCTTTTTTTAAGACTACTAAAAAATTACTCATTATTCTTACCTCCAACTAAGCTAACAAATACTTCTTCTAAATCATTGTTATTATATTTTTCTTTTAAGTACTCAACTGTTCCTTGTTCTATAAGTTTACCTTTATGAATTATGACTACTCTATCACACAGCTTTTCTACTTCTTTCATTGAATGTGATGATAGTAATATACTTTTATTTTCACTTTTACACTTTAATATAAATTCATGAATCACTCTGGCTGCAGATACATCCAAACCCGTACTTGGTTCATCAAACAGCATTACTTTTGGAGAGTGTACTATAGTTCTTGCAATAGATACTTTTTGCTTCATACCTCTTGAAAACTTTCCAGCTTTTCTATCTATATACTCCTCCATCTCTAAATCTTTGGATATTTCTTTAATTCTTTCATCTATTTGCTCTTGAGTCATTCCATATAGCCTAGCAAAGTATTCTATATTTTCCCTTGCTGTTAATCTATCATAGATTCCTACTTCTCCCCCGAAAAGTATACCTATCTCTTTTCTAACTTCTGATGAATTTTTAATCACATCATAATTATTAACATTTATAGTTCCAGTAGAAGGCTTTAACATAGTTGATATCATTCTTAGTGTTGTAGTCTTGCCTGCTCCATTTTCTCCTAGTAAACCAACTATTTCTCCTGCTTCAACAGTAAAAGTGATATCGTCTACTGCTTTAATCTCCTTAAATATCTTTGATAAATTATCAACCTTTAACATAAATTCACTCCTTCTTGTACTTTATCCCATACAATATGATTATTTTACCAATTTTTGTGTTCTTTATCAATGAACAATCTAATAATTTAAAAATTAAATCCATATTTATACATATTATTAGAGAGTAGATGGATATAATAATAGTGTTTATATATTAAAATAAGCAAGGTGATTTTATGGGAAATTTTAAATTGATTTTTGATGACATAACAAAACAACCATTTGATGCAATAATAAATAGTGCAAACTCCTCTCTTTTAGGTGGAGGAGGAATAGATGGCACTATTCATAGAAGTGCTGGATATGAACTTCTCAAAGAATGTAAAAGTTTAGAGGGCTGTAGAACCGGCTCTGCAAAAATAACAAAATCATACAATTTAGCTTCAAGTAATATCTTCTGGATAATTCATATGGTTTCTCCTATATGGCGCGGCGGAGAACATAATGAATATGATATACTTCGTAGCGCATATCAGAAGGCCTTAGAGCTATGCACCTCTTATAAAGATGTATACTTAAATCAAACTATAGAAGCTTTCAACAAGCAACAATCTCGTTTGCAAGAAGTTCGCAGTTCTCATTTATTTAGTGAATTAAAGAAATCTACTGAGGAATATATCAATAAGCATCCAATAAAAACTATTGGATTACCTTTCATGGTTTCTGGAGTATACTGTCTTCCTCCTAAGGATGCTGCATGCATAGCCTTGGAAGAGATTAAAAATTTTCTAAGCAAGCATCCATCTATTGAAGAATGTACTGTAGTTTGTCAAGATCAAAAGAGCTATGACATATTTAAACCTAATTGTAAAGACTTCTTTTCTGAGTTTAAAGCTGTATAAACTATAAGGAATTTATAAGTGGTACATCTTACAATTTATAAATTCCTTTTAAAACACAATAAAACTTCATCATATTTACTTATTTTTATCCCTTATTAACCTTCTTTATTATTTTTCTAATTAAATTTCTTGGTAAAATTCTCATTGCTTGAATTAATAACTTGTTTTTAAAACCTGGAATGACAATTGCTTTATTTGTTTTTATAAACTTAGTGTATCCAATTACTGCAACTTCATTTGGATACATAATATTTCCTTTAGCTAATTTTGATTTTTTTATTCCTGCTTTTTGTTGAAAAGCAGTGTCTACTGCACCTGGACATAGTGCCATTACTCTTATACCGTTCTTAGTATTTTCTTCATGAAGTGCCTCTGTAAGTGATAAAACATAAGCTTTTGTGGCATAATAGACACTCATATTAGTTCCTGGTGCAAAAGCTGCAGTTGATGCAACATTTAAGATACCTCCTGTTCCTCTTTGTATCATATCTTCAAGAAACACCTTTGTTAGTTTAGTTAGTGACATTATATTCACTTGTATCATATCTAATTGTCTTTTATAATCTGACTTTGCAAATTCACCAAAGTCTCCCATCCCTGCATTGTTTACCAAGTTATTAACAACTATATTTTTTTTCTCCACAAAATCTAATATACATTCCACACTCTCTTCCTTAGATAAATCTATTGATAGCACTTCTATATCCACATCATTTAATTTAGATATCTCTTCCTTTACCTTATATAAGGCTTCATTATTTCTTGCAACTAATATCAAGTTACTTCCACCTAGTGCAAATAATTTTGAAAGTTCATATCCTATACCTGAAGAAGCCCCAGTTATTAATGTATATTTATCCATAATGTCCTCTCTTTTATCAAATTAAATTTAGATTTATTCTATCACAAACCATTAGTTATTGACAGTTACTTGCATATATGCTAATCTTAATGTATAAAATCAAATGTTTAAAAGGGAGTAGTTCCAAACACATCATCAACAGGTCGACTATTTTTTAGTCTGGTGCTGTGTACCTATAACTTTTAGGTTACGAGACTTTTAATATGATTCTTCAGTGGAGGAATTATATTAAAAGTCTTTTTTTATATAATATATTAAAATTTAACATTATATAAATTGAGCAAGAATTTATAAATATATTTTTTGAGGTTAAACTATTTTTAGAAAATTAATAAGACTTTTACCCTTTCATATTATTATTTAAATGAGGAGTTGTGAGAAATGAAAAACTATTATAACAAAAGCAGTGAAGAGTTGCTTAAAGAGTTTAATACTTCACTAAGTGGAATTGATTCTAGTAAGGTTCATGAAATCAGAGAAGTTAATGGTTTTAACGAATTACTAGAAGGAGAAAAGAAAAGCCTTATTATGATTTTCTTAGAACAATTTAAGGACTTCTTAGTTTTTGTTCTACTTGGAGCATCTATTATTTCCTTTGCTGTTGGAAATAAAGAAAGTACCATAGTAATACTAGTGGTTCTTATAATGAATGCTATATTAGGAACTGTTCAACACTTGAAGGCAGAAGCCTCCTTAAAGAGTCTTAAAGCTTTATCTGCTCCTAATTCAAAGGTAATTAGAGATGGACATAAAATAGAAATTCCTTCAAAAGAATTAATTCCAGGTGATATTGTACTTCTAGAAGCCGGTGATTTTGTTGCTGCTGATGGAAGGCTAATAGACAATTATTCTTTACAAGTTAATGAAAGCTCTTTAACTGGAGAATCCATAAATGTTGATAAAAGCAGTAATTTAATCACTGAAGATGAAGTTCCTTTAGCTGAAAGAACTAATATGGTTTTCTCAGGCTCACTTGTCACCTATGGTCGTGGAACTGTTTTAGTAACTGGAACTGGTATGAATACTGAAATAGGTAAAATAGCTCAATTACTTAAAGATACCAAGGAAAAGAAAACTCCATTACAAAAAAGCCTAGATGACTTTGGTAAAAAACTTACTTTTTTAATATTGGGCATATGTTTTATAATTTTCTTTGTAAATATTTCAAGAGGCCTTCCTCTTATTGATTCAGTTATGTTCTCTATCGCTTTAGCCGTGGCAGCAATTCCGGAGGCACTAAGCTCTATAGTTACTATAGTATTAGCCCTTGGAACTCAAAAAATGGCTAAGGAAGGTGCTATTGTAAAGAAATTAAAATCTGTGGAAAGTTTAGGTTCTGTATCAATCATCTGCTCAGATAAAACTGGTACATTAACACAAAATAAAATGAAGGTTAAGGAATTATACATAAACGGAGAAGTAATTCCTAGTTCTGGTTTAAATTTGTCCAATCCTACACATGAGTTTTTCCTTAAATCTTTAGTGCTATGTAATGATTCTTCAATTAGAGATGATGCTGAAATAGGGGATCCTACAGAAGTTGCTCTCGTAAAATTGGCAGCTGATTATTCAAAAACTGCTGAAGAAATAAGAAATACTCATACAAGAAAAAGTGAAATTCCATTTGATTCTGATAGAAAGCTAATGAGCACCACACATGACTTTGATGAAGATCATGTTATGATAACTAAAGGTGCAGTTGATGTGCTTATAAACAAGATAACATCCATTGAAACAGTAGAGGGGATAAAGGAAATAACTCAAGCTGATAAGGATGCTATTGAAGAAACTAATAAAAACTTCTCTAGAAAAGGTCTTAGAGTTTTAGCATTAGTTTATAAAAATATTCCAAGAGGTACTGAAATTTCAGTAGAAGACGAAGGGAATTATACGTTCGTGGGTTTAGTGGCAATGATTGATCCACCTAGAGAAGAATCTGCTAAAGCAGTTGCTGATTGTAAAATAGCTGGAATAAAACCAGTTATGATTACAGGTGATCATAAAATTACTGCTTCAGCAATCGCAAAAGAAATAGGTATTTTAGAAGATATATCCGAAGCGATAGAAGGTAAAGAAATTGATCATTTATCCAAAGAAGAGCTTAAAGAATTGGTTCCAAAGATATCCGTATACGCAAGAGTAACCCCAGAACATAAAATAAGAATAGTTGAAGCATGGCAAGAAAGAGGTATGGTTGTTGCTATGACAGGAGATGGTGTTAATGATGCTCCTGCATTAAAGCAAGCTGATATAGGTATTGCAATGGGAATTACAGGTACTGAAGTTTCAAAAGATGCTGCTTCTATGATACTAACAGACGACAACTTCGCTACTATTGTCAAAGCAGTTGTTAATGGTAGAAATATATATGCTAATATTAAGAATTCTATAAAATTCTTACTTTCAGGTAATGCAGCTGGAATACTTTCAGTCCTATATGCTTCAATAGTGGGACTACCTCTTCCTTTTGCACCAGTTCACTTATTATTTATAAACTTAGTAACCGACAGTTTACCTGCAATCGCTCTTGGTGTTGAAAAGCAAAGAGGTAACTTGCTTAATGAAAAACCTAGAAATGTTAATTCATCAATACTCTCAGCTGAATTCTTAAGATATATAGCCAGTGAAGGTATTTTGATTACAATTGCTACTATGAGCGCTTATTATATAGGCTTTAATCATGGTGGAGCTGCTCTAGGAAGCACTCTAGCTTTTTCAACATTATGCTTAGCAAGATTATTCCATAGTTTCAATTGTAGAGGTACAGAGTCAGTATTTAAAATAGGTTTATTTACTAATAAATATATCTGGTATTCAATATTTGCAGGTGCGGTACTTTTATTTGGAATATTAAATGTACCAGCTCTAGAAACATTATTCTTAGTAGCACCATTAACCTTAGTAAACGAGCTTGAAATAATACTTTTAGCTTTAGCGCCAACTGTGTTGATTCAACTTAAAAGATTAGTAATTAAATAAATAGGTTTATATAAAAAGAGGCTATCATAATCTTATGATAGCCTCTTTTTTCTTTTGTGAAAGCTCACTTGGAGATATCTTAAACATATTCTTAAATGCTCTAAAAAAGCTTGAATATTCTTTAAAACCGCATTGTAGATACGCCCTAGTAATAGGCTCGCCTAGTTTTATAAGATCTCGCGCCATTAGTAATCTTTTTTGCATTACATAGTTATGAAGAGTATATCCTGTTTCCTTTTTAAACTTGTGCATTAAATAATATTTACTTAAATAAAACTTTTGAGACAATAATTCAGTAGATAAATCTTTACTTAAATTATTATTTATATATTTTAGTATTTTCTCTATCTGCTTATCATACCTAAGAGTATCTTCGTCACTTATATACATATTCCCAAGCTGAATTCTATTTAAATATATAATAAATTGAATCAATAATGAATTACTTAAAATTATATTTCCAAAATCCTTTGAATTAAAAGATACTTCCAAAGACTCTATTATGAATTTCATATTGTTTTGTAGCTTTTCTTCAAGTCTAATAATATTAAAACTTTTTTCATTGGCTAACTTAAAACATGTTGAAAGATCACAATTTTCATAGTTGTGGTTCTCTATAAACTCAGGATTAATCCATATTACTATCCTGTCGTATATTTCACTAGAATCTATAACTGGTTTATGAACATCATGATTATTTACTAATAATATATCCCATGGTTTTAAACAATACGCTTTTCCTTCTATTAAATAGGTTACTTTTCCTGATAAAAATATAATTATCTTATTAAAATCATGGTAATGAAACTCAAATTCCTGGTTTTTTTTATCTTTTAGATGAAAAAGTTCAAAATCTCTTTTTAAATATCCTGATTTATTCCTGTTTTCCTTCGCATCCATAAAAGAACAACTCCTATTACTTTATAATACATCTATTATATTAGAGCACTTTTTGCAATGTTTCAAGCAACTTATACACTATATATTGTTAATACTCTGTATATAATGATAATATAGATCATTTATAATTGGAGGAGCAAAATGAAACTATCTGAATTATTGAAGGATGTAACTCCTGTAGTAATACAAGGGGATAACTCTATAGAAATCTCTGGTATAAGTTATGACTCCAGAAAAGTTCAAAAGAATTTTATATTTGTATGTATTAAGGGTGATACCGTTAATGGTAATGATTTTTTATTTGAGGCTATTAATAATGGTGCCATTGCGATTATAACTGACGAAAATCTTCCCCCTAAAATAGAAAATGTTACTTTTGTTAAAGTTAATGATTGTAAAATTACACTTGCAAGTATTTCTAGTGTATTCTATAATGAGCCTTCAAAAGAAATAGGCCTAGTAGGTGTTACTGGAACGAATGGTAAAACTACGGTTATACATTATATTGGAGATGTTCTTGAAGCCTATGGAAATCCAACTGGATTAATTGGAACCTTAGGATATGAATTTAGAAATAAACAAATTAATATTGAAAGAATAAATCCAACTACCCCTGAAGCACTAGAATTACAAACTTTATTTAGGAATTTTATTGACTATGGAGCTAAAAATGTAGTTATGGAAGTTACATCTTCTGCTCTATATAAAAACAGGGTTGATTTTTGTGACATTAACGTTGGTGTTTTTACAAATCTATCTCAAGATCATCTTGAAATTCATGGAACTATGGAAAACTATAAGAATGAAAAATTAAAACTATTTCGCAAGTGTTCTATTGGAATTATTAATGCAGATGATAAGTTTTCCAAAGAAATAATAGAAAAGGCAACTTGTAAAATCTTAACCTATGGAATAGATAAAGAAGCTGATATTAAAGCTAGTAAAATAAGGTATACTAATGACTCTGTTACCTTTATTGTATGTTTAAAAGGAATAAGCAAAGAAATAACTATTAATATTCCTGGAAAGTTTACAGTTTACAATGTATTAGCCACAATTGGTGCATGCTATGGACTAGGTCTAGATATAAATGAAATTCTTAATTTAGTATCCACTATTAAAAATGTTCCAGGAAGACTTGAATTAGTAAATAATAACTCAAACAAAAATGTAATAATTGATTATGCTCATACTCCTGATGCTTTAGAAAAACTATTAATGATGGCAAGACAGATAACAAATGGTAAAATTATTGTTGTATTTGGATGTGGCGGAGATAGAGATAAATCTAAGCGTGGCATAATGGGCATGGCAGCAGGTGTATTATCAGATTATACAATAATAACTTCTGACAATCCCAGAACTGAAAATCCTCTAGACATAATTGAAGATATTGAAGAAGGAATGAATGTTATAAAAGCTAATCACGAAAAAATTATCGACAGAAAAAAAGCAATAGAGAGAGGTTTGAGTCTTTTAAAAGATGATGACCTACTAGTAATAGCAGGAAAAGGACATGAGGACTATCAAATTATAGGAAATACCAAAATACATTTTGATGATAGAGAGATTGTTCAAGAGCTTTTAGGATAAAATATATTCATAAAATGAAACTGGACTAACTAAGATTTAATATTACTTCTTAGTTAGTCCTTATTATTATCTCACTTGGCCTTCACCATATATAATATACTTTATTGTAGTTAATTCATTTAATCCCATTGGTCCCCTAGCATGTAATTTTTGAGTACTAATTCCTATCTCTGCTCCAAAACCAAATTCAAAACCATCTGTAAATCTTGTAGACGCATTTACATAAACTGCTGCTGCATCTATTTCTCTCAAAAACTTCTGAGAATTAAAATAATTAGTGGTAACAATTGCCTCAGAATGTTTTGTACCATGTTCATTTATATGGTCAATTGCTTCCTCTAGAGAGTCTACAACTTTTATTGCTATAATGTAATCTGAAAATTCTTTATCCCAATCTTCTTCAGTTGCTCTTACTGCATTTGGGATATACTTAAGAGTTTTATCACAGGCTCTTATCTCAACATTATATTCTTTAAGCCCATTATATGCTAATGGAAGAAATTCTTCTGCAACTTTCTCATGAACTAGCAAGGTTTCACAGGCATTACACACTGCTGGTCTGCTGCATTTAGCATTTATCAATATATTTTTGGCCATCTCTAAATCTGTTTCACTATCAACATAAACATGGCAATTTCCTACTCCTGTTTGTATAACTGGAATATTTGAATTTTCTACTACAGATTTTATTAGTCCTGCTCCACCTCTAGGAATTAAAACATCAATATATTCATTTAATCTCATCATTTCTCTTGCTGTTTCCCTACTTGTATCTTCAACAAGTTGAACACAATTTCTTGGAAATCCTACTGCCTCTAGCGCATCTCCTATTACCTTTACTATTGCCTTATTGGAATTAATAGCTTCACTTCCGCCACGTAAAATTACTGCATTTCCTGTTTTCAAACATAGTGCCGCTGCGTCTAAAGTTACATTTGGTCTCGCTTCATAAATAATTCCTATAACTCCAAGAGGAACTCTTTGTTTTCCTATTTGAAGTCCAGCTTTATTCTTCCACATTCCAATTACTTCACCAACTGGATCTGGTAATGCAGCCACTTCAATAACACCCTTTGCCATATCTTTTATTCTTACATCTATAAGAGTAAGCCTATCTAACATGGCTTTTGTAATATTTTTTTCTCGAGCTGCAGCTAAATCTTTGTAATTCTCATTAATTATCTCTTGTTTTTTTGCCAGTAAAAGTTCCCCAATTTTCTCCAAAGCTTCGTTCTTCTCTTTTGTGGACACAGTAGCTAAAAACCTTGCTGCTTTTTGAGCTTCCTTTCCCTTTAAAATTAATTCTTCCATGTAGCTATTCCCCCTTTTTATTAATAAATAATGTTCCTATTTCCTCACCTTGAATTATGTCAATAAGTATACTTGGATCCTTTCCATTTGCAAGGACCATACCCACTCCTGCATCTATTGCCACTTTTGCAGCATCAAGCTTGGTTTTCATTCCACCGGTTCCTTGAGCCGAACCAGCTCCACCTGCACATTCCTCAAGTTCTGGAGTTATTTCATATATTTCTTTTAGCATTTTAGAATCTTCATTAACTCTAGGATCCGAATCATAAAATCCATCTATATCTGATAATATTATTAATAAATCTGCCTTAACTAACTTAGCTACTATAGCAGAAAGATTGTCATTATCCCCGAAATTAAGCATATTTCTTATTTCATCAATAGATACCGTATCATTTTCATTAACTACAGGTATAATTCCCTTTTCTAACAAGGTTTCGAAAGTATTAATTACATTATTTCTTATATGTTCATCTTCGACTACTGCTCTAGTTAATAATATTTGTCCAACTACATTACCATATTCTCCAAATAATTTACTATAAATATGCATTAGTTCACATTGACCTACTGCTGCAATTGCTTGTTTTTCTCTTATTGATTCTGGTCTTTCTTTTAAATTTAGTTTACTGCATCCAACCCCGATAGCTCCTGATGATACAAGTATTACTTCTTTGTCTTGATTATTTAAATCAGATAGAACCCTTGCAAGTTTATCTATTCTTCCTAAATTTATTTTACCATTATCATAAGTAAGTGTTGATGTACCAACCTTAACAACTATTCTTTTGCTATTTTTAATTATATTTCTCCCCCAACTCAAGCTATGATGCCCCCTTCATTTTTATATTATCTTTCGAATAAATTTTTTTCTATTATAACACACTTATTTAATATTACACATATTTATATTCATAAGTTTTTTCTATTTTTACTATTTAAATAACAACCATAGCTCCGCCATTTACATGAATTGTTGCTCCATTAATAAATGATGCATCCTGAGATGCTAAAAATATGTATGCACCTGCAAGTTCTATAGGTTGTGCTGCCCTTCCCAATGGATTGTCAGTGCCAAATTTTTCAACCTTCTTTTCATCAAAAGATGATGGAATTAATGGTGTCCAAACTGGTCCTGGGGCTACTGCATTAACTCTTATCCCTTTACTTGCTAAATTAGTTGCTAATGATCTTGTTAATGTTGTTAATGCACCTTTTGTACTTGAGTAGTCAATTAATGTTTCATGCCCATTATATGCAGTAATTGAAGTTGTTATTATTATTGAATCCCCTTTTTTCATATGGGTTATAGCTTCTTGAATCATGAAAAATGCACCAAATACGTTAGTTTCAAATGTTTTTCTTAATTGCTCTTCACTGATATCCTCTATTTTATTTTGAGGAAATTGAACTGCAGCATTACTAACTAATATGTTTATGCTTGAAAATCTATTTATAGTTTCTGTAATTGCTGTAGTACAAAAGTCTTTTTTAGTTATATCACCCTTAACTAAAAGGCACTCTCCTCCAATAACTTCAATTTCACTTTTTGTTTTCAAAGCATCTTCTTCTTCATTAAAATACACTATTGATACTTTAGCTCCTTCTTTTGCAGCAGCAATCGATACAGCTCTCCCAATTCCACTGTCCCCACCTGTTATTAGCATAACTTTATCTTTAAGCCTTCCACTACCTATACCATACCCTTGAGCTTGGTATATAGGAAGTGGATTCATATCCTTTTCGATTCCTGGTTGAAGCCCTTGATGCTGAGCAGGAAATTTTGTTGGGAAATTTGTTGATTCATTCATTTCATTTTACCTCCTTAAAAAACCTAAAGTTATTATTTTCTAAAAGGAGTGTTTTTAATACACAAAAAGACGAAACTTAATAATTTCGTCTTTTGCCATAGCCTTTAAGATACTTATATATCTCTTATAAATTGAAAGTTACGCTTTTTAACACTTCAAATGCTTTTGGACACAATTTATTGTTTTCTACCATTTTACCTATAATCTCTAAGCACTTTTCTCGTTTTAAACCTCTTCTATATGGTCTATCCTCAGCTAATGCTTGATATATATCACAAATAGCTAAAAGTCTTTGTTCTTCACCTAATTTATTATGTTTTAATTCTCTACTGTATCCTGTTCCATCTAGTTTTTCATGGTGGCTTATAGCCCATTCTCTTATGTCATTTATACTTGTTATAGGCTTTAATACTAAATCTGTATATACAACGTGTGTTTTAACCACTTTATACTCCATATCCGTTAACGCACCATTTTTGTTAATATATTTAATTGGAACTGCTAATTTCCCTATATCATGTAATAGTCCCGCAATCTTTAATTTCATGGCTTTATTTTCATCATAGCCTTTATATTTCCCCATAGTATATGCTAATTCTGATATGCCTCTCGAATGCATTGCAGTAAAAGAACTTCTAATATCTATAATTTCAGCATATACTTCTGCAACTTGCAAGAATTCATAAGTATTAAGGCTTTCTTCAATTATTGGTTTATTGCTCTCCATCCAAGTATCCATAAAATCTGTTTCTCTCAAGCCTCTCCAAAGTACATCTTTAGAAATTGTCTTCAACACAGCTTTTCCAACCTTTGAAGATACATACTTATCAATATCATTATTCAATATACTCATTATCTTACTATAAGCCTCTGATTTATATACTATATAGTTGGAATCTATAAAATCACTAATCTTTAATATCTGACTTATTAAAGGTATTTGCTCACCTGCTAAACCAAATGGGCCAGTTCCATCATAATTTTCATGATGATACTTTACATATTCAGCTATTCTACCAATCTTAGGTATGCTACTTATGAGCCTTTCCCCTTCTAAGCAATGTTCTTTAGTAATTGTTTCCTCATCATATTCTTTAAATGCAACTTTGGTTAGCCCTAAGTCATGAAGATAAGCTGCCATATGTAGATTTTTCAAATCCTCTTCATTTAAAAGCATTTCTTTAGCAATATTTAAAGCTATAAATGTTGTTCCCTTTGAATGACTTATATAATCATCATTCATATTCATTTTTTTAACACCATCCATGTATTCTCTGATAGTTGAGTTATTTGCAATTTCACTCAAACTTACTGTAATAACCAAGGACTCTATAATCTCTTCTATGCTTACCTTCATTCAACCACCTGCCCTTTTGCGTATAATTATTTTACATCAAAATTCTCAGTTTTAAAACATAATATTACATTCAATTGTCTACTTTTTTATCTTTTTAATATTTATTTATAATTACATGTTGCTCTAGTGGATATATTATACTTATATTCTCATATATGGAATGCTTATTGAAAAACTAAAACCCCTATGTTAAAATTTAATTCAGACAATTACAATAAAATTACTATGGAATTATAAGGAGGGATATAAATGAATAAAGAAATTATTTCTACAAACAACGCTCCTGGAGCTATAGGACCCTATTCTCAAGGTGTAAAAATCGGAGAATTAATATATACTTCAGGCCAAATTCCACTAGATCCTAAAACAGGTGAAATTCCAGAAACTATTCAAGAACAAACTAAGCAATCTTTAGAAAATTGTAAAGCCATACTTGAAGCTGGCGGAACAAGCTTGGACAATGTTTTTAAGACTACTGTCTTTCTATCTGACATGAATGACTTTGTTTCTATGAACGAAGTATATGCATCATATTTTCCAAGTAATCCACCTGCAAGAAGTGCTGTTCAAGTAGCTAGATTACCTAAAGATGTAAAAATAGAAATAGAAATGATTGCTATTTCTAAATAGTAACCAACATATACCAATAAACTATAACTTAATGATAAAAAGGGGATTTAAAATGAACTTTACTACTTCTGGCGTATGCGCTAAAGAAATCATTTTTGATATTGAAGATAATAAACTTAAGAACGTTTCTTATGTAGGTGGATGTAACGGAAATTTAAAAGGAATTGGAGTTTTAGTTGAAGGCATGGAAGTTAATGATGTAATTTCTAAACTTAAAGGTATGACTTGTAAAGATAAGTCAACATCTTGTCCTGATCAATTGGCAAAAGCTCTTGAAACCTACCTAAGTTCAAAATAATATTTAAACTCCCTCTAAAAGTGATTTAGAGGGAGTCTTTTATTTATATATAATGCATTAAAGAATTTACATGTCACTTACCATGAGATGTAATATGATTTTTGCATTATATATAATTATTGTTATATTCTTTTAATTCTTTTATAAATGTTTTTGTAGCCTTAGAATATATTATTCCTTCAGGTATAATATATGTAAAATCTCTATTATACTCATGATCTAATTCAAAAATCTCTAATTCTCCTTCTGCAGCATCCTTTTCTACTACTAAATAAGATATTAATGTTACTCCTAATCTATTTTTAACAGCTTCTTTAACTGCATAATTACTACCTAATACTATCGTATGCTTTGGCTTTATGTGATTTTGTTCAAGAAACATACTTAAATACTGTTTAGTTCCAGAACCTGGTTCTCTGCTTATCCAAGTTGCATTTTCTAATGAACCATTTTCTTGAAAGTAATTCTTAGGAACAGCTACCACAAGCCTATCCTTTGCAAAGACTCCAGATTTTATATTAGTACTAAAAGGTATTAATCCTTCTACCAATCCTACATCCAACTGTAACTTACTTATTTTTTCGCATATAGACGATGTATTTTCAATAGATATCTCTAAAGATAATTCTGGATATCTTTTATTAAATTCTCCTAAAAACCTCGGAAGGAAGAACTCACCTATGGTTAAACTTGCACCTATTTTAAGTAAACCAGTTACTCTTACTTGTGAATCTATAAATTCTTCTTTAGTTTTCTCTATTATATTTATGATCTTTTTAGCTCGCTCATATAATATGACACCATCTTTTGTTATTATAATATTTTTTTGTTCTTTAGATCTCATAATTAAGGTTGTATTAAAATAACTTTCTAAATTTTTAATATGCACACTTACGCTCGGTTGTGATATAGATATTTCTTTAGCTGCTTTAGTAAAATTCTTTAGTTCTACCACTGCAATAAACGTCTTTAATTCTTCAATCATACTATATTCATCCTTTAATCTTTTATTTCTACTACTAATTAAATTTTATATCAAAAAAAATAATTATGAAATTGTATTTTATATTTATAAACATTATAAAAAATGGAGAGACTATTTTATGAGGTGATTTTTGTGTATAGTAACGTCGGAGTAAATTTAAATAAGGAATTGACATATTTGTCAAAAAGAAAAAGAATACCTAGATCAAAACATGCTAATACTAACTACTGTTGTGAGGAAAGTTTACTTGAAACTTTAGAAAACAAATATTCTAATGATATGGCAAACATTGTAGATTTTATTAAAGATAAAGCTAAAACTTTCAAGTCATCATTTAGCAATAGTAACAACAATGCTAAAAATACTCAATCCCATATAGAATGTTGTAGCTCTAAGAGTAAAATGGATATGAAGAACATGGCATTAATGGGCATAGGCGCTTTAGCAGTAGTTTATGGTATAAAAGCCTTAGCTAGACACAGATAAATAGACGCAATTTTCAGAAAGTTTGTTGAATAAATCTAAGGTTTGTGCTATAATATATGCAAGAAGTAATTTTGCTTCTTGCAACTCCTTACACAAGGAAGTTTAGTTAAGTTAATTAATTTAAAAGTTAATTATATGCCTAGTAAGATATAATCTGGATGTAAATAGCATATATAGGGCTGATATATACCTTTAATGATTATATCTAGTAGGCAATTTTTACCATTGACTTATGTTAGCAAGTAGCCTATACTTGCTATGTAGCTTAGAGAAATCTAAAGTTATTAATATCGCGGGATGGAGCAGTTGGTAGCTCGTCGGGCTCATAACCCGAAGGTCGTAGGTTCAAGTCCTGCTCCCGCAACCATAAAAAGAATCCTAATTTTAATTAGGATTCTTTTTCTTTACTAAAAATTAATAAAATCCAGCTATTAAACTGGATTTTATCTTGATATAGCTCTTAGCTAAAATAAATTTACTATAGTATCAAATATATCTTTTGACGCTTTTATTTGATTTTCATTTCCTACAACAGTTATTGAATTATCTTTTATTGCTTCTCCTATAACTTTATAGTAGTCTTTTATTTGTTTTTCACTTGTCTTTAGTATTTCTTCTCGTTCCTTATTTAACTCTTCATAAGTTACTCCTGCAAAATAATCTGATACTGCTTTATCCGCCTTAGAATCTGGATTTGATGGAATATCTAGCTTACTTATAGTCCCTATAATATATTTCACCATATCTTCATCAGTTGCATTGAAAGATTTCAAATACTCTACGGTTTTCTTATATGCATCAAATGTCTTATCTATGTTAGGATCTCTATAAGAGCTAAAATATATGAAGCCATCCTTACTTAAGTTGATTCTTACACCATAAGCTCCACCTTCAACTCTAACTTTGTTCCATAGATAATCAAAGTTAAGTATAGTGTTTAGTACCCTCATAGAACCTGAATAAGAAAATCCCTTATTTAAATAACTTCCACCAAGAACAACATAATTTACATTGCTTTGAGTTAATAATCCTTCATTTAACTTCTTAAGTGGATAATCATAATCTTTTAGATAAACACCTTCTTTATTCAATCCATCTATTAGTATATCTATATTTTCTTCTAATAATGATAACTTACTTTCTTCTTCTGTAAATGAAATAGTTAAATTATTTATGTTGAATATTTTTCTAGATACACTCTCTAGCTTTTCTTTAACTTCCTTTGGATTTTCTTCTAATGCTTTTTGAATATCACATAGAAAATTATATAGTCCAAGTCCGCCTATAAGATCTTCAAAATATCCCCTCTTAGAGATATATCCTATAGCTCTTAAGGCACCAATTACATTTCCTGAGGCAACCATTGCCATTTGATATCTTGATCTTAAATCTCTAACTATTTGTAATATTCTATTTGTGTCTTCAAAAGAAGTTTCGATAGCCACTTCTTTCATTAATTTAACTAACTCACCAATTTTTGAACTTAGAGCTTTACCTGCCATAGTGAATACAGGCGTGAAGTCTTCCATATTTCCTTTTTTATAAAAGCTTCTTGTAGAATAAGATATTCCTCCTGTACTCATATTTATATCATTAGTTAATTCTTCATAAGTTTTTGTCTTAGTATTTATCTTTCCTAAAAGAAATGATAGTAAAGCCATATA
Source organism: Clostridium sp. YIM B02551 (assembly GCF_022324735.1). NCBI lineage: Bacteria > Bacillati > Bacillota > Clostridia > Eubacteriales > Clostridiaceae > Clostridium > Clostridium sp. YIM B02551. The sequence goes on along the minus strand of NZ_JAKGTF010000008.1, from coordinate 68,032 downwards.
TTGAGCATCTTCTTTTTCTATAGTTCTCCCATCAAATATCAATTTAACGTATGCAATTTCATTAGTAAACATAGGAGTAAATAAAGTCTTAATTCCCTTAATATCTACTTCCTTTAGTTCAATGTTTTCTACTTTCTTAGGTATATCTTCAATGGCTAATTTAGGAATTGTATCTTGCTGTTCTTTAGTATCTGGAGTCAATTGTCTCTTGTTCAGCTTTTCTGCTTCATCTTTTATTCTTTGAAGTTCTTCTGATGATAATGTTTCTTTTATTTTTTTAAGTTTCGCCTTTAAATCATTTTCCTTCTTTTCAGTCAATCCTTTTTCTGGAGTCATTACTATAATTGATTTATGAGCATTATTTAATATATAATCTTCGATTAGTTTCTCAAGATATCCATTGGCTGCTTTTTTTCTTATATCATCAATTGTTTCTGTATTTTCTAGATTTAGAAAAGCTTCTCCACCATATAACATACTTTCTAGTATTCTTATAGCATAAATTAATCCTTTTGGATACCCACCAAAATTGGCTTCTCTGATTTCAAATTCTTTTCTATTTATAGCACCAGTAATAAAGTTTTCGCTTATTCCATTCTTACATATATCTTTAAGTATTTCTTCAATCTTAGATATTATTTCTCTTTCATTTTCTTCATCTGTATTTTTGATAGTAATATTTAAGTAAGGTTGCTTTATCCCTCTTTCATACCTACCAGAAACTACAGTTGCAACTCCGCTATCGATTAACCTATTTTTTAATATTGCATTATTTGCAGTTAATAAGATATACTCTAAAACCTCAAAAGATAATCCCAATTCCTTATCTAAGGTATCTCCTATTGAATAATTAAGAGAAATATATGTCTTTTTACTCTCATCTTCTTGTTCACTTATTCCATAAGATAGTTTTGTTTTTCTCTCTTCATTAAATGGTTCTTGAATTGTTATCTCACTATCTACTGGCCCAAAATCATAGTTTTTTAGATAGTTTTCATGTATAAATGCTAACTCTTCCTCTGTATTTCCATCTCCATATAGAAAGATTACTCCGTTTGATGGATGATAATACTTTTTATGAAAATTCACAAAATAATCATATGTTAACTCAGGTATAACATCTGGATCTCCACCCGAATCCACTCCATATGTAGTATCTGGATATAATGAGGTACTTGCTTCCCTAGAAATAATTGAATCAGGTGATGAGTAAACACCCTTCATTTCATTGTATACAACACCATTTATTTTAAGTTCATCTGTTGTCTCGTCTATTTCATAATGCCAGCCTTCTTGCATAAAAATTTCTTTTTCTTTATATAAGTTTGGATGTAAAACTGCATCTAAATACACATCCATTAAGTTAAAAAAGTCTTTTTTATTTTTACTAGCTATAGGATACATTGTTTTGTCTGAAAAGGTGAGCGCATTTAAAAAAGTATTGAGACTTCCCTTTAATAATTCTACAAAAGGCTCCTTACTTGTAAATTTCTCTGATCCGCACAGTACAGAATGTTCTATTATGTGTGGTACTCCAGTACTATTTTCTGGAGGTGTTTTGAATGTAATAGCAAAAACTTTATTATCATCGTCATTCACAAGTTTAATTAACTTAGCTTGTGTTTTCTCATGAGTAAAAATTAAACCAGTTGAATTTATCTCTTTTAAGTCCTTAACACTGTCTAATCTAAATCCACTTAATATATTACCTTCTTTATAATTCATATATTTAGCATCCTCTCTATAAATCTATTGATTGATTGATTGATTTATTTATATTATACGTATTAAATTAAATTTTAAAATTACTTTCTTACAAAGTCTAGTAATTTTTTTGAATTTTCTAAATAAAAGAAGTCATGTAAGGTATTTTCACACACTCACATGACTTATAAATTTTAATATATTACTTTCTTGAATTAGCTATTTCTATGTTAACTTTTCTTCCTCTAACTCTTTTTCCTATAGTATTTTTCATAATATGTCTTGCAGCATCTTCAGAGGCATCTATAAATGTATATTTATCAAAGATATCAATATCTCCTATATCTTCTTTTCTAAATCTTGCACCTTCACTTAGGAACGCTAATAGACTCTTTGGATTCATACCATCTTTTCTTCCTAAATTGATAAATAGTCTTTCATATCCACCACTTGATTTTACTGATATAGAATTCTCAGAAGAATCATAAGAAACTTCTTTGCTGTATATCATATTCATTAATGCAGCTGCAACATCAACTAAATCAAATTCTGCATCTATTTGTTCTGCTAAAGGTATAAACTTACTGAAATCTTCGCCTTCTATTGTTTCTTTTACTTTTGTATAGATTGTGTTATATTTTGCTTCAAATATATCATCAATTGTAGGTATTTCTTTTCTTTTAATCTTACCTTTTGTTGCTCTCTCTATTTGCTTTAATGCTCTATACTCTCTTGGAGTAACTAAAGTATATGCAACACCTTCTCTGTTAGCTCTACCTGTTCTTCCTATTCTGTGAACGTATGATTCTGTATCTTGTGGAAGATCATAGTTTATAACGTGAGTAACATTCTCTACATCTATACCTCTTGCAGCAACATCTGTAGCTACTAAGAATTCTAAATGTCCTTCTTTAAACTTTCTAAGAGTATTCATTCTATGATTTTGTGTTAAATCACCGTGCATACCTTCAACACTGTATCCTCTTGCTTGCATAGATGATACTAACTCATCTACTCCCTTTTTAGTCTTACAGAATATTATTGCTGCTGTAGGGGAATCCACATCAAGAATTCTACATAATGACTCTACCCTGTCAGAATGTTTTACTTCATAATAATATTGACTAACTGTAGAAACTGTCATTTCATTCTTTATTATAGAAATATGTTGTGCATCATCTTTCATATAATTTTTAGCTAGTTTTTTAATTTCTGCTGGCATTGTAGCTGAGAATAATAATGTTTGTCTTTCAGGATTTGTTCCTTTAAGAATCTCCTCTATATCATCAATAAATCCCATATTAAGCATTTCATCTGCTTCATCCATTACTAAGAATTCAATGTTTCTAAGATTTATTACATTTCTTCTCATTAAGTCTAAAACTCTACCTGGAGTACCAACTATTATGTCAATCCCTCTATTAAGTGCTTTTATTTGTCTGTCAATTGATTGACCACCATAAACAGGTAATATTCTTGCTCTTGTATGCTTAGCTATTCTTACTAATTCTTCATTTACTTGAATGGCTAATTCTCTAGTAGGTGCTAATACTAAACATTTAGTATTTTTATTGCCAAAGGTAATATTGTTAAGTACTGGAGCTCCAAAAGCTAAAGTCTTTCCTGTACCTGTTTGCGCTTGACCTATTACGTCAAATCCTTCTAATAAAACTGGTATTACTTTCTCTTGTATCTTTGAAGGTTCCTCAAAGCCCATATCATCTATAGCCTTTAGTATATCTTCATTTAGTCCTAATTCTTTAAAGTTCATTTCACTCATTAAATTTCCATCCTTCTTCTTTATGTTGATTGTATATACATAATATAAACAATCTTCTACATTTTTATTAATATATTGTTTACACTCAATAAAAAGCCCTATAAGAGTACTTCTTATAGGGCTAAAAATTACTATCTTCTGAAGTTTCTATTGTTGTTGCTTTGAGCTTTTCTAGCTTTTCTGCACTCTGGACATCTTACTGGATCATTTTCAAATCCTTTTTCTTTGTAGAATTCTTGTTCTCCTTCAGTGAAGATGAATTCTTTTCCACAGTCCTTACATAAAATAGTCTTATCAGCCATTTCAAATTCCTCCTTTTAATATCAAGATCTTAAACACATTTACATCCTGTTCTTAAAAGAAGAAATGATGAATAAGTATTTAAATCTTTTATTTACCTTGGCTATTATATTTTAGCATGATGAAGGTTTTTATGCAACCACTAAAAGCGCATTCACTTCATCACTGTTCACTATTATTATATTCAAATCTATTCTTTTTATTCACTTATCCCATATTTTTCTTATTTATATTCAATTTTATATTTTTTCCTTTATTGTATTATCATTTCCTTAATAATCGTAAAAATTATTATAACTTTAATTATTTCCATTTAAAAAATTCCATTATATACTAATTACACCTTGGTTTTCTGTCAAATTTGACAAGCCAGTGAAAAACCGCTATCATTTTGATATAGCATAGCAAAAGGAGGAGATTTTCATTAGTATTAAAGAAAAGGCCCTTTTAAAGATCAAGGCCCTAATGAATATTAACAAAAAAACTGTAGCTATACTAGCATCTTTACTATTAATTATAATTTTAGTCGTACTAATACATTCAAAGCAAAAGAATATTACTTTAGTTGTGGGTAATGAAAACAAAACCATAACTACTTACGAAAATACAGTTGAAAAAGTCCTAGATGATGAAGGTATCACTTTAGGGAAAAAAGATAGGGTTGAGCCTGCTCTCGATTCAAAGCTTCAGAAAACAGATAAAATAACCGTTATAAGAGCTATGAACTTAATTGTAACAGTTGATGGCAAGGATATTTCTGTGCTTTCTGCCGAAGATGACATATCTAATATGCTTGAATCAGAAGGAATATCTCTAGGAAAAGATGATAAAGTACAACCAGAAAAAACATCTGAATTATCAGATGGAATGAAGATAAAAATAACACGTGTAGACTCAAAAACTATAACTGAAACTGTAGCAACAAACTACACAACAATTGTTAAGTCAGATAATAACTTGCTAAACATCTTCAAGAAAACCACTCAATCAGGAGTAAAAGGTAAGAAAGAAGTTACCTATAAAGTTTTATATGAAGATGGGAAAGAAATTTCCAGAGAAGCAATTAATGAAAAAGTTGTTACTGAACCAGTAAATGAGGTTGTTGTTCAAGGTACACAAAGTGCCGTAGCTGTTTCCAGAGGTGGAGAGCCTATGTCCTTCTCTAAAAAGATTTACTGTAGGACAACAGCCTATTGGGCAGTTAATGGAGTTGGAAGCACTTATACAGCTAGCGGGAGAAAGGCTGTAAGAAATAGTGAAGGTTATAGTACTGTAGCAGTAGATCCGTCTGTTATATCATTTGGTACAAAAATGTATATCCCAGGTTATGGATTTGCAATCGCTGCAGACTCTGGTTCTGGTGTTAAGGGAAATACCATTGATGTTTTCTTTAATACAAAGGGCGAAGCTCTTAATTGGGCTGTGAAAAACATCAATGTATATATCTTAGATTAGCCAAACAGAGTATATGAAAAAAAGATAGCTTCTTAAGCTATCTTTTTTTCATATTTATTATTCTAAAAACTAAAGTTTAAAAACTAAGACACTTACTCCATAAACTAATACCCTTACCCCGTTTATTATAAGAAAGTTCTTTACTGACAATACAAAAGTTTTGTTTTTTATATGCTCTGCTTCAAATATTCTAATGTTTCTATTAACAATAAAAAAGGTTAGTAATGACAATATAGAAAGTACTGGTTCAACTCTTATAATAATCAATGCTACTAAATCTAGAAATGCTATATAGTAAATCCACTTAAAAATCTTTAAAGCTAACTTATTCCCAACGTAAACTGGTAAGGTATATCTTCTATTTTCTATATCATCTTCTCTATCACAAATATTATTAGCGAGCATAATATTTGCAATACCCGAGATGGTAGGTATGGATAGTAAAATTATTATTATTATTTCCTTAAAATCAAAGGATATATTAACAGTTCTCTCTAGTACGGCAATATTAATTATATTTTGATCTACAATATGTATGTAAATTGCTATAAATAGTATTATTCCTCCCATAAAGGTTCCTGATAAAAGTTCTCCTAATGGAGTCCTTGATATAGGTATTGGTCCAAAGGAATAAGTTATTCCTATAAAAAAAGAAAGTGCTCCTAATAGTAAAACAATTATATTCGTTCTTAAATACAAAATTACCCCAAAGCCTAATGCGATAATAAGTAAACTTCCTATTATGAAAGCTACATGGCTTTCTTTTATACTATATCTTACAATTGCATTATGCTCCTCATAACCATATCCATGTTTCTTTATAGCTCTTTTGTAGTCTATATAATTATTTATTACAGTAGTGGCCATATCTATACATAACAAAGATACAAACATAACTATGAAGTTAATTATATTAAAACTGTTATATCTATATATTGCTATAAGTGATCCTAATAATAAAGGAACCACACTTGCTACTTTTGTCTGTATTTCTGCTAGTTTAAGAAAACTTTTGATATTCATTTGTTATCTTCACTCCATTTCTCATTAATTATAAAATATAGAATTGATATTTTTCAAATCAAATTTTACCAAAATAATTATTTTAGTATTGTTGCTAAAGAAACAAAATTTAAATATAATATTGTTAATACACCAATAGGTGGGAGGATACAGTTCATGAACAAAGAAGAACAGGTCAAAATTAAATTTAGGGATTTATTCAACAAGATGGCTTGGCTTAATAAGTGCAAGATGGAAAAAAGTTTTGATGGTTATAAGCCTTCTGAAATACATTGCATCGAAAGTATTGGGGGAAATATAGATTCTAACGTAACAAAACTTGCAGAGTCCTCTTATATGACTAGGGGGGCCATAAGCAAAATGACCAAAAAACTCATGCAAAAGGGCGTCATTGAAAGCTATCAGAAGCCAGATAATAAGAAAGAAATTTATTTTAGGCTTACTAAACAAGGACAAGAAATTTACAAAGTCCACGAGAAGCTTCACAAAGAGTTTGAAGAGAGAGACAAAGCCGTATTTGATCAAGTTACTGAGGAACAATTTGACAGTATGCTTAACTTCATAGAAAAATACTCTAAACATTTAGATGCAGAAATAGAAAAACAGGGCTTACATATTAAGTCGGAATAAATTAAATACTAGAAACAAAACCATCGGCAGCCTAACTCTATTGAGAATGGGCTGCATTTTTCTTGTAATTTTTTGTTGACAAGGAAACAAAACGATGTTATGATGTTTTTGTTGACTGGGAAACAAAAATATAACTATTGAAAGGAGATTTCAAATGTCTAAATTAAAATCACATGATGAACAAATTACCGAACAAACAATAGATAAAAAAGCCTTAATCTTTGGTCTTATATCCGTATTTCTATGCGGAATAGGATTTAGTATTATAAATCCTGTTGTACCATTCTTAGTAAAGCCTTATATAAGCAATCCGTCAGATCAAGCTATAGTTGTTACGCTACTGATGTCTGTTTATGCCGTTTGCGTGTTCTTTTCTGCTCCTGGTCTTGGAGCTTTAAGTGATAGATATGGCCGTCGTCCAATACTATTAGTATGCCTTTTAGGTTCTGCTATTGGGTATTTAGTTTTTGGCATAGGTGGAGCACTGTGGGTACTATTTATAGGTCGAATAATTGATGGTGTAACTGGCGGAACCATAAGCACTATATTTGCATATTTCGCTGATATCACTCCTAGAGAACAGCGAACCAAATACTTTGGGTGGATAAGTGCTGTTGTAGGTGTTGGTACCGTTATGGGGCCTACTCTAGGTGGATTACTTGCCAAGTTTGGTTATTCTGTACCTATGTATTTTGGAGCAATAATAACTTTATTTAATGTAGTTTATGGATTCTTCTTTATGCCTGAGAGCCTCGATAAGAAAAATAGACTAGAAAATATCGAACTTGCAAGACTGAATCCATTTTCCCAGCTTATGAACGTACTTTCCATGAAAAGCTTAAAGAGACTGCTTATCTCTGGGTTCTTACTTTGGATTCCAAGCGGATCTTTGCAGGCAGTCTTTACACAATTTACAATAGATACATTCAACTGGCAGCCTGTTTTGATTGGTCTTATATTTTCAATAATGGGTGTACAAGACATCATTTCACAAGGATTAATTATGCCAAAACTTTTGATGAAACTTAGTGATATACAAATTGCAATTCTTGGAATGGCTTCAGAGATTGTAGGCTACGGTCTTATTGCAACATCTGCTTTGTTCTCCTTCTATCCTCTTCTTATAGCGGGAATGTTTATATTTGGTTTTGGTGATTCAATCTATGGACCTTCATTCAATGGAATGGTATCTAAATCTGTAGATTCTAGTGAACAAGGAAGAGTTCAAGGTGGCAGCCAATCTATACAATCTTTAGCAAGAATAATTGGACCTGTCATTGGAGGTCAAATCTATGTATCACTTGGTCATACTGCACCAGCTTTTATGGGTATGATTCTTATCGCACTTGCAATACCAATTCTGTACAAGGTTACGAATATAAGTATTTAATACTACCTGCTCTAACATATAATAATAGGGTTTCAGAACTTAGGGACAAGTTCTGAAACCCTATTTATCTATGACCTAAAGTGATTCAAGTTTCTTTAGATACTATATACCAAATCATTTATATCCATATTAGCTGTTAAAGAAAAGTGTTGATAGGATACTTAGCTATTACCAAGAAAACTCTTAGTACGTTCATTTTTAGGATTATTAAATATCTCTTCTACTGTACCTTCTTCAATAATATCTCCATTTTCCATAAAAAGAACTCTATCTGAAACTCTCTTAGCAAATGCCATGTCGTGAGTAATTATTAATACCCCCATTCCAGTTTTAGCTAAACCTTCAATAGCTGTTGCTATTCCTTCAGTTAACTCTGGATCTAAAGCTGAAGTAGGTTCATCGAAGCACATTATTTTAGGATTCAATGCACAAGCTCTTGCTATAGCTACTCTTTGCTTTTGTCCACCTGAAAGCTCAAATGGATATGAATCTTCTTTCTCTTCTAAACCTACTTGTTTAAGTAAGTCTCTAGCTTTTTCCTTTGCTTCTTCCTTTGGAACTTTATAGACGTTAACTGGGGCCTCTATTATATTCTCCATAACAGACATATGAGGAAATAAATTAAAGTTTTGAAATACTAATCCTAAACTTCTTCTAACATTTTTCATTTCTTCTCCGGATGAATATACTATTTTTCTATCTTCTTTCTTAAATAGGAAGTTTCCATCTACTTCGATACTTCCCCCATCAGCCTTTTCAAGCCCATTTATACACCTTAAAACTGTAGTTTTTCCTGCACCAGATTGCCCTAATAGTGCAACAATTTCTCCTTGCTTAACTTCGAAGCTTACATTATTAAGAACCTTTTTCCCCTTGAAGGATTTATTTAATTCCTTTACTACTAAACTCATAATTTATCCTCCTATGAATAATAAGAATATTTCTTCTCTAAACTCTGGAATACTTTAGTAAGAATTGCTGTTAGCAATAAATAAAATACTGCTACTACAACTAAAGGTATCAGTGATGCATCCCTATTAGATGCTATTTTAGCAAATCTCAATAATTCATCCAAGCCTACAACATATACTAATGCTGTATCCTTAACTAAAGTAATTACTTCATTTGAAACTGGCGGTAATACTCTTTTTATCATCTGAGGAAGTACTATTCTAAAAAATGTTTGTGAATTTGACATGCCTAAAACTTCTGAAGCCTCATATTGGCCTTTATCAATGGACTCTATTCCCGCTCTAAATATTTCTCCAAAATAAGCGCCATAATTTAATACAAAGGCTAATATTGCTGCTGGGAATCTATCTATAGTTACATTTATAATTGGTAATCCAAAGAATATAAATATTATTTGCAAAAGTAATGGAGTACCTCTCATAATCCATATATATACTTGAGCTATAGTATTTATTATTTTTATTTTTGATAATCTTCCCAGTGCAACTATTACTCCCAATGGTAATGAAAGAGCCAAAGTCACTGCAAATATTTTTAATGTTTCTAAAAGCCCTTCCATTAATGAAGGTAATAAGCTTGTCACATAATCCATGTTAAATTCACTCCTGTATTACTTATTTAAAGATTACTTTACTACAAAGTCTTAGTTCTACTAGTTTCACCTTAAGACTTTACTATATCCTTACCAAACCACTTTTCTGAAATTTTCTTTGAAGTTCCATCTGCTTTTAATTCATCTAAAGCCTTTTGTACTGCTGATAAGAATTCTTTATCGTCTTTTCTAAATCCTATACCATACTCTTCAGTTCCAAAATTATCATCTAAAACTTTATATTTAGATTCCCCTCTTTGATTAGTATAATATCTTATTAAGATTTCATCTCCAACAACTGCATCCACTCTTCCAGCCTCTAAATCCATTAATGCGTCATTATTAGTTTCAAAAGTTACAAGTTTTCCGCCCTTAAATGTTTTAACCAAATCTGTTTCCTTCTCAACTGCATCTACTGCACTTGAACCATTTTGAGCTGCTACATTTTTTCCTTTTAAATCTGCTTTAGTTTTGATAGGTGAATTGGCTAGTGTTATAATAACTTGATTATTTTCTAAATATGGTTTAGAAAATGCAACTTTTTCTTTTCTTTCATCTGTTATAGAATATCCATTCCATATTACATCTATTTTTCCACCATTAAGTTCGCTTTCTTTCATTGTCCAATCTATTGGTTGAAATTTAACTTTTACTCCTAGTTTTTCCCCAACAGCTTTTGCTAAATCAACGTCAAAACCATTAATATCCCCATTATCATCTTTGAATCCCATTGGTACGAATGTATCATCTAATCCAACTACCATTTCGCCCTTATCTTTTATTTTTGCTAAATCAGTTTTATCTGACTTCTTTCCACACGCTATAAATGTTGTAGCTAGCATAGCTAAACTTAATACCACTGCAATTTTCTTTTTCATATATTTGTCCCCCTTAAATATCACTTTATTACTTTATCATTCTAAAGCATTAAAGGGGACATGTCAATATATTTTTGTAATATAATATCAATTAATATAAACTATTTTATATACCATTTTTAGGAGGTACCTTATGGAAATTAAGATTTTAACTTTAGACTATCTAGATGAATTTATAAATTTAGATTATACAACTTTCAATAGAGATGTCCCCAGATCAAAGGAAATGGGCTTATCAATGCTTAGAGATTGTAAAGAGGGAGCTTTCATGGCTATAGAGAACAACAAACTATTAGGCTTTGTTTTTTGTAGAGCTTTAGGTGACACAGGATATATTGGACCACTGGGAGTAGCTAATAATCTATACGGAAAAGGGATTGGTTCAAAACTTCTAGATAAAGCCATGGAGTATCTTAAAAATAAAAATTGTAAAATAATTGGGCTTGAAGCTCTTGCTGACAATCCTTCTGCACTATCTCTGTATATAAAAAAAGGGTTTACTCTAACTCTTCCCACATTAGTACTAAGAACCCCAGATACTTTGGCCAAATCTGGATTAACTGTAACTTCCTTAAAAACTAATTCTTCAGATTTCAATGATATAATTAGTAAAATCTCTACTCTAACCCGAAATGAAAGCTACGATTTTACTTGTGAAATTCAAAATTCTTTAAATAATGGGGGGTATCTATGCTACTACCAAGAAGGAGATAAGGTATTAGGGTTTATAACTTATAATAAAAATCAACTAGGAGATATGTGGGGATTAGTAGATAACTGTGATAATAAAAATGAAATTTTCATTTCTCTCATAAATAATTTAATTGATATATTACCAAATGACGGAGTAACTTTTAGAGTTAATAGCAAATATACAGATTTTATTACCTTTCTAGTAAATAACAAATTTGAACTAATGCGTGGAAATATACGCTTTGTGCTAAAAGATTACGAAGGTTTTAGCAAAGAAAGTAGTAACAGATTCCTACTAAGAGGATGGATAGTATAAAATGTAAAAATGATAGAAATCAGCCTTTGATCTCTATCATTTTTTGGCTCTTATTTACTTATAAATGAAATAGTTATTCCTAAAAGCAGAATTAATCCGAAATATTCTATTGCAAAAACAACTCGTTCATAAGGTTCTAAGTCATAATATAAATTATTATTATTTTTTTTCCTATTAACCAATTGAATTATACCTAATAATAAAATTAGCAGCATGACAGGATTGAAGCTTACAAATATAGCAATTATCGCTATAGGAATACCTAAAAACCACAAAAATGGTGATATTGCAGATGCAACCCTTCCTCCATCTAGTGGATATATAGGAATAAGGTTAAATAAATTAATAAAACAACCTGCATAACTTAATGCCAATAAGAAATCATTTTTAGTAACTAAATAAAACCCTAGACATATAAAAGCTATAAAGCTTCCAAAAAGAGGTCCTGCAATGGCTATTTTCGCTTCTTCTTCAACATTTTTAGGTTGCTCTTTTAATCTAATAAAAGCGCCTACAAATGGAATGAATAGGGGAAGAGAAACATCAACACCCAATCTTTTTGCCATTATAAAATGTCCCATTTCATGAAAAAATAATAACAAAACAAAACCTACTCCAAATGCAATACCATAAACTTTTCCATAAATAATAAACATGAAAAGCATTGATAATAGAGTTGCCGTAAAGTTTCCAAGCTTAAAAACCAACATTAGTATTTTAAACTTTGAAAGAATTAAGAGTAACAAACCTTTAGCTTTAACTAATATAGCTAATATAATACCTACAATACCTAACTTTCCCTTATTACTTTTAGATTTATTTATTAAATCTTTACTTTTATCCTCTGTATCTTTTAACAAATCAGTTTTATGATATTTATTTATCTCTATAGCATCATAGCTATTTTCCGAAGTTTCTATTGGCCTTTCATTTAATTTATACATGACTCCCCCTTAAGTGAGATTTCTGGAAAATATATGTTAATTATAATACACCAAATATAAATAATAAAGTTCAGTTATATTTACTTAAATTATACAAATGAATTTAATGCTGCGACAACTGCTACTGATGCTGCAATTATTACTATAATGTTTACCTTTAAATATGTGAGTATAACTGCAGTTACTCCTCCTGCAAGTCCAACTATTGGATACTTCCCTACAGATAAAATTCCTGGAAAAATCATTACTCCCAAAGCTGCATAAGGTACTGCACTAAGAAATTTATTAACTCTTTTAGAAAACTTAAAATTGCTAGTTATAAATAATGGAGTAATTCTTGAAAGCTGACTTATTACTCCCATAATAAGTATCACTAATAAATACCTCATATCTCTTCATCTCCTATTAACCATATTCCTAATGATGCACCTAATATTATTGAAATAATAATTGCCCATCCTTTATTAATATACTGACTCATCAACCAATTTAAAGCCATGCTTGTTATTGTTATAAGGCCAAGCTTTGATTTTTTTGATAAAGCTGGAATAAGAAGTGATATAAATAGTGCATAGAGTCCAATTTCCATACTTCTGCTTAACCAAGTAGGGATTATCGATGCTGATATACAACCTATTAATGTCCCGAAAAACCATGAACTATAAGCTGTAAACATAAGTGCTGCCATATATTCTTGAGATTTATCTTTTTTCATAGATATGACTGCAAAACTCTCATCTGTAATACCCAATGACAAGCCAAACCTCCACGGAAATGTTAACTTTTTATATCTATTATGGAAAGTTAATTCCATTACAATATGTCTTAATGTTAACATACCTGTAGCAATTATTATCTCCATTGCTCCTACCCCTGAAGCAAACATTGATACTGCCATGAATTGTCCAGCCCCAGTATACATCCACGCACTCATAACTAAGATGTCATAGGTTGGTAATGCTGCTTGTTTTGCTAATGCCCCGAATGTTATAGCTATTGGAATATAACCCAATGCTATTGGTACCCCCGCTTTTATTCCTTGATTAAAATGATCCCATTTTTTGTTTTGCCCCATTTTTTCTCCTTTCAAGTTCTTGCCTACTGCCTAAATATGTTTATAAAAATTATACTACTTAAGTTATTTCTTCCTCAAATAAAAATAAGAGCATTTAAGCTCTTATTTTTATGATTTCTTCTTTAAGTATATGTACACTGGAATTCCTATTAAAGTTATAACTATTCCAAAAATTGCATTCTTTGTATCAGTAAATAATGTATTTACTAATATATATATTCCACCTACTATTCCTATAATCGGAATTATAGGGTAAAGAGGTACTTTATATGGTCTTTCTAAGTCTTTATGTTTAGTTCTTAATATAAAAATTCCTGCTACTGCCATTACAAAGAATATCCAAACAACAAACACTGCTAAATTGGTTAATGTATTAAATGACCCGCTTAGTACATAAAGTATTGCAAGCACAACTTCTAAAATAAAGGTATTTAATGGTGTCTCAAACTTATCATGAACCTTACCTATTGTTTTAGAAAAAGGTAATAGATTATCCTTTGCCATAGCAAAAGGAATTCTAACGCCTGTTAATAAATATCCATTTAGAGCACCAAATATTGAAATCATTATACCTATTGCTATAAGTGCAGCTCCTGAATTCCCAAACAAGACTACCGCTGCATCAGAAGCAACTTTATCAGATGCCATAATTTTTGATAAAGGGAGTATGTTTAATATCGCAATATTAATAGTAATATAAACAACTATTGTAACAAGCAATCCTAAAATGATTGATCTCGGTAAATCTCTCTTAGGATTTTTAAGCTCTCCAGCCATGTTTCCTACTCCAACCCATCCGTCATAAGCCCAAAGGGTTCCTAACATAGCTGCTCCAAAACCTGTGGCAGCAACTGTACCTGCACTTGCTGCAGGGGTTCCAAAACTATGAGCTCCTCCATTAATCAATCCAAAAATTATAATTACTAATATAGGTATAAGCTTGGCTACTGTAGAAACTGCCTGTACTTTACTTCCTAGTTTTGTTGATAAGATATTTACAAAGAAGATAAATAAAATGATGACTATTGCCAATATTTTTTGCTCAGTTCCTGTCATTGGGATAAAGTATGTTGCTTGAGTTACAAAAACTATTGATAATGCCGCCACTATACTAGGTGTGTATACAAGAGTTTGCACCCATCCATATAAAAAAGCCCATTTCTCTCCATATAATTCTTTTAGGTAAACAAATACACCACCGGTCTTAGGAATAGCTGCCGCAATTTCTGCTATTGTAAGTGCAGATGCTATAGTAATAATTCCTCCTACTACCCATGCTAATATTCCTAGAAAAGGAGTTTTAGCATTGCTAAACACTACTGAGGCTTTAAAAAAAATACCTGATCCTATAACTACGCCTATTACCATTGTTATAGCTTCAAATAACCCAATTTGCTTTTTCAGGCTTTTTTCAACATTATTTTCAGTTTGCATAAATTTAAGTTCTCCTTTGCTGTAAAGAATTTATTCTGATATTTTTGGATTATATGCTTACATAATAAATTTATTGTATTAGCAGGGTTATTATCTGTCAACTGGAATTATACTCATATAGTGCAAATAGCAGAAACTATTTGTTCCTGCTATTTATCAAACATTTTTCTTACTATATTTAATCCGTCTAAAATCTCTTCTTTAGAAAAATTATATTTAATGAGTTTCTCCTCATCCCATTTGCTAATCTCATCATAAAAGGATAGTGCTGTCTCTAAGTTTCTAGAGGATTTACGTGACTCTAATGCTTCAAATATAAGATTTTCAGCCTTATTAATATCCCCTTCACTTACATATTTATTAACCATAATTTCAAGAAGTTGATCCTCTCCAATTATAATATCATCACTTTTTGCATCAATACTACTTTCTATAGCATCTCTCCCTTTAACTATAGCCTTTATTACCTGCATAGCTGCTTTTATCATTTTCATGATATAGTCATTTTCATACATCTATAAATTCACTCCTTGCTGAGCTATATATCTTTTAATATTTTCCATATCTCCTTATATCTTATTGTACATTAACCAAATTAATATGTAAAATTTTGTATTATATAGTGCAAAAAGATGATCTTATATTAAATATAAAAATCATCTTTATCAGTACAAATACTTAATCTTATATTTTTCTTATACTAAAACCAAACTACTAATACGTTTGAGCCTTCTTCACCGTCAATTGAATCTCCAGTAATATTCATACCTTCTATTTTCTCTACAATCTCTGGTGATGTAATTACTACTTTCCCATCAATTATATCTATATCTTCTAATGCTATCTTTATTTCTTTTTTGTTTTCATTACTCATTTTTATTTCCCCCTTCTAAAACCAAACTACTAATACATTTGAGCCTTCTTCTCCGTCAATTGAATCTCCAGTAATATTCATACCCTCTATTTTCTCTACGATCTCTGGTGATGTAATTACCACCTTTCCGTCAACTACTTCTATGTCCTCCAATGATATTTTTATTTCTTTTTTATTCTCATTACTCATTCCCATTCTCCCCTTTTCATATTTAATTTCAATAATAATTTATACCTCTTAAGTAAATTCAAATCTTTTAATCATTTGTCCTCTATTAAGAGTACTTATTCTCATCACCTCCTAACACCTATAATCAATGGCTATTTCATACAGCTTCATATTATTTCAAGCTCCGAAAAGCTAAAAATACTTAGTTAGAAAATAACATGCACTTAATCTCATTTTTCAATATCATATAATTGCTTTTTCTATTTTTGATCTATTGAGTAAGGCCCTAATAGAGTAATAAATCCATACATTTCGTCCTCATCCAGTTCTTCCATCGAAGCAAACTTATTGCATAGAATTTCTAATTCTGATTTAAATTCAACTATTTTTTCAGGAGCCACCTTGATAAACATTGCTCTTACATCATTCGGTTTGCTTTCATTATTAGATATATTATCAATAATCCTTGTGGCTAAATTAGAGAAATTCATTGCAGTAACCTTAGCTCTATTTTTATTGATATTAGTATCATTTCCTTGATTGTGCACGCGTATATTGTTGGTAGTTAATTCATATACCTTTTCCAATCTACCCTCTACAATTCTATTTTCCTTAAGCTTTACTACTTCTTTTTTTATCATTCTATTTATTGCAAGTTGAATAATATGAGGTGAAATTTTTAAATCGTAAGATAGATCTCTAATTGTACTTGGTCTAGTAGATAATGCTAATATAATTTCAGTATTTTTTATAGTATTATCACATTCTCCTGTTACATCATCGCACTCAGTTATTAAGTCAAAATTATATATTGTTTGAACCTCTCCCATAACTATTCCTCCTTACTATATTTTTAATATTTCAACAACCTTATCTGAGTTAAATCTTCCAATTACTGCCATTCCAATGTTATCATTAATAAATATATCATTCATAGCATCATTAATCATAAAATCAGTACATTTATTAATTTTTCTTATCTCATTTTCTAATGAAAAAACTTTATTATTTATCGCATTATTTGCTAAAAATCTTATATGTTTAGTTAAGTCATTCATACTAATTATTGCTCTTGTTTTAAGTATATTTTTTGCTTTACTAATTTCACTTTCAGTAAATCCTTCTGTCTTAGCTTTTCTGATTTCATTTAATATTAATTCCATTACTTGTTCGACGTTTGAGTTACCGCATATCCCTGCAAATGCTAGATTTCCTCTTTTGCTATATATAGATGTAAATGAATTAAGACTATATGCTAAACCTCTTTTTATTCTTACTTCATTCACTATTCTTGACTCTAAACCCGAATAGCCTAATATGGTTGAAATTATATCAACAGTTGAATTTGTTTCACTATGAGTATCATTCAACCTAAAACCTATAGAGAAGGCTGTATTTATACCTTTGTTATCACTATTTATATAAATACTTGATTCAGAGTTTATTAGTTCACTATACTTTCTAGTTTCTATATCTTCCCAACATCCAAACTTTTTCTCAATTAGATCTAATACATCATCGTAATCTATATCACCAATAATAACTAGCGTTGAGTTTTCAGGAGTATAACTTTCATGAATTACTTCTTTAACCCTATCTAACGTGATATCATTTATGCACTTAGATGATCCCACTATTATTCTTCCTACATCTAAATTCCCCCATAAAGCTTGGCTTGTCCTCTCTGTTATTTGATTAAATGATGAATAAAAATTGCTAGCCTCATTTAATACTATCTTTTTTTCCAGTTCAAACTTTTCACTACTAATATCTGAGTTATATAACACAATGTTCGCTAGTGCATCTAGACAAGTTGGTAACATGGTATTTATCCCGGTAAAATAGTAGTGTGTATGTTCCTTTGTTGTTGTTGCGTTATACTCAACTCCATTAAAGGTTATCTCATTCATAATTTCTCTATATTTATCATTATTAGTATTTGATGATGATACCACTAAATGTTCTATTAAATGTGATATTCCATTTGTCTCATCATCTTCATACTTGCTGCCTTGCTTAATCCATATACCGCATGACATTATATTTGTCTTGGGAATCTTATGCATAACTACATTTAGACCATTACTTAAACAAAATGACAATACCTCGTACAAGACACCTACTCCTTTAACTAATTTTTTTTATATTTATTTTATTTCCATCTATCCTTGTGAACAACACATGTATTTGATTTAAACTAATAGTTTCAAGACTATTTGTATTTTTTTTATAATCGTATACATCATACTCATAGCTCTTTTCAACTTTTGGTTTTTTACTAAAATACATAAATTCTATAATATCTCTTTCAAATGCAAATACCTGTACCAATCTACCTTTGTATTCCGAATAGTCTATATCATTTATTAAATTTTCAACGCATTCTATTTCACTATTAGGATCGATCCTTAGATGATTCTTATCTCTGCTTAGCATTTCAAACTTCTCCATGTTAGCTATTTTTAAATTTCTAAATACCTTATAGTGACTACCAAATATACTATATAGCATTCTATATGTTGTACTCATATACTTCATTAGTGTTTTAGATATAGAGTATACATATATATCTAAATATTCACTTTCAGTCCTAGTTTGAGTACTAAAATCAAAATATTGAGAGAATATTGCTGTATTATTTAAAATACTTTTTTCAATATTAGTATTGATATATTTAGTAAATGAACTATCTGATAATTTATTTGTAAATATTAATCTTTCTTTTAACTGATTATAGTATTCAGTTCCTGGTAGGACTGTAAATAAGTGAAGCTGTGTATCTTCTACTTGCATCATCCTTAAATCAAAAATCAACTTAAGAGTCAACTCTATATCCTCCAGAGTTTCCTCTGGAAACCCATACATAAAAGAAGCTCTGACTATTATGTTATATTTTTTTAGCAGTCTAACTACCTCATATACTTTATCTATTTTCAGGTTTTTATTGATTACTTTTTGTATTTTTTCAGAACCACTTTCTATCCCCAAGAAAATACTTCTGCATCCTGCTTTTTTCATTTTAGCTATACTTTCTTCATCTAACGTATCTACTCTTGAGCTGCAGGTCCATTGGAATTTTAACCCTAAGTCAATAACCTTATCACAAAATTCAATTAGCATTTTCTTGTTAGCAGTAAATAAATCATGTTGAAATATAAAATTATCTATACCGAATATCTTCTTATGATATATCATTTCGTCTATAATTCTATTTGTACTTTTTAATCTAAATCTTCTCTTCCAAAACATTTTAGTAGAACAGTATTTACAGCTAAACGGACAACCTCTACCTACATCTAATGAAATAGCTTTATCTATTTCTCCTTCAAGAAAGCTATAATCGATTAATGGTAGTTCATCAAGATTTTCAATTAAGTCCATTTTATTTACGACAACTTTACCATCTATCCCTACATATGCTATTCCATTTTCATTACTAAATTGTTTATTACTAAATAGCGTCTTGACTATATTCGTTATTGTCTTTTCACCTTCCCCTAAGCCAATTACATCAATCCAATTGTAAGTTTGCAATGTTTCTACTGCAGTCATGGTTGCTTGCGGACCACCTAACATAACCTTAATATTACAATCAATATTTTTGAGTTCCTTTGCTATCTCCAAAGTTAAGTAATAAGAACTACACATAGTGTAAAACCCAACTATATCAGGATTAGTCTCAATAATATACTTTAGCATTTCGGTAGTATCCTTTTTAAAATCACCACTATTTCTAACTTTTCCTATAGTAATTAGATAATCAAAATCTATTATTTGTACGTTGTATCCGTCTCTTTTTAATATTGTAGCAAGACTAAATAATCCATTTGAAAAATTATTTTTTTTAACCATTTCATTATAAGAATTGATTAATGTAATATTTTTCATATCTTTCCCCTCTTATATTTCATTTAATTTTGTTATTTGACCATTTAAGTATTGTAGGCTGAAAATAACAATTGTTAAACCTCCGAATAGTATGAATATCTCCCCTACCCCAATATAGTTCGAAATCATTCCCACAACACACGATGTTATTGGTATTGCTGATAGTACTATTGCGTTAAAAATAGCCGACACCCTAGTTAAATACTCTTTCTGAACCTTCTTATACATTGCAATTTGAATAGGGAAATTAATAAATATTATCCCTAAGCCCATTAAAAATGTTTCGATGCTTAATACTATTTCTATAATGTTTGCATTTAACATTTTATTGAGAACTAATAGACAGTAATTTACTCCTAAAATTACACCACCAGATATAAATATCATTCTTCCACCTAGCTTAGATTTTACTTTGGGAACAAATATAACGCCAATTGTCATCGCTAATATTAGTGGTACATTCATAAATGACATTGCTTCTGGACCCTTTAATAACACTCTTTCTACAAATGGAGCTTGAAGTGCATTATATGGTACAATTAATGCATTTATAAGTGCCCCAAAAACACATATATTTAATACAAGTTTATCCTTTAAGAGATATGAAAATCCTTCTTTCAAATCTCTTTTATATGAACCTCCGGTTAATTTTTCCCGAGCAATTTTTTCTGAGATATTCAGACTAAACATAAGCATTCCACATAGTACGAATGTAATTGCATCGATAATAATTGCTGCTTCTACGTTTAAAGTAGCTATAATTATAGGAGCCACCGCTAATCCTATTAACTCTGCAGCTTTACTACTTGATGCATTTAAAGCTACCCCTTGCTCTAAATTGTCATTTTTCAAAATTAATGGAACAATTGTGGTTGCTGCAGGCCCTCTACATGCTTCAAAGGTTGAATTTAAAAATGTTATTACATACAAGTGCCAAACTTCAATTCTTTGAGTTATAAAGAGAAATGCAATTAGAATTGTACACACCGCACGACCTAAGTCACAGATTGCAACTATGAATTTCTTTGAATAATAGTTTGATATAACCCCTGATGCTACTCCAAAAATAATATTTGGCAATCCATTAAATGCAAATAGCGTTGCTACTAGTACAGTTGATCCAGTAAACTTGTAGACTATCCACGCAAACGCTATTGTATCTATACCGTCACCAAATCTAGATATTGCAGTTCCTAGCATTTGCTTTAAGTAATTTTTATCCTTTATCAGTTCTATATTTATCAAATTCTTTTTATTGTTTTTTATAACTTTTCCCTCTTCCAAAGTTGCTCCTCCTTGCGTATTTTTAGATTTATATTTTCACTTATCTAAAATGTGAAAATTGAATCTCAGAGCTTATTTTTTTATTTGGTACAATTAACGAGGAAATGGATCTATAGACAATCCTTGTGCATTATTAACTTCCTTAAGTTCATAACTACTGAATGTACTAAATACATTCAATGATGAAATAATTATTAATCCAATAATTAAAAATCTAGTTCTCAATACTTTTTTCATACTCATTTCTCCCTACTAAATCATCTATATTTTTGGTAAAGTTTTTTTCTTTACCTTATTATAACAATCTGTAAAAAAATAGTAAAGATATTTTCTTTACTATTTTAAATAAACCATTTTTCATTTTTACTTATTAATCTAATCTTTACCCTTCTTTTCTATCAAGTTTCTTAAATATCGACATTTTTTTATGTAAATAATATTTGTTTACTGCATGTTTCTCTGTAATAAAAAAACGAGGTGATTAATCACCTCGTTTTTAAACTTAAAACAAATTCAGTTATTTGGTTTATCGTATCAAAATCTTTTATTGAATTATAGTATTTTATAAATTTCAATGTTAATATACATTCCAAATTCAATAAATCCAAAGACATAACTTCTAAAAATTGATTTTTTAATTCATCAATTTCCTCAGTTATTTCCATATTAATATAAACTTCCAATAGTTCCTCAAAAGAATTTAATAATATCTGATCATTTTTAGAAACCCTACTATATTTTATGCCTTTATCAAGATATTTTATCGCTATATCGTCATCTCCAGCCCTTCTCGCTGCTATTCCAATATCATAATATATATACTCTGAATAAGGTCTATGGGATAACTCCTCATATCTTTTCATCAACCCTAATGATTTATTCAAATACATTTTTATATTTTTTCTATCATTAATATTTATATAGGTTTCTAGCAAATTACATAACGTAACCATTTGAAACTCCAAGGCATTTAAATCTAATAGATCTAGTAATTGTTTATATTTTTTTATAGCTTCATTAAATTTATTAAGCTCTCTAAGGCAATTACCATGTATAGTCATGCACTCAAATTTTCTCTTAATACTTTTGTTTATTTCATCCGAAAAGTTCTTTTCTAACACGGAGAGCTCACTTAACACCTTTTCACGGTTGTTCATATTTTTATAGCTCAACAAGCTGTTAAACATAATATTATAAGCTAATTCTTTTGATATACTATCTTTATTAGCAATTGCTAAATTATTGTTGTAAATACTTTCATCATATCTTTTTAATCTTATACAACAATTACTTAATGTTAAAAGTAGCCTACAATATTCTTCTTTCGAAAGCAAACTATAGCTATTTTCATATGCTTTTATATAGTAAGTATACGCTGCTTCATAATCATTACTTTCATAATATTTATCTCCTAACAGCTTATATAAAGAATATTTTTTGAACTTGTCATTAAACCGTATTAGCAAGTCCTCCATTTTTAAGATATATTGTTCATAATTTTCTTTTATGAAATCACTTTCCTCGTTTGTAATCTTTAAAATAAACTCCTGAAAAACAAGTTCCAATTGTTTTTCTACTGTATCCTCGAAAAAATCCGGCAACACATTAAAATCAATTTTTTTATTCTTACAAATATGATTAATATTTTCCGAAAGTATTTTTGCTGTTGGTTCCGTTATACTCGCCTTATCATTTTCCATCATACTAATCAGATTACGCGTAATCTGATTGCCAGCCAATTCATGCTGCTTTATCCCGAGTTTTTCTCTTAACTCTTTTAATTTCATTCCCGGTGTTACTATTTCAAGATTCATTATCTAAGCACCTCTTTATATTGGTAAATTAAAACCCCTTAAGTAAAAGATTATCATTTACCTTTGTTATATTCAATATAATTTTTCATAAATTATTATAAAAGCCAGTAATGTATGTTCACATTACTGGCTTCTAGAATTTTATTTTTCCTTATTAAACAATGCCATTAAGTCTCCAAATGGATTATTAACTACTTCCTCTGCTTCTTTTTTCATTTTCTTCATATAATTTTGAACATCTCTTTTACTGTTTTTATGATCTTTATTATCAAATCTTTTACTAAATACAGATGCTTTTTCTCTAAAGTTACAAGTAGCACTTGCACACACATAAATCTGTCCTTCACCCTGTCCTCTAAGTTCTAATCTCTTATGACATTCTGGGCATCTAGCATTAGTAAATTTACTTACATTCTCTCTATGCCCGCACTCTCTATCTTGACAAACATTCATAACTCCATGCTTGCCTTTAACTTCAAGCATGTATTTACCACACTCAGGACATTTCTTTCCTGTAAGGTTATCATGTCTAAATTTATCACTACTGCCTTTTACATCATCAACTAGTTCTGCAGCATACTTTCTCATTCTATCTATAAAATCATTAGGGTTTTTCTTACCTTTACTTATAAGTTCTAACTCCATTTCCCATTCTGCTGTTAATAATGGAGATTTTAGTTCTGCTGGAACTAATTCTATAAGTTGCTTACCTTTTGATGTTGGTATTATTTCTTTTCCATTCTTTTCTATATAGAACATATTATATAGCTTTTCTATAATATCAGCTCTAGTTGCAACAGTACCTATTCCACCAGTTTCACCAAGAGTTTTAGCATGTGCTTTATCTATAGTTACATACTTTTGAGGTTTTTCCATTGCTGAAAGTAATGTACCTTCATTAAATCTTGCTGGAGGTTTAGTTTGTTGTTTTTTACTTTCTACTGATAATATATTTATTTTGTCACCCTTCTTTAAGCAAGGTAACTCTTGACTATCTCTTTCATCTTCATCCTCTGATAAGTCGTCTGCTCTATCATATACCTTTTTCCAGCCCTTAGATTTTATAACATTTCCTTTTGCTATGAAAGTCTCTCCATTTATATCAGAAACTATTGTTGTTTGAATATACTCATAAGGCGGAAGCATTACAGATAAGAATCTCTTTACTACTAATTCATAAATATGTCTTTCTTCACTACTTAAAAGGCCTATATTAACTTTTTCTTCAGTTGGAATAATAGCATGGTGATCACTAACCTTGCTATCATCAACAAAGCCTTTATGCGCATTTATCTTTCCTTTTAATATCTCTGTTGCTAATGCTCTATAATTTCCTATAGATATAGACTTTAATCTATCTGGCAGTGTTGCTACTATATCGCTAGAAATATATCTTGAATCAGTTCTTGGATAAGTTAATATCTTATAGTTTTCATATAATCTTTGCATTATTGATAGAGTTTGTTTTGCCGAATATCCATATATTCTATTTCCATCTCTTTGAAGCTCTGTTAAATCATAAAGAGCTGGTGCGAATTGTTTCTTAGCACTTTCACTAACGTCTACCACATTAGCTTCTTTACCTTTTGTTGCCCCAAGGATTTTATTTACTCTATCTAAATCGAAGATATTACTATTATTATTTTTATCTCTATAACTTAGGGTAAAACCTTTAGCTTTTGCATTAATTACATAATAATCCTTTGGTTTAAAGTTCTTTATTTCTTCTTCACGATTTACTATCATAGCAAGAGTTGCTGATTGCACTCTTCCTGCTGTAAGCTGTGCATTATGCTTACAAGTAAGAGCTCTAGTTACATTTAATCCTACAACCCAATCAGCCTCTGACCTACACTGGGCTGCCTTATATAAATTATCATATTGAGATGATGGTTTAAGATTTCTAAAACCATCTAATATAGCTTTATCTGTTTGAGATGAAATCCAAAGTCTCTTAGTAGGTTTATTCACCCTTGCCTTTTCGATAATCCATCTAGCAACTAGTTCTCCTTCTCTTCCTGCATCAGTAGCTATAACAATCTCATTGACGTCTTTTCTATTTAACTGCTCTTTTACAGCATTAAATTGTTTTCCACTTTGTTTTATAACTACAAGCTTTAAATGTTTTGGAAGCATAGGTAAATCTTCTAACTTCCAAGCCTTATATTTATCATCATAAGCTTCTGGATCTGCTAATGTAACTAAATGACCTAAGGCCCAAGTTACTATATATTTATCACCTTCTATATAACCATTTCCCTTTTTACTGCATCTTAAAACTCTAGCAAGTTCTCTCCCAACAGAAGGTTTTTCTGCTAAAACTAATATTTTACTCATATATTATTTCCTTTCACTTATCTCTTCTTTAAATAAGAGATTTTTAAAAACTCATTTTATTATACACTAATTAAATAAAAGAAATCTTCTTATATTTATTTTAATATAAGAAGATTCCTAAAAATTATATACAATTAAATATTATTGCTTAAATTCTAATATACTACCTCAATTTAATACTATATATACTACTGCACTGGAATTTCTACTTTTGATATTGTATATGCTATATTCATTGTTCCTCCAGCCTTATCAAAAAATACTCCTACATGCTCTGTGAAAAAACCATTTGATCTGAACTTTCCCCCTAGAGGACTTTGCTCTTCGGCTTCTATTGTGTCATTCACCCATTTATCTAAGTCATTCTTCTTAAAGTCATACTTTTCATCATACATTGCTAATATCATATCTTTTAGCATCTGATATTCTTCTAATTTAAACACTCTATCTATCGGAACTGTCACCAATACTTCAAGTGCGAATGCACCCTTTTTAGTCTCTGAACTTGCTCCCATATTGAAATTAATATTTTCATATTTATTCTGTGCGCCATCATTTATTTCTACTTTATTAGTCATAACCATATCAATTTCTCCAAAAGATGCATCTCTTTTATCTGGATGAAACTCGGCACTTGTATCCATGTTACTTGATACATTATATTTGGAAAATATCTGTTTAAATTTATCGATATGGTCCCTTGTAAATTTGTATAAATCTTCCTTGGTTTTTATTATTTCCGAAATATCTTGTCTGTCTAATTGTTTCTGTGATGTCTTTTGCCCTTGTCCATCAGCTGCATTCTCTGCTTTTGCTGATGTGTCCTCTGTCTTCGCTTTATCATAACCTTTACTCTTATTTGAGCATCCTGCAATCCCTAGCATTAATATTCCCGCTATTATACCAGCCATTATTCTTTTACTCATTTTTATACCTCTACTTTATTGAATCTCTACACTTATTTTACCTTCAGTACCCATAACTGTCAAAAATTATATCATTTCTAATATATTGTTATATACTTCTTGTTTTCTTAAGGATTATTTCTATAGTTCACGCAAAAATGGAGTATTGAATATATAATTCAGTACTCCATTTATAGTCATCATATTAAATAACTAACCAAACAGTTTTAGTAATTCTTCTTCTTTTAAGCCCTTTAATATTTCTCCTGAATCTAACCCATTTTCTAAAACCATGTTAATCAATTCTTTCTTACTTTCTTGTAGCTTTATAATCTTTTCTTCTACAGAGCCTTTTGCTATAAGCTTTATTACTTCTACTACATTTTTTTGTCCAAATCTATGAGCTCTATCTGTTGCTTGATCTTCTACTGCAGGATTCCACCATGGATCGAAATGAATAACCACATCTGCTCCAGTTAGGTTAAGTCCAGTCCCTCCTGCCTTTAATGATATTAAAAAGACTTTAGTTTCATCCACGTTAAATGAATTAACCATTTTAATTCTATCTTGAGCCTTTGTAGCCCCATCTAAATAAAAATGTTCTATTTTGTTTAATTTCAACAATTCACTTATTCTCTTTAACATAGTTGTAAATTGTGAAAAAACCAGGACTTTATGCCCTTCCTCTATACTTTGATTAAGGATTTCTAAAAATGCCCCCAGCTTTCCGCTTTGCTCACTATAGTTATCCACAACTAATGCAGGATCTAGGGATAACTGTCTTAATTTTGTAAGATAGGCTAATACTTTAATATTAACTCCTGATTTGCTAAGTTCCTCTCTAATTCTTTCCTTAGCATAATCAGCATATGCTTTATATATTTTCTCTTGTTTTCTTTCCATATCTATTAAAATATTTTTTTCTATCTTATCAGGCAATTCTAATATTACATCCCTTTTTAACCTTCTTAAAATAAATGGTTTTATAAATAAAGATAGATTATTTATACCCTCTTCCTGCTTTTCAAATATTCTTTTAAATTTCTTTTCACCATATAAATATCCTGGCATTATGAAGTCAAATATCGACCATAACTCAACCAAAGAGTTTTCTATTGGGGTACCCGTTAGCGCAAATCGTCTTGCTGCATTTAAGTTTTTAACTATTTCTGCATTTTGTGATGAGGAATTTTTAATATTCTGAGCCTCATCAATTATCAAATAATCTAAAGAAACCTTTTTATATAATTCTTCATCTCTTTTTAATACTCCATATGAAGTTATCAAAACATCTATTTCATCTAACTTGCTGATTGTTTTATTTCTTTGAGTTTGAGTTCCAGCCATAACCTCCACCTTTAAGGAAGGTGCAAATTTATTAAATTCTTCTAGCCAATTATAAACTAAAGAAGTTGGCGCTACTATAAGAGTCTTTTTGCCTTTATTAGATAATATAAATGTGATAGCTTGAAGAGTTTTTCCAAGCCCCATTTCATCCCCTAATATTCCACCAAACCCTAGGTAGTCTAAGGACTTCATCCAACTATACCCTATTTTTTGATACTCTCTTAATTCGCCATTCAACTCTTTAGGTACATCAACTTTAAAGTTCTCTAGAGAATGAATTCTTTTCTTCATTTCATCTATGCATTCTAATCCATTTATAAATGTTGTTCTTTCTTCATTAGCCAGAGAATCAATTACCAATGCCTTATTTTTAGGTATATTTATCTCACTCTCTATTTCATCTCCAAGGGTTATACTCTCAATAAATCTATGAAGCTTTTTCAATTCTTCATTATCCAAATCAATAAAAGCTCCTCCTTTTATCTTATGATATTTTTTATTCCTATTTATTGAGTATATAATATCTCTCGCATCCTCTGGAGAAAGTTCATCTATATCATATTGGAATGTAAAATAATCTCTTTCTTCTCTCATTAACGCATTTATCTTAATTTCTTTTACTACTTTTTCTTTTTTAACTCTATCTGAATAATATATATTTCCTAATGTTATAAGCTTCTGAACTCCGTCTCTTAAAAAATAGAACTCCCCTGCTTCCCCACCTTTAAGTACAAACTTTCTTGCTCCTATAGAAAAGTTAAGCATCTCAATTACATCTAGAATTTCTTTTTCTTTATCAGATTCCCTAGTTATAAATTTGTCACCAAAATCTTCTGGCTCATCTAAAGGATTTATTATTACTTCACCATATCTAAATAGTGTTTCCATTGTTATATCTTTTTCTCTATCTAAATAGAAATCAACCTTAAGTGGTTCATTAATAAAACTCTCTCTCATATTTCTGTCTAAACTTATATCTGAAGTTACGCGTTCTATTATGGGAAGTAAATTACCTAGTACTTGATTCTTAAACTTACTGTTAATAACCTTTTCTTTCCCTAATTTCTCATATATACTTCCATACACTTCTACTTGTTCTTCTGACGGCAAGTAAACCTTAGATTCATTTAAAAATACATCCTTGGTTTTATTTAGCGCAATATATCCTTCTTTTTGTGTAAGAAATATATGGTTTCCCTCTTCTCTTATGCTATAGCTAATAGGTAAGTTTTCTTTTACAACTTTCACTTCTCCTATATCTTCAAATCCTATCTTAAGAAATATTTTATGATTTCCCATAAGGGATAGGGTTTCTCTAAGCTTATCTATAGGTAGAGTCATGGCCTTACCTTTGATTATACTTTTGTTATACAAAGAGAAGCTTCCTCTTAAAAAATCCTCCATGGCCATTTGTGTAATTAAATATTTTATAAGATTTTTATCTTCCTTACTAAAAGTATGCTTATTTCCTTGGAAAACAAATTCTTTACCGAATTCAACAACACCTTTGCTTCTATATGCCTCTAGAAATTCTCTTAAACCTTTTACAACATACAGCTTGTTATTTCCTATTTTGAAATGTATATTAAAATACCATCCTTCAATTTCTATATATGTTTCAAGCATTATTTTTTGCTTATATAATCCTTGTCTCTGCATCTTAAAGAAATCCATTAGCATCTTTTCTTCATCTTCTATTCTTTTTGAACTGTGGATTTCTGAAGTCTTTACTGTTTCTTGATCTTGATTTAACAGATATAATAGCAGAGCATTAATATGCTTACATCTATAATTTACTCTTCTCACTGAACTCTTTTCATAATCTTCACAACTACAATAAGTTTGCTCAAGTTCAGCATTTTTTTCACTTATTATCACTGAACTATAATAGGTATTAATAAGATCTTGAGATAATACATCACCTTTTATTATGTAAAGCCCTTCATTTTGTTTGTATTCTCCGCTTAATATGCAGCCTTGATTATAAACATTTTTAGCTTTTGAAATATCTATATCTGAACATCTATCTAACACTTCATAAAGTGCACTTTTTATATTCATTATTACAACTCCTAAAGTAATTTCTAACAAGTATTTTAACTAAAAACCTATTATAATTATAGCCCATTTTTGTAGAAGAATAAAATAAAGTACACCAAAACCTATAAAAGTTCTAGCGCACCTTATTTTGTTGAGTATAATCTTATACTATATCTAATTTATTTTCTAATACTTTAGTAGCTCTAAAGAATAGTGCTACTGCTAAGATGCACTGTATTAAAATCATCGGAATATTTATTACGATCCTAAACATTTTATTTACATAAAACTGTATTGTACCAGCTGGCAAAAAAATTGCCGGGTATGCATAATTAATAAATAAAAACATTAATGTTACTAATATACTTACTACTATGACTACTATTGATGCGATTGCATAATTACTAATTCTGCTTCTTACTAGTGTTGTAGTAAATAAAATGATGATGTATATTGCTATGGTATTAAAATTCAGCATAAAAATATTATGAAAATCTAAAAATAATTCATTTGCAAAAACTTCTTTAAATCTTGAAGCTAATAATATAATCACAAACCCCACGCAACTAAAAAGTGATTGTATTAATATAAATCCAATTATGTGTGAAATAAAAAATTTCTTTCCTGATATATTGGATAAAAATAACAATCTTCCTCTTGAACTAGTTAATTGCATTTGCAGCATTATTACACTAACTATTAAATTAATATATAATATTAATTCAGTATACCTCTTTATAATATTAAATATAAATTCATGTCCTCCTCTTAAAGGATTAAACACTAGAATATTCTTATTATAGAACACTGCTACCAGGCTTATTACTATAAATAAAAATATCTCGATTATATAAAACACTTTCAATTCTTTATATCCAAACTTTAATATATTTCTCATATCTCTTACCTCTTATAAATTTCCCTATAAATTTCTTCAAGAGAATTATTTCTTTCCTCTCTTAAAATTTCTGAATCTCCTTTTAAAAATATCTTTCGCTCCTTAACAAAAGCTACTTCATCAAATATTCTTTCAAGTTCGGCTACAAGATGTGTTGTTACTATCATAGAGGATTCTTCATTTAAATTATTTATTATAATATCAGTAACCTCTTCTCTATCTAACGGGTCTATGCCAGATAGTGGTTCATCTAATATGAAAAGTTTTGCTTTTCTACTCAAAGCTAGGATAATGGCAAACTTTTCATACGTTCCCTTAGATAATGACTTTATTTTTTGATTCCTATCTATTTTAAATCTATCCAATAAGCTATTTGCTTTCTCTTCATCAAAATCCACAAAAAATTCTTTATAGAATTCAATTCCATCCTTAACCTTCATCCACCAACTAAAAATATTTTTATCTTGTAACATAGAAACCTTACCCTTAGTCTCTACTCCCGCTAATTTTCCATCTATATATATTTCTCCTTCAGTGGGTTTCAAAAAACTTTGTATTAAATTAAGGAGTGTAGTTTTCCCACTACCATTTGGACCTAATATTCCTAATACCTTACCCTTTTCTAATGTGAATTCAACTCCATCAAGTATAATTTTTTGACCAAAAGATTTCTTAACATTCTTAACCTCTAATAAAATCTCCACTAATGCTTACCCCCTTAATATCTAGTATTAATAAAATCTATTACTTCCGTTTTGGTGAAACCTAATTCTTTCATGTTCTTTATAAATGTATCTAATACTTCATTTGCACTTTCTTGTTCTAATCTTTTTAATATATTTACATCTTCAGTAATATATTTACCCAAACCCCTTTGAGTATATATTATTCCTTCTGTTTCAAGTTCTGAATATACTCTTTGAATTGTATTAGGATTTACTTTAAGTTTGCTAGCTAGCTCTCTTACCGATTCTAATCTATCACCTTTTCTTAATTCTCCAGATAATACTCTTCTCTTTATATAATTCATTATTTGAAGATATATGGGCTCTTTATTATTAAGTTCAAAATCTATTTTAAACACCTCCATCGTAGGTTTACTAGTGTACTATTTAAATAGTACAGTTCTTCAACTGTGAAATCAATCTTTAATATGTTTCATATTTTAAATTCAGCAGAGGTTTTCTTCATATTGCTACCACTTCCTAACTATTACTAGTTACTCCAAATATAAATATAGCTCAGAATATTACCATAATATTCTGAGCCTAAAATTAAAGCATAAATTTTTCTATTACATGAGCTACGCCATCCTCTTCATTTGTTGGCGCTATATACTTAGCTATTTCTTTTATCCCTACTGTAGCATTCCCCATAGCTACTCCTAACCCTGCATATTCAATCATATGCTTGTCATTTTCTGCATCTCCAACGCAAATTACTTCATCTCTAGAAAGTCCTAAATATTTAGCTAATGCCTCAATACCTACACCTTTATTACTTTCTTTGTTTAAAAACTCTAGAAAAATATCTTCACTTCTTAATATTGTATATTTATCATAAAATTCTTTTGGAATAAGAGATATTCCTCTAGTTAATATATCAGGTTCATCTATCATCATGAACTTAATGTATTCATCCTCATCTTCAACTAATCTAAAATCCATCACCTTTAAATCAAACTTATTTCTTAAAGCTTCAATCTCTGAATACTTGCTTATCTTAGGAGTTATCATTCCATACTTTTTTGAAAATCCGTGAATATTTACCCCTATTTCTTGACTCAACTTATATAAAACATCACCATCTCTAGCTTTTAAGCAATGTGACATTATTACTTCTTTTGTTTTTGTATTTTGTACTAATGAACCATTATAACTTAAAACATAATCTTCTTCAGATATTAAATCCAAAGGTTCAAGATATTGATACAATCCCTCTATAGGCCTTCCAGATGCTAGTACTACCTTTATCCCATTTCCCTTAGCCTTTCTTATTGCATTTTTTGTTTTATCTGATATAGTTTTATCCTCTCTTAATAGAGTTCCATCCATATCTATAGCTATCAACTTGTACATAAACTTCTCCTTTAACTTTTACTGTTTATCAGATAATATAAATCTTTCAATTACATGTGCAACCCCATCTTCTTCATTTGTTGGAGCTATATAATCAGCTATTCTTTTAATATCATGAGAAGCATTTCCCATTGCAACTCCAAGCCCAGCAAATTCTATCATATGCATATCATTTTCAGCATCTCCAACTGAAATTATTTCTTCTCTTGTAATACCTAAATGATTTGCTAAATATTCTAGTCCTTTTCCTTTATTACTATTTTTATTTAAAAACTCTAAAAATGACTTATCACTTTTTAAAACTGTATACTCTTCATATATATTATCAGGAATTAACTCAATACCTTTTGATAAAATTTCCGCATCTTCTGTCATTATTATCTTTGTAATTTCATCCTCTTCTTTTATTTCATAAAAGTCCATTTGGACTAAAGGTTTATTTATTTCATCACATTGTATTTGAATATATAAATTATTTTTTGGTGCAACTAATCCATGAAATTTAGAAAATCCGTTAATATCTACCCCCATATCCAAGCTAAGTTTGTACAAAATATGTGCATCCTTTCCTGTTAGTAGATTACTTACTATTTTTTCTTTAGTCCCAGTATTTTGTACTATGGCTCCGTTATAACTTAAAACAAAATCTTCTTCTGATATTAAATCCAGTTCTTCTAAATAACTATTTATGGCTTCCATAGGTCTTCCAGATGCTAGAACTACTTTAATCCCACATTTCTTTGCCAATTTCACTGCATTTTTTGTTCTTTCTGATATTGTTGTGTCATTTTTAAGAATTGTTCCATCCATATCTAAAGCTATCAACTTATACTCTATTAAAGTCCTCCAGTATCATAATTTCTAGCTTTATTATTGCATACGCAGCATACTATACCAATAGATTTTCATATTTTGAAAATCTTTTAATTTCTAATAATTTCATTCATTTCTAGGCGTAATATTTTCATACTAAGTTTTACCTCATACCAGGCTCCACTAATTTCTTCCCTAATAATAAAACTTATGTTACAATATTGAGGATAGTGCAAATTTATAAAAAAAGGAATGAGAAATATTGATTAATGTAACTAACGTAAGCTTAAGATATGGTGACAAAAAACTATTTGAAGATGTAAATATTAAATTTACTCCTGGTAACTGTTATGGAGTTATAGGGGCAAATGGTGCTGGTAAAAGTACATTCTTAAAGATTCTTTCTGGAGAAGTTCAACCAAATACAGGTGAAGTTTCTATTCCAAAAGATATTAGAATGTCTGTTCTTAAACAAGACCATTATCACTATGATAATTATTCTGTACTTGAAACTGTTATAATGGGAAATGAAAGACTATATCAAATAATGAAAGAAAAAGATGAGATATATGCAAAGGCTGATTTCACTGATGAAGATGGTATTAAAGCTTCTGAACTTGAAGGTGAATTTGCTGAACTTAATGGATGGGAAGCTGAATCTGACGCTTCATCATTACTACAAGGTTTAGGCGTACCTACAGAGCTTCATGATAAACAACTTTCTGAACTAGTTGGTGGAGAAAAAGTTAAGGTATTATTAGCTCAAGCCTTATTCGGTAATCCTGGAATACTAATCCTAGATGAGCCTACTAACCATCTTGATATTAAATCTGTAAATTGGTTAGAAGAATTTTTAATAAACTTTGAAGGAACAGTTATAGTAGTATCCCATGATAGACACTTCTTAAACAAAGTTTGTACAAACATGGCCGATGTTGACTTTGGTAAAATAAAGCTATATGTTGGAAACTATGACTTCTGGTATGAATCAAGCCAACTTGCTCTACAAATGTCTAAAGATCAAAACAAGAAAAAAGAAGAAAAAATCAAAGAACTACAAGACTTTATTGCTAGATTTAGTGCTAATGCTTCTAAATCAAAGCAAGCAACTTCACGTAAAAAGTTATTAGATAAAATAACCTTAGATGACATCCAACCATCTAGCAGAAGATATCCTTTTGTTGGTTTCAAACCTGAAAGAGAAGTTGGTAATGATATTTTAAGAGTTGAAGGACTTTCAAAAACAATTGACGGCGTTAAAGTTCTAGATAATGTAAACTTCATTGTTAACAAAGAGGATAAAATCGCTTTTGTTGGAGAAGAAATAGCCATAACAACTCTATTTAAAATAATAATGGGTGAAATGGAACCTGATTCTGGAGAATTCAAATGGGGCGTTACTATCACTAACGCATACTTCCCAAAAGATAACTCAGATTTCTTTAACGATGTAGATTTAAATCTTGTAGATTGGCTTAGACAGTATTCTGAAGAAAAATCTGAAAGTTACTTAAGAGGATTCTTAGGTAGAATGTTATTCTCAGGAGACGAAGCTTTAAAAGAAGCTAAAGTTCTTTCTGGAGGAGAAAAAGTAAGATGTATGTTATCTAAAATGATGTTGACTAATGCCAACGTACTTGTTTTAGATCAACCTACAAACCACTTAGATCTTGAATCAATTACAGCTGTGAATAATGGATTAAGAGATTTTAAGAGCAATGTATTATTTACATCTCATGACCATCAATTCATAGATACAATAGCTAATAGAATAATAGATATTAAAGCTGATGGAACTATCGTTGATAAGCAAATGTCTTATGATGAATATCTTTCAATAAGCTAATAAATATTTATATAAGCGAAAAAGGCTGAGGTAAAGCATTAATATGCTCCACCTCAGCCTTTTTTAATATATTCTTTATTTTATAATTTTTCTGCTATTATATTTTTAACTCTTTTTGGTAATTCATCTAATTCTTCTTTAGTTAAATCTGCTGTCTCTATCATAGGATGGATAAAAAGCTCTACATCTGCAGGTGTTATCTTGCTTCCATTCTGCTCCATTAATTTATAAGATCCTTTTATTGTAACTGGAACAATTGGAACTTTTGATTTAGTTGCTAATTTAAAACTTCCTGCCTTAAATTCACCTAACTTATCCCCTTTACTTCTAGTTCCTTCTGGGAAAATAACCATTGAAGTTCCTTTCTTAAGAAGTTTAATTCCTTCAACTATTGCCTCACCAGATTTTCTAATACTGCTTCTATCCATAAAAACACAGTCTATATACTTCATCCATATATGAACTATTGGAATCTTAGTTAGTTCTATTTTAGCTATAAATCCTTTAGGTTTATCTATATATCCTATAAAAAGAGGTATATCAAAATTCCCCTGATGATTACTTATGAAAAGTACACCCCTGTCTTTTGGTACATTTTCTTCTCCATGCACAGTTACCCTAGCTCCACTATATTTTATTTGAGATAGAGCCCATTTTCTAACCACATCATTTATTCCTTGGATTTCTTCTTGGGTTTTTCCTCTCTCCACAGCACCTTTATACTTAATCATTTTAGGTATTGTTCCTATTAAGCTTAAAGCAAAATGTACAAACCATATTATTGTTCTAAACATAATCTTATCCTCCACCAAATATTGTCTAGTTATATTATATATCTAATTGCTACATAAATTAAAGAAAAAACTGCTGGTTATTACCAGCAGCTTTCTATATTAGATAATGTTATACTCTTAAACAGCTTCCTCATCAAAAACTCCATTTGTAAACTGACTGTTATATAAATCAGCATAGAATCCATTTTGTTCTAGAAGTTCTTTGTGAGATCCTTGTTCTATTACTGTACCTTGATTCATAACAAGTATCAAATCTGCATCCTTAATTGTGGAAAGTCTATGTGCTATAACAAAGCTTGTTCTTCCCTTCATTAAGTTATTCATAGCCTTTTGAATATATACTTCTGTTCTTGTATCAACACTACTTGTAGCTTCATCAAGAATTAATATTGCTGGATCAGCTAATATAGCTCTAGCAATAGTAAGTAATTGTTTTTGTCCTTGAGATATATTTGATGCTTCTTCGTTTAACTCTGTATCATATCCATGATCTAAAGTTCTAATAAAGTGGTCTGCATGTGCAGCCTTAGCAGCTCTTATTATCTCTTCATCAGTTGCTCCCTTACGTCCATATGCTATATTTTCTTTTATTGAACCATTAAATGACCAAGTATCTTGTAATACCATACCAAATATATTACGTAGATTTTCACGAGTTAATTCTCTTATATCTACTCCATCAAGGGTGATTTTTCCACCATTAACTTCATAGAATCTCATAAGCAAGTTAACTAATGTTGTTTTTCCTGCTCCAGTTGGTCCTACTATTGCAATTGTTTGTCCTGGTTTAACATCTATATTCATATTTTCAATAAGTTTAGTGTCTTCTTTATAACTAAAGTCAACATTTTCAAACTTAACAGCACCAGTTGGATTATCTAATACTTTTGCATCTACTGGATCTGGAACTTCTTCTGCCTCATCTAACATTTCAAATACACGTTCTGCAGCAGCTACTGTAGATTGTATAATATTTGCAATATTAGCTGTTTGGTTTATTGGCTGAGAGAATTGTCTCATATATTGAATAAATGCTTGTATATCTCCGACTTCAATAGCTTTCTTAGTTGCTAGATATCCTCCAGTAACACAAACTACAACATATCCCAAGTTATTAACAAATCCCATTAATGGCATTATTAATCCTGATATAAATTGTGCTTTCCATCCAACTTTATATAATTCTTCATTTACATTGTTGAATTTTTCTAAAGATGCTTTTTCTCTTCCGAAAGCTTTAACAATATTATGACCAGTGTACATTTCTTCGATATGTCCATTTAATTCACCTAAATGCTTTTGTTGAGCTGCAAAGTATTTTTGAGACTTACCAAGTATAGGTCTTATTACAAAGATACTTATTGGTAATACTGCTATTGCAATAAGTGTCATAATTGGACTTATTGTTAGCATCATAACTATTATACCTACAATACTTACTACTGATGTAATAAGTTGAGTTAATGATTGTTGTAGAGTAGTACCTACTGTATCTAAATCATTAGTAAATCTACTTAAAACTTCTCCCTTTGTTCTTCCATCAAAGTACTTAAGTGGTAGCTTTTCAAGTTTATCATCTAAATCTTTTCTCATTGCATAAACTGTATTTTGAGCTACTCCTGACATTACCCATCCTTGAATAAACATGAATAATGCGCTTATTAAATAGAATCCTATTAATAGAGTAAGTATATTTCTAATATACTCAAAATCTATAGCTGGCTTATTGTCTGAAAATATTGTTTTTACTGTATCTACATCTCCAGATTGTATAGCTGTATTAGCTTTCTTCAAATCATCATTTGAAATATACTTAGATAAAATATCTTGTACTTTCTTTTGCTTTTCTTGCATATCTGGTGTTTGCTGAGCAGCTAGTGCTTTTTGCATTTCAGCCTGAGCTTGAGCTTGTATTTGTTTTGCTTGCTCTGGATGAGCCTTTATTTGCTCTTGAATCTTAGCTTTTTGCTGTTCAGTTTGTGTTTTTATTTGTTCAGTACTTTTCTCTACAGCATCAGTAACTGCAGTATATTCATATTTTGAGATTAATCCATCAAATAACTTTGTTGTTGCTTTACCCATTATCTTAGGACTTACTATCGTAAATACAGTACTTATTATAGCTACTATAAATACTGTTATTAAGCGAACCATTTGTGGTTTTAAGTAACCTACTAATCTTTTACCTGTACCTTTAAAGTCTTTAGCCTTTTCTCCGCCCATTACAACGCCGCCCATTGGACCTCCGCCCATTGGACCTCTTCTCTTAGGTGCATTATTCTTCATTTCACTCATGATATCTCCTCCTCTGAAAGTTGTGAAGATACAATCTCATGGTATATTTCACAAGTATTTAGAAGCTCTTTATGAGTTCCTTTCCCTACTACTTTACCTTGATCTAATACTATAATTCTATCTGCATCCATAACTGTACTTACTCTTTGTGCAACTATTAATACTGTTGCATCTCCTGTTTCATGCTTAAGTGCTGCTCTTAACTTTGCATCAGTTTTAAAATCTAATGCTGAGAAACTATCATCAAATATATATATTTCTGGTTTTCTTACTAAAGCTCTTGCTATAGCTAGACGTTGCTTTTGTCCTCCAGATACATTGTTACCACCTTGAGCTATAATTGAATCATATCCATCTTTCATATTAGAAACGAAATCTGCTGCTTGAGCTACTTCAGCTGCATGTCTAACTTCTTCGTCTGTAGCATCATCTTTTCCGTATCTTATGTTATCTGAAATTGTACCTGAAAATAGTACTGCTTTTTGTGGAACTATTCCTATCTTATTTCTTAAACTTTCTTGAGTAATATTTCTTATATCTACTCCATCCACAAAAATATTTCCGCTTTCTATGTCATAAAAACGTGGAATCAAGTTAATTAACGCTGATTTTCCTGATCCTGTACTTCCTATTATAGCTGTAGTTTCACCAGGTTTTGCATCAAAAGATATACCATCTAAAACAGCCTCTTCAGCTCCTGGATATCTAAATACAACATCCTTAAATTCTACATGTCCACGTTCTTCATAGCTATTATCTGGAACTTCTGGATCTAGTATTTCTGGTTTCATTTCCAAAACTTCATTTATTCTTACTGCAGATGCTGAAGCTCTTGGTATTAAAATAAACATCATTGCAACCATTACTACTGAGAACATAATTTGCATTGAATATTGGATAAATGCCATTAAGTCTCCAACTTTCATTTCTCCTAAATCTATACGATTTGCTCCAAACCAAAGTATTCCTACTGCCATTACGTTAAATATTAACATCATTATTGGCATTAATACTGCCATTAACTTGTTAACTTTTATTGCTGTATTAGTTAAATCTCTATTTGCATCCTTAAATCTATCTTTTTCAAAATCTGTTCTGTTAAATGCACGAATAACTCTTATACCTGAAAGTCCTTCTCTAACTACAAGGTTTAATTTATCTACTTTCTTTTGCATGCTTTTGAATAATGGCATACCTTTTACAGCTACAAAAATCATCATTGCTAATACCAATGGGATTGCTACTGCTATAACTCTTGAAAGATATACATCTTTTGAAAGAGCCATAATAAGTGCTCCTACAAACATAATTGGTGCCATTACAAGCATTCTTAATCCCATAACCATTACTGTTTGAACTTGAGTAATATCATTTGTAGTTCTAGTAATAAGTGAAGATGTTGGTATCTTATTAAATTCGTTAAGGGCAAATCCCTCAACATGTGTAAATACTTCTCTTCTTATATCTTTTGAAAATGCTAATGCAACCTTTGACGAAAAAAGAGCCGCAAGTACTGAACATGCTGCGCTTCCAAGCGCCACTAGAAGCATTATTCCACCTTCTTTAAGTATATAGTCTACATCACTATTTACTATACCAGTATCAACTATACTTGACATTATATTAGGCAAGTTTAATTCTGCCATTACTTGCAAAAATATAAGCACTAATACTGCACAAACTTGTAGTGAATATTTTTTTAAAAATCTTAATAACTTGATCATTTGCTTCATCTCCTCATATAGTCTTGTTTAAAGTTCTGAAAATCCTGGACTACATTCTTCTCCATTTATTTTCACTAGATTATCTTTCATTTGCATTAATAATCTGCGAAATAGTATTAGTTCTTCATCCGTGAATCCCTTAAAACAATCTTTTTTAATTTCATCATAGAATCTTTTTAGTTTTAAACTAAGCTCTTTACCTTCTTTAGTAGTATATACTCTAAGAACTCTTTGATCTTGCTCATCACTTTTTCTTTCAATAAGTCCTGCTTTTTCAATTTTTTTAATCATTCCTGTTACGGTTGCAGGTTTAACATTTAAAGTCTTTGCAAGTTGATTTTGGCTAATTCCTTCATTATGACCTACTACCCCTAATAAATGAGCTTGCCCTGGGTGTAATCCAATGGTCTCTAATAATTTATGAGCTCTATAGAAATTCAACTTTATCACCTGCGAAAAGATACCATATAATGAATCCCCATATTTTTCTTCCACTTAACTCACCTCCAATTAGTTAGGTGACTAACTGTTTATAATATTAACACCCCACAAAATTTTAGTCAACAGCTTTATAAAACAAACTTATTAATAATCTATTAACAAATCCTTTTCATTTTCCTAAAGTAGCTATTTTTCTA
The DNA here is from genome assembly GCF_022324735.1 of Clostridium sp. YIM B02551. Taxonomy (NCBI): domain Bacteria; kingdom Bacillati; phylum Bacillota; class Clostridia; order Eubacteriales; family Clostridiaceae; genus Clostridium; species Clostridium sp. YIM B02551. The sequence continues at coordinate 27,103 of NZ_JAKGTF010000008.1, read as the reverse complement.
ATATCTCACTATATTCTCACAATTTTAACAATGCCTATTCTATGCGAATGTAAATATTTTCTTGTATTATTTTTATTTGTTTTTCTTTAAATATTTTAGTTAGGCAAGCAAATTAATTATATTTTATAATTATATTCATTGTCTTAAGTTTTGTTCATCATTATTAATAGTATTTTTGACAAAAATCTGTATTAATATTATTGCTTATTGATAATAATTATTATATAATAGTTAATAACTAAATATTAGTTAATTATTTAAAGGATGTGTTTTTATGATATCAAGTCTTTTTATTGCTCATGGAGCACCAAACATGATATATGATGATAATAAATATACTCAATATTTGAAAGATTATAGCAAATCCATACCCAAACCCAAAGGAGTTATTATTTTTTCAGCTCACTGGGAATCAGACACTCAACTTATTGGCACTTCATCTCCTTATTCCATGATATATGACTTTTATGGATTCGAAGATAAGCTCTATAAAGAAAACTATACTGCAAGCTCAAACTTAGATCTAGCAAATAGGATTAAACGTTTGTTAGATATTAATAATATTAAAAGTAAATTTGATGATAAAAGGGGAATAGATCATGGAGCTTGGTCTGTACTCAAATTAATGTATCCAACTATTGATGTTCCAGTTGTATCTATGTCTGTAAATCCCTTTCTATCAAACTCCAATCAATATGATATTGGAAAGGCTTTAGAACCTCTTAAAGAGGAAGATATCCTTATAATAGGTAGTGGTGGTATTGTTCACAACTTAAGGGCAGTTGATTTTTATAGTAATTCGATTACTCCTTGGGCTAAAGAATTTAATAATTGGATTCAAAACACTATTTTAGAATGGAATACAGATAAACTCTTTAATTATGAACGCTTAGCTCCAAGCTCTAATTTAGCTGTTCCTAGAAATGAGCATTTTATTCCTCTTTTGATTGCTATGGGAGCTGGCGATAATAATAAGATAGCTGAACATTTAATTGGTGCCTACCAATTTGGGAACTTGGCCTTAGATGTGTGGAGATTTAATTAAATATATACCTATTAAGTTTTACTCCCTATACTATAAATCCCCTTTTATGATAAAATAACTTTAGTAATCATAAGGGGGTTTATTTATGAATAAAAAAATAGGTTTTATAGGCTGTGGTAATATGGCAAAGGCGATTATTGGCGGTATTATATCTTCTAATTTTATATCTCCAGAAGATATTACAGCTTCAGCCCTTTCGGATAAAACATTACAATCTGTAAAAGAATCGTTTGGTATCAATGTTATAAGGGATAATAAATCAGTTGCCATGTCTTCAGACATTATTGTTTTAGCTGTTAAACCACAATTCTTTAATGATGTAATTCCTGAAATAAAGTCTTCAATTAATAAGAACGCTATTATTGTTACTATTGCAGCTGGAATTACAATAAAGTATCTTGAAGATAACTTAGGTAAGGATGCAAAAATTATACGAATAATGCCAAATACAGCTGCTCTTGTTGGTGAAAGTTTAACTATGTTATGTAAAAACTCACTTGTTTCTGAATCTGAGTTTAACTATATAGTAGATATGTTCAATAAAGTTGGTAAAACAGAGATTGTGGATGAACCAATGATTGATAAAGCTTTAGCTATAGGTGGTTCTTCTCCAGCTATGGTTTATATGTTTATAGAAGCTATGGCAGACGGGGCAGTTCTTCACGGTGTACCAAGAGAAAAAGCTTATAAAATTGCAGCTCAAGCAGTTTTAGGTTCTGCCAAAATGGTTTTAGAATCAGGAATTCATCCAGGTGCATTAAAAGATATGGTTTGCTCTCCTGCGGGTACCACTATAGAAGCTGTTTACTCTCTTGAAAGAAATGGTTTTAGAGGTGCTGTTATAGAAGCAGTTGACCTTTGTACAGAAAAGGCCATTAATATGTCTAATTCAAAAAAATAAACATTAAAGTTCAGGGTTTTGTAATTATCCATAGCTCTGAGCTTTTTTCTTTATTAATATGTACCTTATTAAGGTTATTTCAAACCATATATACTGTTAAAGAAAAGTGTTGAAATAAAAAATATTTATATTTTATATATAATTTACCCCATTAAAATCTACAGACTTAAATCCCATATTTATTAGTTTTCGGTTACCTCTTATACATGAGTCTATTAAAACTTTACAAATATCGTATTTATCAATAATTATTCTAAACCAATTTATATAAAAACTAACATATTTAGTTGCAACACCCCTAAAGTTTCTAATAAATTGCTTAAACAATATCCCTTGTCTTCTTACTAACCCAATATCCACATCCTTAACATTGTATTTAGAACTCCCATCCATGCATATCTTCAAATTATTTTTCTTAGCAAAATTAACATAAAGCAGATTCCTACATACACCAATAACCTTAACCTTTCTCATCTTACTTCCTAAATGTTTATCCAGTACTTCTCTGCTAATGTACCCTTTTGATACTGCCTTTAAATATTTATTATCTAATAAATCTCTACAGTTAAGAATTGATATAAAACTTCTTCTGAATATTTCATTATCAACTATATAGCTATCACTTAACACTTTAAAGTTCTTGTTTTTAGAGTGATTTCCTTTAAAATTTTCTTTCATTCTAAGTTCATCTATCTGAACAATCTTTGAAAATTCCCCATCTTTTATTCTATGCTCTACGGAACTTAAAATTTTGTGTCTCCACTGAAAACTTGTAACTAGACTTATTTTTAATATCTTTGATATCTCTCTTAAAGTCATACCTTCACTCATATAGTGGGTGTACCTTGCCCACTGCTTAAGTTCCTTCTTACTATAACTTACTGGAGTTCCAGTCATCTCAGAAAAGCTTTTTCCACAATCTTTGCAAATATATCGTTGTCTCAAAGCCTTTGTCTTTCCATTTTTGCTTATATCCTTAGAAAAACATCTAGGGCATTTAACTTCTTTATTAACAAGGATGGCTGATATACTATCTTCAAAATTAATATTCTCTGTTATCTCTTCATTCAAATCATTTTTAAACATTTCTACCATATGCTCCTCCAATTCTTTTACTAAATTCTTGACCATTATTTAGATTTATAATCTGTGTTTTTTATGGAAGTCTACTCTCTTTTAATCTTCCATAAACATTTCAACACTTCTGTTTAACAGTCCACATGGATCAGCGAAAGAATTTATATAGAGAATAAAAAAAGAGTACTAAGATAATAAATATCTTAGTACTCACTAAAAATCTTTTAAAACTCTCTTATTAAATTTGCCATCTCTATTGCAGAAACAGCTGCATCATAACCTTTGTTTCCTGCCTTAGTTCCAGCTCTCTCTATTGCTTGCTCTATTGAATCTGTTGTTAATATTCCAAACATTACTGGAATACCTGTATTTAAAGATACATTTGCGATACCTTTTGAAGCTTCTGCACACACATAATCAAAGTGCGGTGTTGCTCCTCTAATAACTGCTCCTAAACATAAAACAGCATCATATTTTTTACTTTCAGCCATTTTCTTTGCAATTAGTGGTGTTTCAAATGCCCCTGGAACCCATGCTATTTCAATATCTTCCTCATTAGCACCATGTCTTTTTAAACCATCTAATGCTCCGCTTAAAAGTTTTGATCCTATAAGTTCATTGAATCTTCCCACTACAATACCAAATTTCAGACCCTTTGCTACTAAATTTCCTTCATAATTTTTCATAATTATATCCTCCTATAAATTGTTTTGTTTTCTATACGCTATTAGCGCTTCAATTGTAATTATCTTAAGTCCATGTTTTTCAACATATTTCATTAAGTCACCAGTTCTTGCCATTGTTCCATCATCATTCATAATTTCGCAAATTACACCTGCTGGTTTTAACCCTGCTAGCCTTGGTAAGTCTACAGCTGCTTCTGTATGTCCAGGTCTCTCTAAAACTCCTCCTTTTTTAGCAACTAAGGGAAATACATGTCCTGGTCTTCTAAAATCCTCTGGTTTAGATGATTCATCTAGTAGTTTAACTATTGTTTCTGCCCTTTCAAATGCTGATATACCAGTAGTTGTATTAATATGGTCTACAGAAACCGTAAATGCTGTTCCATGATTATCAGTATTATTCTCAACCATTGCATTAATATCTAACTTATTTGTCAATCTTTCTTCTAATGGTGTACAAATAAGTCCTCTTCCATATGTAGCCATGAAATTAATATCTTCTGGCTTAGCTTTTTCTGCTGCCATTAAAAGATCCCCTTCATTTTCCCTATCTTCATTATCAATTACTACTATAATTTTTCCTGCTTTAATATCTTCTATTGCTTCTTCTACAGTATTAAACTTAAACATTTTACCCCTCCACTTTCCTAAAATCCATTTTCCATCAAAAACTCCATTGATATAGAGCTCTTTTTCTTTTCTTCTTTTCCTTTATTTAATCCTAAAAGCTTCTCAACATATTTGCCTATTACATCGCATTCTAAATTAACATAATGTCCTTTTTTCTTATTAAGAAGTGTTGTTTCTTCTCCTGTATGAGGTATTATAGAGACCTTGAATACTTCATTATCAACATAAGCAACTGTTAAGCTTATTCCATCTATTGCAATTGAACCTTTTTCAACAATATATTTAAGGACTTCCTTAGGCGCCTTTATGGTTACCCATACAGCATTTGACTCTTTCTCATTTGATGTAATAATTCCAACTCCATCAATGTGCCCACTAACAATATGTCCTCCTAACCTATCACTTGCCTTTAACGCTCTTTCAAGATTCACCTTCGCTCCAGTTTTACATTCGCCAAGATTACTTCTCCTCATGGTTTCTGCCATAACATCTGAGTAATATCCATCACTCCAAAAATCAGTAACTGTTAAGCAAACTCCATTTGTACTGATGCTATCCCCTATCTTACTATCCTCTAGTACTTTTTTAGCCCTAATTTTTATTCTTGCTCCATCACCAGATTTCTGAATAGATTCTACAAATCCTACTTCCTCAATGATTCCTGTAAACAAAGTCAATAACCACCTTCCTTTATATAACCCTCTACTAGAATATCTTCTCCAACAACTTTGGTTGTAACCTCATTTAATCTAAAACATTCATCTATGCTATTTACGCCTTCTCCTTCTACTGAAGTTTTGGCATCCCTTCCTCCGATTATTTTAGGTGAAATATAATATTGAACTTTATCAATTATGCCTTCTTTTAATGCTGAATAATTTAAGGTTCCTCCACCCTCTAATAAAATTCCATCTATATTTTTTCTTCCAAGTTCCACAACTAGCTCCTTAAGGCTTACCTTTGCATCTTTCTCCGGCAAGACAATAACCTCTATACCTTTGTTTCTTAGAATATCAACTTTTTCTTTTGGCGCTTTTTGAGTTGTAGCTATAATACAATGAGAGTTTTCATTTATTTCTAAAACCTTTGAATCTAGTGGAATTCTCAGATTACTATCAACTATAATTCTTTTTGGATTTCTTCCATTAGGAATCCTACAAGTTAATTGAGGATTATCTATTATCACAGTATCTACTCCAACCATTATTCCTGATAATGAGTTCCTAAGTACTTGAACTTCTTCTCTCGCCTCTTCTCCTGTAATCCACTTTGATTCACCAGTATGAGTTGCTATCTTACCATCTAAACTTATGGCAGATTTTAATACTATAAACGGCTTTTTAGTTACAATGTACTTATTAAACACTTCATTTAGCTTTTTACATTCTTCCTCTAGTATTCCTACTTCAACTTCTATCCCATGCTCTAATAACTTATTGATGCTCTTCCCCGCTACTAATGGATTTGGATCTTTTTGTCCTATAACAACTCTAGCAACTTTATTCCTTATTAATGCATCAACACATGGTGGAGTTTTACCGTAATGATGACAAGGCTCTAATGTCACATAAACTGTGGACCCTTCCACACTCTCTACAGCACTAGATAATGCATTTACCTCTGCATGAGGTCCTCCATAAAATTCATGAAATCCCTCCCCGATTATTTCATCATCTTTTACAATTACTGCACCTACCATAGGATTAGGATTAACTTTTCCCGCTCCTTTTATAGCTAACTCCAATGCTTTTTTCATGTAAAATACATCCACTAAATTCCCTCCCTTTAAAAATAATTTCTATATTATTTTTTCCTTTTTTAAATAAAAAAACCTGAGTTATTAAAACTCAGGGCATTAAAATCAAATATTATCCACAATGAATAAAAAACTATAGTTTTTTTCCACAAAAGATAAACAAAAAGCTCTGAAATTATAAAATTTCAGAGCTATGCATTCAATCAAAGTATATAGCTAACCTAATAAATAGATTACACTATACTCTTAATAATCTTCTTTCATCCAGACTTTACTGTCGGCCTCGGAATCTCACCGAATCTGCTAAAATAGCTCGCGGGCTTTACCGCCGGTAAGGAATTACACCCTGCCCTGAAGACTTATATATAATTTTATACTAAAAGCATATATTAACGTCAACCACTTGTCAATTAATTAATGACTAGGTGTAAATCCGCAATATCCTATTTTATCGCATCTATCTTTCATTTCCTCCCACTTGCTATTCTCTTTAATAGTTTCAAGTGCTGAAGGATATAGAATATAATTTTCTTTAAATATATGATCTCTTAGATTAAATATAAGATATTTTGCTGTTTCATCTAAATCTGATTTAAATGCTTCAAAGTTCACATATTTAGCATTCTCTCCAAGAGATTTTATTCTTCTCTTTTTCTCTCTTAAATCCTCATGTTCCATTTTCATAATTCTTGTAGGACCAGTTATCCCTAAAGCTTCCATCTCAGGGAAAAGTACTTGTTCTTCTCTTTGATGGTGATTCTCTGCATCTAATATATTATCAGCTAACTCAACTAGCTCTCTAGCTATATTACCTTCTTCATCATAATTATTCAGCTTTTGAATTTTATTGTTTAATACCTCTAGCTTCTTTAAGAGCTTTAATATTTCCTCATGTTCTTCTATCATAGTATTTAAAACGTGTCCCTCAGTAATGCTTGTCTTGATCTTATCCAATTCATCCTTAAGAACTTCCATATGAACTTCACACAAGCCTCTTAATTCTTGAGGATTCATTCCTTCTTCTATAAGATTTTGTTCTGCTATAGATAATTCAACTGGACTTATTTCTTTAACTATACTTAAAGCCTCTTGTCTAACTTCCTCGGTTGCACCTTCTTGATTTAACTTCTTTAATATTATTGATAAATTCTCTATTCTTTCCTTGTTCATCTTATTCTCCTCCACTATACCCTTTGAAACAATATACTGTTTTCTTTATAAATATGGATAAATAAATCTTTTTCTAAGTCATGTAGCTTATTATATACAAGTTTAAAAGTTGTACATGCTCCTTCTGGTGCTTTAAAGTCTCTAGTAATCTCTTCTAGTTCCTTTAGGATATCTCCTGCCCCATCATGCTCTGCTTCAGTCTCTTCTATATATTTCTTAACTTCTACTCTTAGATTTTCATCTTTGGTAATAAAATATCTCTCCATTAATGGGAATAGATTCTTCTCTTCTTTTATTAAGTGTTCCTCTAACTCAACTTTAAGACTTCCAAATAACCTATGAACTTTAAGTAGCTCTTCACTATGATGTTCAAAATGAACCTTAAGTATTTTTAGTAAAAGTTCATCTATCTCTTTAATACTTCTAAAAGTGTACGCATGGTGTGTATTAATTACATTTTCAATTAGTTTAATTGAATCAACTTCTCTCCAGTCGATATATTCACTATTGGAATTTTTGAATTTCTCATATTCTTCATTTAACTTATCAACAAAAACATCAACATTTAATGCCTTTTCTCTTAAAGCTGCTCCTAAGCTATCATGTCCTCCACAACAATAATCTATCTTTATATCATTAAATATTTTTGTCGAGTCCGGGAAAATTGAAACTACTTCTCCTAGCTTTAAATTCTCATTTATAACTCTACTCATAAATAATAACCTCCTGAATTTCTTCTCTTTATGAGTTAATATTAATCCAATTTCGAATTTTAAAATATGATTTAAATCACAAATAAAAAAAGATAAAAAATCAATTTCATACTATGATCTGAAATTAATTTTTTATCTTATCATTTATTCAACATATTCAACTAATGCTTCTCTATCCTTTACAACTATAATCTTATTTCCTTTAAGTTCGATTACCCCAAGGTCTTCTAACTTAGATAGTTTTCTGCTTATAGTTTCCCTTGTTAATCCTGTATAATTAGCCATTTCTTCTCTATTTATAGGAAGCTTTATTTGACTTACTCCATCCTTTTCCTCTCCATACTTATCTAAAAATTCTAAAAGCATGTGAGCTATTCTTATTTCTGCATCATTCGTTGCCAAGTTTTGTGCTAGTTCCTCTGTTTCTGAAAGTTTTTTAGTAACTTCCTTTAATATCTTAAATGCAATAGCTGAATTTTTTTCTAATATCTTATCCATATCTTCTTTAGTCAACGTACATATCTTAACTTTGCTAATAGCTATTACAGAAAACTTATATATATTTTCATCCGTAAACAGATTAAGTTCTCCGAAGAACTCACCTTCTGAAAGAATTCTTATAATCTGCTCCTTTCCATCCTTAGTTATTCTAGACAGTTTAACTTTACCTTCATTTATAATAAATAATGTCTCAGAACGTTCCCCTTCCTGACATAGTACTTCACCATTTTTATATTCTCTATGTCCTGTCATATCTTTTATTTCTTTTAATTCAGCCTCTGATAAAAATGAAAATATCGGAACCTTCTTTACACACAAATCGCTATGATTACAATTTCCACAATTACAAACTTTCATATGTTCACCCCTATTTAAATAAAGTTACTCTGTAAAATCAATATGATATAATATACTTACATTATATAATTAATAGGAGGCTATTACTATGGTAAAACATGAAGATAAAGTGAGAATTTATATTGGAACATATACAAAGACTGGTAGTAAGGGCATATATACACTTACTCTAGATAATTCAAATGGTAAATTAGAAGATTTAAAAATTGCTGGAGAATTAGACAATCCTACATACATTACTTTAGACTGTAAAAATAACAGACTTTTTGCTGTAGCTAAAGAAGGCAGTAATGGCGGAGTAGCTAGCTTTTCCATAAATACAGAAACTGGAGAATTAACTTTTATAAATAGTCAGGTATCTCCTGGATCTCCTGCTTGTCATGTTAGCATGAACAATGATAAGGATTACTTATTTTCAGCTAATTATCATACTGGTGAAGTCAGATCCTACTCTGTTAATGAAGGCGGAGTTCTTAGCAACCCAATTTCAGTAAAACTTCATGAAGGATCAGGCCCAAATAAAGATAGACAAGAAAAAGCTCATGTTCATTTTGTTGAATTAACTCCTGATGAAAAGAATCTTTTTGCAGTAGACTTAGGTATTGATAAAGTAGTAAGCTATTCAGTTGATAACGGCTCATTAGTTTACGATTCTGATACTACTATTACTTTACCAGCTGGTGCAGGTCCTAGACATTTGACTTTCCATCCATCTATGAATTTTGCATACTTATTATCAGAACTTTCATCAGAAGTATTTGTATTAGAAAAATCTGCTGACGATAATTCTTATAAAATAAAGCAACAAATTTCTGCTCTACCAGAAAACTTTGATGGTGAAAGTATAGCTGCAGCTATCCATTTATCACCTGATGGTAAATTCCTTTATACTTCAAATAGAGGTCACGATTCTATCGCAGTATTTTCAGTAGATTCTAATTCTGGAGAAGTTGAATTAAAGGCTATTACACCTGTTGGAGGAAAAGGTCCAAGAGACTTTGATTTAGACCCTACAGGTAAATTTATAGTTGCTGCTAATCAAGATACTAATAACTTAACTTTATTTTCTATAGATAGGGTAACCGGATTATTGACTAAACTTGAGCAAGAGATTTCAATTCCTACTCCAGTATGCGTTAAATTCCTATAATATATAGATTTAAATTTCTATGCTTTCCTTTTGTATACTAACTAACTAATAAGTGCATACTTCCAATATATTAATTTTACTATATAATAAATATTAAATGTAAAATTATAAACAATATTGGAGGTACTAAAATGAATGAAGTTTTAAAAGCAATTGAAGCAAGAAGAAGCATACGCGCTTATAAGCCAGAACAAATTAAAGATGAGGAATTAAATGAGATATTAAGAGCTGGAAACCTTGCTCCTAGTGCAATGAACCAAAAACCTTGGAATTTTACTGTAATTCAAAATAAAGAACTTATAGAAAAATTAAATGATTTCTGCAAAAAAGCCATGCAAAGAGATAACAACAAAGATTTAAATCTTTTTTATAATGCTCCTACACTAATAATTGTTTCTAGTGATGCTAAAGCTATAGCTCCAGAAATAGATGGAGCCCTTGCTTTAGGCAATATGTTCTTAGCTGCAGAATCTCTAGAAATAGGTTCTTGTTGGATACATGCAGTAAAAGCTTTATATTCTACTGAGGAAGGTAAAGAATTAATAAAAGAACTTAATTTACCTGAAGGATATTCTATAATAGGTTCAGGAGTTTTTGGATATAAGGTTGCTCCTGCAAATACTCCAAGAAAAGAAGGAACTGTTAACATAATAAAATAAAGATCAAAAATCGCACTAATAGCTTAGTGCGATTTTTTAATTTATTTATATTAGTTTTCTTAATTCTTCTATAGTTTCATTTGCTTCTTTAGTTATCTCCTCTGGGTAACCTATATATTCTAGAAGCTTAATGGCATTACTTTTAGTTCCTATTCCTCTCTTAATATGGTAATCAAAAATTAATCCCTTTTCCTTACTAACATCATCTTCAAAATGATAGAAATTATATTTATCATCAAAAGATCTAGTTATTTCTATATCATGAGTAGAAATAAGACATAGTACTTTTGCCTTGTGGAAATAATTAAGCAATGCTCTAGAAGCACTAATTCTCTCCAGTGGATTAGTTCCTCTAAATATCTCATCTATAAAGCAAACAACATTCTTACCTTTTTCTTGTTCTTGAAGAATATTTAATATAGCCTTAGCCTCCCCCAAATAATAGCTTCTGCCCTCTAAAATATCCTCCTTAGGATTTAATGAGGTTATTATGTGGAAGAGGTCCCCCTCATATCTTCTTGCCGTACAAGTATATAATGTTTGAGCAAAAAGACAATTTAACGAAATCATCTTTAGGAATGTTGATTTACCTGACATATTACTTCCAGTTATTATTGCTCCAGTTTTATTAACTTCTATTGAATTAGCAATTGGATTTTCTAACAATATATGATATCCTTCTTCAATTTTTATCTCTTTCTTCTTAGTAAATTCAGGTTTAGAATAATATCTTAAATCTTCTCTTAAGGCAGCTATAGAGCAATAAGTATCTATTTCTCCTATTAATTTATATGCAGCATATAAATCTTCTCTATACTTAGGCAATATTTCAATAAATTTATAATATCCTCTTTCTTGAAGTAAGAAAAATAAAAATATTAAATCTAACAGAGAATCTATTTCCTCACTCTTTGATATATAGAACATTTCTTTATTTATAGGTTTTATTCTTTCATAAATATCACAAGCTTTATCCCTAAACTCTCTAAATTCATAATCATCTATTTCTTTAATCTTCTTTAATGTATTTATAAGTTTAGCCAAGTAAGGTATATTCCAGAGTTCAAATTTATTTTCCCTATGATAATGTATCTCGATATTTACAAGATAAATAACCAAAGCAACAAATATGAATCTTAAATCTATCCAAATAGCCCCTAGTATACATAACGGAATAAGGCTTCCTATTATCATATATACTAATCTTTTGAGCTTGCTTCCCTTTTTATCATCAAGTATAAAGGAGAGTACTTCTCTTTTCCCTTCTCTACCTAAATCAAAAAATAAGTAATTTAACTTATCTCTTAAGTTTTTATTCTCTTTTATTTCATCAACTATTTTATCTCTTTTTTCAAGTTCCTTAATATCAAAGATAGGATTTGTTAAAGTATACATTAGCATAGCTTCCCCAGGAGAACTATTAGTTCTATCAACAGTCTTAAATACTTCCTCCATTGATAAATCTTCAAAGCTTTGATCATTTATGTAATTTTCTTCTTTTTCTACACTTCTTATTATGTTGCAGTCTTCTTTTATCTTCTCAAGATTTCTCTTGGATTTATGACTTTTAGGCCAATAAGAGTTTATAAGTCCTAGCATTTGTTGTTTATTAAATCCCAACATCAAAAGTTCCTCCAAATATAAAAATAACCATAACCTATTATAGCACACTTATAATAAATTATGGTAAATATGGTTTTATGATACATAGTCTATAAGTTCATAAATATTGTCAAAAACTTTATTATATTCTAGTTGTTTTCTACCTATAACTACTACTTTAACCTGCTCTTTTAATGCAGCTTCTATCTTTTGAACAGTTCCACCTTCTACACCTGAATCCTTCATTATTATTGCTTCGCACTTATATTCCCTTAAAACAGCTCTATTAAACTCTTCTGAGAACACGCCTTTAACTGCTATTATATCTTCAGGCTCAATTCCAAGATTACATAGTTCCTCCATGACTTTTAATGATGCAAGAACTCTGTGAATGATTCGATTTTCTATTTTTAAATCTATAAATTTTTTTATATTTCTACTGCCTGTTGTATTTAATATATTCCCTTTTATGCTAGAAAGAGAGTTATTAAGTTCACTATAATCCGATATTATATTAACTAATCTATGCCCCCTATATTTATCAATTACTGAAGGTCTTTCGTATCTTATATATTCAATTGATAACTCATTGGCCACTTCCATGGCATTTATCGATACCTCTAATGCATAGGGATGGGAAGCATCGATTAGCTTTCTAACTCCATTCTCTTCTAGCATATTTTTTAGTTCCTCTTTATTTAATGGCTTAGTGTTTAAAAACTTATATTTATATCCCTTTAATAACTCTCCACCATAATTAGTAGCTGTGGATACAAATATATCTTCTGTGAATTTATTAAGTCCTTCTAATAATTCTTTTCCTTCTGAAGTACCTACAATTAATCCTATCATTTTTATTTCTCCAATTTATATCCTCTCGGTGTTATAAAGAAACCATCTTTTATAAAGCTTTTTGAATTCCCTATAATTACTATAGAAAACATGTTAACTTCTTCATCTATAAAATCCTTAAGAGTAGTTATCCAATATTCTTGTCCCTCTCTTAATGCATTTTTTACAACCCCTACTGGAGTATTTTCTCCTCTGAATTCCTTTATTATTTCTATTGCCTCTTTTAAGTAATGAGGTCTTCCTTTTGATTTAGGGTTATATAATGAGATAATAAAATCCCCTTCTGCTGCGAGCTTAACTCTCTTTTTAATATCTTCATAATCTGTCATTAAATCTGAAAGAGAAATATTACAATTATCATGCATAAGTGGTGCTCCTAGTATAGTTGCAGCTGCTGAAGATGCCGTTATTCCAGGTATAATCTCAACTTCTTCATTCCCTCTAAGCTCTAATATAAGCCCAGCCATTCCATATATTCCTGAATCTCCTGTACTTATTAATGCAACATTTTTCTCTTTTGAAAGCTTAAGTGCTTCTCTACACCTTTCTTCCTCACCCTTCATTCCATTAGAATAAATTTCTTTATCCTTAACTATGGATTTTATCATATCTATGTACTTATTATATCCAACTATTATATCTGATTTTTCAACTACCTCTTTTGCTCTAAGAGACATATGTTCAATTCCCCCAGGACCTATTCCTACTACATAAAGTTTTCCCATGCTATTCTATCCTTTCTCCAATACAAAGGGTCATCCCTTCCTTTGCAATTCTATTTACTAATATATCTCCATCACTTAAGTAAACACATGGCTCTGCCACAGAGCTTACCCCTATAGATTTTTTTACAAATTCACTACCTTTAAATAAATGTTCAACCTTTTCTATACTTTCTCTTGTATGAATATCCATCGGAACTTCAAGCTCCTTCGCTAAATTTAAAATAGCCTTTTCTTTACTCTTTAAATCTACAGTACTTATCTTAGCTACTGCTTTTAATAAATATCCATGCTCAATTAATGCTTCCTTTATAAATTCACTTAATTTATCTGATGACGTATCCTTCTTACACCCAATGCCTAGTATTATATTTTTTCTTATAAGTACAAGAGCATCTTCATTTAACAATTTATTTGTAACAACAACTTTTCCTTTTGTATCTATATCTTCCTCTACATATCCTTCTGGTATTTCTATCTTACCTAATGTATCTATAAACCCTATCTTCTCACCTTCTGTAAGCAAACTAGAAATTTCTTTTGCTTTCTTCATATCATTAATTAGTAGATTATTTTCTTTAGCTATAATATCCGGCGCCTTTATTCCTAATGCATCTGTAGCTGTTGTTATTACTGGAGTTGCATTAATTACTTCTGAAACCTTAAGTGCTAATTCGTTTCCGCCTCCTAAATGTCCGCTTAAGAGACTTATAGAAAACTTTCCAACAGCATCCACCACAACTACACCTGGATCCACTGTTTTTCCTTTTAAATATGGAGCAATTGCTCTTAAAGCTATTCCAGTTGAAGAAATAAATATAATTCCTCTAGCATTTTCCATAGCTTCCTTTGCAACATTACTTAATCCAGCTCTTACTATAACTTCTTTAGTAATTATCCTTCCACCTAATTCTCCTGATATATTCTCAGCTATTTTATCTCCTAGCTTCGATAAACTTAGAATATATAGCATTTTCTATACTCCCTTTCTAAACTCGTGAGTAAAATGCTTATCATAAAGTAAGGATTTTTCATACTCACAATCAATAAATTCCCCTACTAATATTTGAGCAGTTTTCTTTATCCCTGCCTCTTTTACTTTTTGTGAAATATCATCTAAGGTTCCTACTATTATTCTTTCATCCTCCCAAGTAGCTTTTTCTATCACTGCAATTGGGACTGTCCCTGTACCATATCCCTTTTTAAGCTTATCAACTACTTTATCAATCATCGATACTGATAAAAATAGTGCCATGGATGCCTTATGCGCTGCTAATCTTTCTAAGTCTTCTTTCTCAGGTACTGGAGTTCTTCCTTCTACTCTTGTTAAAATTACTGTTTGACTTACACTTGGAAGGGTGAATTCTTTTTTAATAGCTGCTGCAGCTGCTGTAAAGGAGCTTACCCCTGGAATTACTTCATAATCTATTGAAAGCATATCAAGTTCATCCATTTGTTCCTTTATTGCTCCATAGATTGATGGGTCACCAGTATGAAGCCTAACTATTGTTTTTCCTTCAGAATGTTTTTCCTTTATTACATTTATAACATCCTCAAGTGTCATATTTGCTGAATTATATATTTCGCATTCTTTCCTGCAAAACTCTAAATGCTTTGCATTTACTAAAGATCCTGCGTATATTACTACATCACATTTAGTTAATATATCTCTTCCTTTTACGGTTATTAAGTCTACATCTCCAGGACCTGCTCCAATAAAATAAAGCATAAATACCCCTCCTTATCTACTTGCTAATATAAGTGACATATATTCACACTCTTTAAAGATTTCCTCTTTATCGTATATTATAGCTTCTCCTTCTCTACCAGCTCTTCTTACCATAACATACTCAAAACCTTTTTCTTCAAGAGTCTCAATTACTTCTCTTTCCTTTTTATATACCTTCATTACAACAACATACTTCTCATCTCTTATTTCATTAACTTTCCCTGCTGGAATAACTAATAGAGCTTCATTCCCCATAACTACTGGCCTGTCTGTTAATGATGCAGCAGCACAAAATGAAGTTATTCCTGGAATCGTTTCTACTGTAAAACCATTATTCTGTATATATTTAAGAAGGTGTACGTATGTTGAATATACTAATGGATCTCCTATAGTTAAAAAACTTACGGTTTTGCCCTCTTCTAATTCTCTTTTTATAGTCTCATATATCTCTTGCACTTTCGATTTAGTATCTTTTTTTCCCATAGGGAAATGAGCAATTATTACCTTAGTATCCTTATTTATATACTCCTTAGCTGTTTCATATGCAATACTTACTCCCCCTTCTTCTGAAGTTGGTGCAACTATAACCTCTGAAGCTTCTATTGCCTTAACCGCTTTTAGTGTTAATAGTTCTGGATCTCCTGGGCCCATTCCTATTCCATATAATTTATTCATTTGTAGTTTCCTTTCTTCCACTAACTATAAAGATTCCATTATTGCTTGTTAGCATATAACTTCCTTTTACATTCTTGCTTATGTTGACCTGCGTTATCTCAATATTATAATTTAAAGCCTTTAGTGTCTCACATGCCTTATAACAATTATCTATAGTAATAAAGTTTAAAACTATTTTTCCTAAGTTCTTAAGTTTTTTATGAGAAACTGAAATTATTTCTTCTAAGTTTCCTCCACTTCCACCTATAAAAATCCCATCAAAATTATCATCAGTGAAATCATTTAGCGTCTCTAATGCCTCACCTAATATAACTTCAAGATTGTCACAATTAAATTTATTTTTATTCTCTAATATAAGGTCAAAAGCATCTTGCTCTTTTTCAATAGCAATCACATCTTTGCACATCTTGCTCATTTGAACGGACACAGACCCTGTTCCAGCCCCTACATCAAGTACTTTTGAAGAGTCTTTAAGTTCCAATTTAGAAATTGATAAAATCCTTACTTCTTCTTTAGTCATAGGAACCTTTCCTCTTATAAACTCTTCATCTTTTATATATATCATTCTCTCTCCACCACCAATACGCTTAAATTACTAAACATTTTACTCATTATTTCTTCAGGTGCTCCAATAGTTATTTTCTCATCTTCATAAGATAAATTTTCCCCTACATAAATTCTAGCCTCTATGTTTTCTTCAAATATATCCTTTGCCAATTTATTAGGAGTATTTTTATTGTCAGTAAGCCATATGGTAAGTTTTGAAGATTTTATTTCCTCAATAAATTCTCCTTCTCTTCCATGTAGTGAAGATAATTTCGCTTCATTCCAAGGAAGAGACAATTTACTCATTAAATATTGAAAGGAACTTAATCCTGGAATCACATTTATTTCTTCTTGCAAGTTTTCTTTTAGATAGTTCAATACTCCATAAAAGGTTGGATCTCCAGAAGCTACTATACTAATGTTTTTATCCACATTATCTTTGATTATATCCACAATATCTGCAAGTTTTTGCACTTTTTTCTTAGTATTATCAACAAAAGCTATTGAATCTATAGCTCTACTAAAGCCTATTATTAGTGAGCTATCCTCTAGAACTTTTACAGCTTTTAAAATCATATACTCCTTACTTCCAGGTCCTAATCCAACTAAATTAATCATAGTTCTCCTTTTCACTTGCAAATAAAAGCTTGGGTTCTTTTCCTCCCCAATATAAGACTACTTCAACTTCTATTTCATTACCAGTATATTGCTCCATTTTATTCTTAACCTTAATTCCTATATTCTCATATACTTTATGATACTCCTTAGGAATGATTTTCACAGCACCTTCTGTGGTCTTTTCATTATATACTTTATTAACTAAATCCAAGGGACATCCCATTAAAGCTAACTCTAAGGCAAGTATTTCTAATCTCATATCACATACCTTTGAGTGGGTATTAAATACTCCTCCCGCAACTTTTCCAAGCTTTCCGATATGCCCAATTATAGTAACTTTTCTAACCCCATTATATTTGGCTGCATCTAATGCACTACCTACATAGTTTGATATAGTTACCATCTTGTTTTTGTCATATCCCAAGGTCTCTCCATATCTTTCTCCCATATTTCCAAAAATAAATATTATGTCTTTATAATAGGCAGACTTAGCTCTCATTTCTATTTCAATGGTTTCCTTAAGAGCCTCTTCTGACATTGGGTAAACTATACCAGAGGTTCCTAAAATACTTATTCCACCCTCTATATTAAGTCTTGGATTAAAAGTCTTTTTTGCAACTTCTTCTCCCTTTGGTACGTAAATAGTTATTTCAACTCCATTATTTTCTGGAAGTACACTTAGCACTTCTCTTTTTATCATTTCTCTGGGAACTGGATTTATAGCAGGCTCACCTTTTTTCACGTAAAGCCCTTCTCCCTTAACTACTCCTACACCTTTTCCACCCTTAAGAATATAACCACTTGGAATCTTCTTTGCCTTTGCCCATATATCAAGCCCATGGGTTACATCTGGGTCATCTCCTCCATCCTTTATAATGGAACAGCATATATAATCCTCCCTTTTTTCAATGGAATCAATCTGTAGATTAAGCTTTATTCCACTTGGAGTATCTATTTCTACATAATTTAATTTCTTTTCGCTATACAGCATCATAGTTGCTGCCTTAGCTGCAGCTGTTGCGCAAGAACCAGTTGTATACCCACATCTAAGCTTTTTCCCACCTGCATTTACATACATTTCAAACATTATTCTCTCTCCACTAAAAGGTACATTAAAGCATTAACTATAGCTGCTGCTACATTGCTTCCTCCTTTTCTACCTCTTATTGTTATCATAGGAATATTTAGCTTCTCTATTTCTTCCTTCGACTCCTTTGCTCCCACAAAACCAACAGGCGCTCCTATAATAAATTTAGGACTTGCTTTTCTTTCTTCACATAACTCTTTTAAAATAAACAATGCAGTTGGTGCATTCCCAAACACAAAGAATTCTACCCCTTCCTCTACTGCTTTGCTAACAGCTGCCATTGATCTTGTTGTTTTTTCTTCTTTTGCCTTCATAGCCACTTCTTCTAGTGAAACATATGTTATTACTTCACACCCTAGATCTTTTAAAGCCTTTTTATTTATACCAGCTGCAACCATGTTGGTATCAGTATATATCTTCACTCCACTTTTAAGTAACTTCTTAGCTTCTTCTATTGCACCTTCTCTTATATAAACTAAATCTTTATATTCAAAATCTGCTGTAGTATGTATAACCCTCCTTACAATTGAAAGTTCTTCCTTATTAAAGTTATGCTCGCCCATTTCTTTTCCTATTATTTCAAAACTCTTTAATTCTATTTCCATAGGATTTTTAACGTAATGCATCTTTTCTCTCCTTACAACTAATTATAATTTCTTTTATAAAATCTAAATTAGAGAAAAAGTGTACATGTCCATATGCCCCAAGAGTATTATTTTTTATATATCCACATGTCCACTCTTTTAATCCCCCGTTAAAGGTCTTTTTATTAAGCTTATACACAGTTTTATTACTACATTCAACCTTAGATTTATGGAACTCATGAGAATTTATTGATAAATTTCTTTTAATTAATTGATTCCTTGAGATATCTATGTGATTATATCCAAAATTATTTAACGTCTTAGTCATATAAGCTTCTCCATCAAAAAAGCCAACCATATTAGTATTATCAATAGACTTCATTAAATACATAAGCCCTCCGCACTCAGCATAACAGGGCGTACCTTTTTCTAGTTCATTCCTTAAACTGCTTAGAAAACTAGTATTTCTAGTAAGTTCATTACTGAAAACTTCTGGATATCCTCCACCTAAATATATCAAGTCCAAATTTTCTGGAACTTTTTCATCTTTTAGAGGAGAAAAATATATAACTTCTCCAGCCTCCTCCAGAAGTTCTATGTTCTCCTTATAGTAAAAAGAAAAGGCTATATCTTTTGCAATTCCTATTCTAATTCCTACGGAATCCAAGTGATAATTATCTTTAAATTTATCTGTTTCCTTCATTAATTCTAAGATTGAATTTACGTCTACATCTTCTTCTATAAGACTTGATACAACATCAATCTTTTCTTGTAAATCTGTAATCTCTTGACTTTGAACAAGCCCTAAATGTCTTGATCCTAAAGTAATTCTATCATCTTTGGGTAAGTACCCTAAAACCTTTATATTTAATGTTTCTTCAATTAATTGCTTAAGGAAAATATAATAAGATTTGCTTATATTATTTAATACTATTCCTGCAAATTCACAGTCTGAAAAATTAAGTATTCCTTTTAGTTCTGCTATAAAAGTAAGACTTGAAGCCTTGGGAGAAATTACAAGAATAATCGGAAGTCCTAAAATTTTTGATACATGTGCTGTTGAGGCTTCTATAGTTGTTCCTATTCCATCATACACACCCATAACCCCTTCAATAATTCCTATATCCTCATTATTCCTACTATAAGCTGCCTTAAGTCCTTCTTCTCCCTGTAAAAAGAAATCTAAATTTCTAGAAGGCTTTCCTGTTATTTTTTCATGAAAGGCTCCATCAATATAGTCTGGTCCCACTTTATACCCTGCTATATCATAACCTTTTTTCTTCAATAGATTCATTAAACCTATTGTAAATGTTGTTTTGCCTCCTCCAGATGAATTTGATGCAATAACTACAGATTTCATATAAAAACTCCTTCAAGATACTTATTACGCTCCACTATAATTCTATCCCTTTAAATTTTCTCCAAACCCTTGGAATTTACCACTTAGGGCATCTTCTAGATGCTTCATATAAATACTTCTTACTTCTTCATATTCACCTAAACCAACATTGAATTCTTCAACTTCTATTCCCTCACCCTTAAGTGTAGATGCCCAAGAATCTTCTTTCTTTGAGAAAATATCTTTTCTAGCATGATCTCCTACTACAAGTAAGAATGGTGCTAGTACAACACTTTTTATATCTCTATCTTTCAAGTATTTTATAGTATTTTCTAATGATGGATACGCCTCAATTGTTGCAATTATTATATTACCATGGTCTAAATCTCTAAGCCTATTTTGAAAACATCCATAACAAGAGTTGCCTGGGTGATGAGTTCCATGCCCTGCTAATATAACCCACTTATTTTTAGGTAGATTATTTGAAATTGCATAAACTAAATCATCATAATCTAAGTTAACCTCATCAGATTGAAAATATAGCAAAGGACGTCCTACTCTTAAATAATTGAACTTACACTTGTAAATATTAGCTACCTTTTTTATATAATCAAATTCTTGTCCAGGTATTATATGTAAGGGTTGTATAGTTACCTCTTCATATCCTTCATTCAGTAAAGAATCTAACGCTTCTTCTGGCGTAAAAATGCTGATATCATGTTCTTTTTTTAGTTTTTTGATAATCTTATGTGAAGTAAATGCTCTAATTACTTTATACTCTTTCCCAAATCTTTCTTCAACTTCTCTCTCCATCGGTACTATATTTTTTTCTAATGCATCTAAGTAAGATGTCCCAAAACTTAAAACTATAATTGCTTTTTTCATAACAAACTCCTTTATGTAAAAAAATAAAACCTTCTGAATAATGTCAGAAGGCTATGAGAAATAATCAAGGTAATCCTAAAATCACTTTGTCCATTTAGCCACCCTCTCCATCGCTCGTAGAGATGAATTTTTATCGTGAGACTTGATTAATACTTGTTTAAAAATTGCGGTTTCTGGCAATTTTTATGGCATGTATTACTCTTAGCCGAACAAAAATTCCTAAAAAGTTTTTTAGTGAGACTCAATTTTATGGCATGCATAAATTCCTAGTCGAACTTAAAAACTTTGAGAATTTATAATGTGAGACTTAATCAGTCGCATAAAAACCCTATTAGTGTAAAAACTTAGGCAGGTATTCTGGCTCAAGTGTCATAATCTTAGCTTATCTTCCCAGTTTCCCAGTGATTCTATAACTAAGACTCTTCTTTTACAGCGGCGGGACCGCACAGGAATCTCACCTGTTTCCCTATTATACTAATTCCCTTTTGGGACATTTAAAGGCTTTATTTAAATAAATTTATTTTATCCTATTAGTCACCTATGTTTTATCAATATTTACTTTGTATGAAGATTATAGCATTGTAGTATAACTATGTCTATAACAATACTTACTATTAATAATGAACTCTTACTAACCAGAATTTTATCTTTTTATCACTCCACCCTAGATCCCAAGGAACATTATTTCTATCAGTATTATGACAAGTAACTAATGTATACCCCTTTGAATCTACTCCTGATACTACAGAAATATGTGTGATATCGCCTTTTTTTTCATAGGCCACAAAATCTCCCGGCAACAATTTATATGATGCCTTATAAACTTTTTCATAACTTCCATGTGCAATAACAGATGCTCTTCCACTATGTATCATATATGAGGTAAACTTATCTGCATTTACCCATGGTCCTGTAGCACTTCCCTTACTATAATTCCAAGTAGAGTTTTTTTTGAATTTACCTCCTTCATGGAGTACTTGTGATGCAAAGTTTGCACAATCTCCTCCTTCTGGATTAAAATCTCTATAATTCTTATTATATTTAAATCCATACTCAGGTAGTGAAGCAGCTCCGCAGTAGGTATCTGCATATTGCATTGCTCCCTTTCTTCGTTCATTTATGTCGGAAATATCCCTAGTTTCCTGGGAAATAATATGTTGTTTTATACTTTCTGCTTTTATATTGTCTAAACTAAGGGAATCAGCAAATGGATCTGTATACCATTCCTTAGTTATTACCCATTCTCCTTCTTGTTTAGTAAGTTGTAAAGAATGATATGTACCTATTCTAGAACTATTAACAATGTCCGGAAGATTTTCATATATATATTTATACTCTGTGTTACACATTATATTAAAGGAATATCTATCATTCCCACCTCTACTTCTTCTTATAATTACTTTAGGAATTATTTCAGTGAATTTAACTCCTTGCTTTTCTGCCCAGTTATTTAAATATTTCACTTTTCTTTCTTCATATTCATAAGCCCATTTTCCATACTTACTATTTGTATCATATAGTGATTCTATTAGTTCTAAGTTTTTATCCAAAATAGCCTTATTTCTATTAATAAATATGTCTTGAACAAATTCCACCAGTTCCTTATCTTCTGCTTCAGAAAGAGTAGTTTTTTCTTTATTATCGTCTAACTTATCTTCAATTAGTTCAATAGCTTTCTTTACTTCTTCATCATCTACTGGTGCACCTTTATACCAGCTTCCATCACTTTCTTTCCAGTTTCCAAAATATTTTGCTTTTATTATTATTTCTGGCCTATACTCAAAGTGAAGAATATCAAAATGCCCCCATTTTCCTCCCCAAACAAAGTTATTCTTTTCAAAAACCTGAACTAAATCCTTTGAATATGACTTAAGTCTTTCCTCTGCCTTTTTTTCAGTACTCCACTTCCAATAATCTCTAGGATCACTTTTAAGATCTATCGCTATTCCAAAGGAGTGTGGACTTAATCTTCCAGTACCTGAGATAACTCTATAGTTATAAGTTCCACTAGCTGGATAAAGACAATTAGATATATCTGGTTTTGTCTTTGCTAATGGTATCAATTCTTTTAATGATGTTTCTAATGCTGTTCTAGCTCCGTTTTTATCATTAAACCTATAACCTGCAAATCCATATTGTAATGGCTTTAGATTTTTCTCAATCTCTCCTTTTGATGATCCATATACTTCATGTAATAAGTCATAATTTCTTCCTCTTCCAGGATCAAAGTCCTTTTTCATCACTGTTGTTGTAAATTCCAATGGATAAACTTGTTCTAACATATCTTGAAGATCAGGATTATCTAATTTTTCTTCATGCCCTTTTTTTCTCATATCATCATATAATATCTTTTTGCCAGACTTCATTATAATTAAAGTTCTACTGCCATCAATCTCAATATCTTTTATATACCCTGGATAAGCTAACATAAGTGTCAATATATCTTGCTTCATTTTGCTTTTATATTCTTCATTAATGATTTCTTGTGACATAACTGGCATTTGAATATTTAGCAATATACACACTAAAATCATTGATATCCATTTTTTCATCCTTAGTCACCTCATCTAGTAGCTTTAATTTTTTTTATAACTATATACTGTCCAAAGAAATCGCATAGTATGTAATATGAGTTTTAAATATGAAACTTAATTTATGATTATTATTAATTCTAGTTGAACTTAAAACTCAACTGAATTTTTGATAGTTTTTAAATTTTTTTTACTTACAAAGTTCTTAAACTATAGTATAATTTTCTGAAATAATTCATTTTGAAGGAGGGCATGAGTATGGATCCTATAAAACTTTCTAAAGAAATTCATGATGATATTATCAACTGGAGAAGGGAACTTCATAAAATTCCTGGAACAGGCTTAGATATAGAAGAAACTTATAATTTCGTTTGTAATGAATTAACTAAAATGAATATTGAGTTTATCACTCTTAGCAAGACTGGAATATGCGCACTAATTAATGGCGAAAATCCTGGTCCCACTATTGCCATTAGAGCTGATATGGATGGATTACCTATAAAAGAAGAAACAGGTTTAAAATTCGCCTCAAATAATAATTGTATGCATGCTTGTGGACATGATGCCCACACTTCAATGTTACTTGGAACAGCAAAAATTTTATCTAAATATAAATCTATACTAAATGGTAATGTTAAGTTGATTTTTCAACCTGCAGAAGAAATCTCAGCTGGAGCAGAACCTATGATTGCTGAAGGAGTTCTCGAAAATCCAAAGGTAGACCGAGTTTTAGGACTACACATAGGTGGATTTTTCCCAGAAGTAAAGGCTGGCATGATTGGTGTGAGAACTGGATATACAACTTCTGCAGTTGATAAATTATCAGTAACAATAAACGGCAAAGGTGGTCATGGTGCTTTACCACATCTTTGTGTAGATCCAATATCAATAGGTGCTGAAATGATTTCTGCTCTTCAAAGAATAGTCAGCAGGGAGATAAATCCTCTTCATCCAGTAGTTATTACAATTGGTTCTATTGAAGGTGGTTCTACTTGGAACATCATTCCAGAATCTGTGCACTTTCAAGGCACAATTCGAACAATTTTTCCAGAGGATAGAGAACTAGTTGAGAAAAGAGTTATTGAAATCTGTAACGGAATAGCTTCTACTAATGGATCATCTGCGGATGTAGTTTATGATAAGATTTGTCCTTCTGTTAATAATAACTCAGAAGTAACTAAAAGCTTTATGAAATCAGCTCTTAAAATTGTTGGAGAAGAAAACTTAGTATACTTAAAAGAACCTACTATGGTTTCTGAAGATATGGCTTACTATCTTCAAAATGTCCCTGGAACATTCTTTTTCCTTGGCTCAAATAACCCTGAAAAAGGAATTATCTATCCACATCATCATCCTAAATTTGATGTTGATGAAGATGTTCTTTGGATAGGTCCAGCAATATTTGTTCAAGCTGTATTAGATTATCTTTAAAAAAATCGTCAAGGCGATTATGAGCCGTCGATTTTTTTCTCGCATCTGCCTTTCCAAACGCATGTGAGGAAAATTTGGCAGGCGACTAATTCTATTTTTTATTCTTTAGGGGGGCTAGTAAATCCTTAGATTATAATTCAAACTTATAATGTTATCTACAACCTTAAAATATTATAAATTCCTAAAGAATAATAAAGCTAATAAGGTCATGGAGATTATAACTCTTCCATGACCTTATCATTATTTATAAATCACTAAATTATTATTTATGAAATCTTTGAATGGTCCTTCTTTAACCTCTTTCCATTCATTATTTTCTAACTTAAGATCAATAGTAATTTTTTTAGCCTCATCTGATATATTAGGATTTTCAAAATACTTACACATTTTACTTGTTGCAAGTTCCATGACTTTTTTCATAAAAGCATCTTTAGTTTTATATTCTTTAGCTAATTCTTTCATTTCACTTTCAGATACTATTTTGTCTGGAGTTAACTCCTTACGATCTAATATCATAGGATTAACTACAATTTCAACTTTAGCATTTTCTTTATCAACATTAACAGTATTAATGTCATATTTTATTTTTGTCATTCCTCTTCTTAATGAATCCACTAGCTTATTTAAGGTTTCTTTATCAATTCCACTTGCATCACTCGCTATACCCTCACTAAATCGCTTGTCCAACTCATTTGTAAATTGCTTTACTTCATCATTGGATATTCCTAGTTTCTTGGAATCACCCATCTCACTTTTCACTGCTAAATCCATATAAAATTTTATGTACTCACCTGGTGATGGTGATGTTTCAGTTGGTTTTTTGCTACATGAGATTAATAACGCCATAGACATTATAAATGCCAATGATAATGTTAAAACTTTAAAATTCTTCTTCATTTTCCCCCTCCTTCCGTCTAATTATATCACCCTAAATCTAATTATAAAATCGAAGTTTTTTCCAAAATTAAAGCCATGAAAACTTTAATTTATCTCCATGGCATATCTGTTATTTATAAATAATTAAATTATTTTTTATAAAGTTTTCAAGGGTTCCTTCATTTACTTCTTTCCATTCACCTTTTTCAACCTTCAATTCTATAGTCACTTTTTTAGTTTCATCAGATATCTTAGGATTCTCGAAGTATTTGCATAATTTATCTATAATTATTTCTGTTGCTTTCTTTTCCAATGTAGCTTGATCTGTATATTGTGAAGCCAATTGCATAATCTCATCTTGCGATATTAGCTTATCTGGACTAAAGTCATTTTGTTCTATTACCATTGGATTTATTGACATTTCAACCTTAGCACTCTTACTATCAGATTCTACTGTCTTTATGTCATATTTGATTTGTGACATACCTTTTCTTATTGATGTAACCATTTTGTTTAGGCTTTCTTTATCTACGCCACTAGTGTCATTTTCTACAACCTTACTATATTGACTTTCCATTTGATCCTTAAACTTCTTAACTTCATCACTAGATATACCTAGTTTTGCCGCATCTCCTTCAGTATTCTTCACTGCTAAATCCATGTAAAATGTTAAGTATTGATCTGGTGTGACCGCTGGTTTTTTGCTACATGCAGACATTAAGGCCATTGACATTACTATAGCCATTACTGCTGAGAAAAACTTAATATATTTTCTCATATTATCCCCCCCTTTTTTTCATACATATCATCATATGAGGGGGTGAAATGATTGGTTACTAGAAAATATAACTTTTTAGTAATTTCTTTTATAGTTAATTATGTATATAAATAATACAAGCCATGGAAATCATTAAAATGTACCCGTTGTAAAGGACAGTTTAAAAAAAGACTATATAGCAGACTTAAGAAGATGATTTCTGTATT
>NZ_JAKGTF010000007.1:7072-227254 GCF_022324735.1 Clostridium sp. YIM B02551 | reverse complement strand
ACTAGCTAATGGGACGCGGGCCCATCTGATAGCGGATTACTCCTTTGATCATTCTAAGATGCCTTAAAATGATGTTATGCGGTATTAATCTCCCTTTCGGGAGGCTATCCCCCTCTATCAGGCAGGTTGCCCACGTGTTACTCACCCGTCCGCCGCTAGAAAAGTTCCGAAGAACTTTTCTCGCTCGACTTGCATGTGTTAAGCACGCCGCCAGCGTTCGTCCTGAGCCAGGATCAAACTCTCAATTTGAAAGCTTAATCTAACTCAAAAGATTACGTTGACTTAAGTTTATTTCTAAATCTTACTTCATTTCCTCTGTTTAATTTTCAAAGACCATTTTGTTTGTTTTATCTCTGCTCTCTCGCAGCGACAAGTTCTATCTTATCATACCACTTTCGAGCTGTCAACATTTTTTTGAACATTATTTTTTTGCTCATTTTTTGTTGAATGTTGTTGTTCCAACTGGAACGAGTTTTATCTTAACATCTAAAATAACCACCCTTTTTTCTATTTTACCCTGTATCTATGATATATATTCTATATCCTTCATTTTTCTCATTATTTCTTTTAAATATTCCTATTGATACGCTAGGATATGTTTGTATTATATATTAAGTAATATTATCCATTTTAGGCTTCTAATCTCATATGTTTTAGATATATTCAAGCAAAAAAATCGTTAAAGCCATTATGCGCAGTCGATTTTTTTCTTGGATCTGCCTTTTCAAACGCATATGCGGAAAATCTGGCAGGCGACTAATTCTATCTTTTATTCTTTAATTGAACTTAAAACCCTAAAATGAATCCTTAGATTATAATTGATACTTATAATTTTATCCATAACCTAAAAATATTATAAATTCCTAAAGAGTAAAAAAGCTTAACACTCATGCTAGAATGTTAAGCTTCAATATCTTTTAATTTATCTTTTATTAGACCAATAATATATCGTCTATCTTCCTGAATATTCTCAAAATCTAGTTTATCTACATTTATTTTAAGTAAGGGTGATATAGTATAGGAGCTAAAATACTCTTCGTACTCACGATTTAAAGTTTCCCAATATTCTCGTTCCACCACTTGCTCATAACTTCTTCCTCTGCTTCTTATCCTGTTTATAGCCTCATCCACAGATATTTGCAAATAAATCATAAGCTTAGGAGGTTTCACATGTTCTAAGAGATTTCCTAATAGGTTACAATATATATCGAATTCTTCTATACTCATATCCCCTACTTCCTTAAGTAGTTTAGGGAATATTGCATCTCCATAAATACTTCTATCCATTATTGCGTTTTCTATTTTCCCTGCTTCTTTTATAAACTTAAATCTATTATTTAAAAAATATACCTGTAATGCAAAAGCATATCTCTTTCTATCATAGTAAAACTTCTCTAATATAGGATTCTCCAAAACTGGTTCCTTAAATAGTACATATCCTTCATCTTCTAGAAGCATCATTAATGTACTTTTTCCTACTCCTACTACTCCATCAATAACAATCATATTCCAATTATCATTCCTATCTATATTGCTAAGCAATTTTTCGTAAAGCTTCATAGCTTCCTCCTTATAGGATTTTAATTATGTCAACTAATTATTCCTAATATTAATTTCTACTAATAGTACTCTTCAGTAGAATTATTTATTATATAAAAAGTTTTATGATCTTTCCATTCTCCATTAATATATAGATATTTTTCGTTTATTCCAAGTTCCTTAAATCCACATCCTAATAAAACTCTCTGTGATTTAATATTATCAACCATAGCTGAAGCTTCAATTCTATGCAATCCTAAGTCTTCAAAAGAATACTCTATAACAAGCCTTACAGCTTCTTTCATATAACCATTTCCTTGTTCTCTTTCATCCATAGAATATCCTATAATAGCGCTTTTAAATACCCCGTATACTATATTAGAAACTCTTATCTTTCCAATCAACTTATTGTTTTTGAATATTCCTAAATCTACACCCGTTCCATCTAATAGTTGCCTATATCCTTCAACTAAAATATTATATTGTGTTTCATAACTATAAAAACTAGAATCACGCTTCGGTTCAAAGGCTTGCAGATATCTTTCATTTCTAATAAAATAGTCAAGCATATCTTGAGCATTTTCTGGAGTTAAACTTCTTACCTCAATGTTTTCCCCAACCAGTGAAACTAAAGGTGCTTTCCTCCCCTTAATCCTATATTCAAAGAAATTAATTCCGAATAATAGTTCACCTCTATGCCCTCCATTTATTATCAGATTATCCTCTAGTATTCCTTGCAGTTCAAGCCCTACATTTAAAAATGGTCCTAATGGAGTGTCTTCACTAACTAAAAGATTTAATTTATAAAACCTCTCAACTTCAAATATTTTTTGAAGTAATTCATCTAAAGCATTCTTTAATAAAGCTCTTTTTTCATTTTTATAAAACTTAAACCTTAGGTAACAAACCTTATTTTCACTATCAGCATTAAGAATTATAATCTTTCCTATATTTAGTTCTAAAGGATCCTTAATTAAATATTCATTGCTACCTTTTCTTAAAGCTTCAATAGTTATTTTAGCCTTGCTTACCATAAAGATCATCTCCTAGGGGTGTTTTAATATACTTTTAGTATTCTTATTTATATATAACATGCTTATTACAGATAAAGCTCCACATATAGGTATAATAAAAATAGCATTATCTGGATTTATTTTATCATTTATATATCCTGTTATCCAGTTAAATATCATAGCCATAAAATTAGATGCTGTAACTACTAATCCTGTGATGTATGCAGTTCTTTGTGTAAAAACTTTGCTAACAGTAAGAACAATGGTTGGAAAAGTAATTGCAAAGAACATACCTGCGAAAGAAACTATCAATATTCCTTTTCCTCCAATTATTAATCCCAAAACATATAATATAACCCCAATAGTTAAAGAAGTAATCAATACTTTAAAGTATCCTAACTTATGTACTACAAAACCACCTAGTAATCTTCCTATTGTTAGTGTTCCAAAAAATAGAGATAGATAAAGTGCTGCATTTTCTTGTGTAAATCCTTTTGCTTTTATTAAATAATTTACGAACCAGTTGCCCGTTCCTTGTTCTGCAAATACGTAGAATCCCAACGCCAACATATAAGCAAGAATAAGTTTATTAGTTATAACATCTTTAAAACTTAACTTATCTTCGCCATGTGCTATCTTTGGTTTTGGAATCTTAACAAAAACAAAAGCAATTAAGATAATTCCGTATGTTATAGCTATATACAGAAATATACTTCTCCACTGAATCCCTTTAGATAACAGAAATCCAAATAGACTTTGTCCTAAAGTTGATCCAAATCCATAGAAAAAATGCATTAAATTCATTATTATTGTTTGTGCTGTTATTACTATAATAGGAAGAATAGTATTACTTGCTATACTAATCAAGGCTAGTCCTGCGCTACTTAATCCCATTCCAAATAGAAGGATAATAAAACTTTGTGCTTTAGATAACGTAATTAAAGAAATAATTAATAAGATAATTCCTATAATAAAAACATTTTTTTGTCCAAATTTTTGACAGAGTGCACCACCTAAAAAAGTTAAAACCATATATGCTCCTGATGTTATTATAAGCATATTTCCTATTTGGGTATCTCCAACAGAAAATTGTTCTTTAAATGTTGGTATAAAGATTCCTTTTGTATTTTCAACAAACGCAGCTAAAATCATTAGAATAAACATAAAAACCAAAGCTGTCCAATTATTTTTCCCCTTATCCAATGTCTCATCTCCTAAAACGAATTTATTAATTCAGAAACTAATTATATCATAAATTATATTGTGAAATGTCATTTATAAAAAAATTGTCAAGGCGATTATGAGCCGTCGATTTTTTTCTCGCATCTGCCTTTCCAAACGCATGTGAGGAAAACTTGGCAGGCGACTAATTCAATTTTTTTATTCTTTAGGGGAGTCTAGTAAATTCTTAGATTCTAATTCAAACTTATAGTGTTATCGAAAACCTTAAAATATTATAAAATCCTAAAGAATAAAAATATCTATTGATATTATGTAAGGTTAATTCTAATATTATTGGTAGATGTTTTAGAGTTTTAAGATAAAATTCATAATTAAAACTCTTTAGAAAGGTTAGTGATTTTATGAATAAGCAAAACATAGGCAAAATAAAACTATTTTTAATAGGACTAGAAAGTAGATTTAGTGATAATGCCTCTATCTTTAAAGGAATTTATGTTTCTTACAAAGCAGGCCTTAAAACCTTTAAAGGAGTAGGCGATTACTTAGATGGCAATTTATCATATAATTTTAATGGAGAAACAAAAGTCTATCCTATAAATTCTCTATTTGAAAGAATTTGTTCTGATAGTGAAAGATACGATGAAGTTTCAATATTATATAAAGAACGAGGAACTGATATATTAATAACAGCTGATAATAAGAATGTTAAAATGCAGAACAAAGAAGTTAAGGAAGAGGATGAATTAGTTACTGCTAAAAATAACACCTCAACACCTCACCTAAATGAAACTTCAACTCTTCTAAACAGAGATTACTATATAAAAGTTGGAAAAGCAGATGCTCTTTTAAAAGAAATTGGAATAATGAGCAAAGAAGGAAAAGTCATAAATAATAAAATTAGAAAATATAATCAAATAGACCGTTATGTAGAATTACTAGAGGGAGCCCTTGATTCCATTCCAAGAAATGAAGCCATAACTATCTTAGATTGTGGTTGTGGTAAATCTTATCTTACTTTTGTACTAAATTATTACTTAACTGAAGTTAAGAAAAGAAAATGTCATTTTATTGGTTTAGATATATCTGAAGGTGTAATTAATTCCTCTAAAAAAATGGCATCTAACTTAGGATATAGAAACATGGAATTCCATGCAATAGATATAAAAAATTATGTTCCCAAAAGAAAAATACATGTAGTTATTTCTCTTCACGCATGTGATACAGCTACAGATATGGCTTTAGCTTTAGGTATTAAAGTAGATGCTGATTGTATTATTGCAGTTCCTTGCTGCCACAGAGAAATGCTTTCACAATATAGTTATGAGCCTTTTAATGGGATCATAAAACACGGCATTCTAAAAGCTAGAATGGCAGATGTGCTTACAGATGGTATGAGAAGTATGCTTCTTGAAGCTAAAGGTTATAATGTTTCTGTAGTTGAATATATTTCACCATTAGAAACTCCAAAAAACCTAATGATTAGAGCAATAAAAACCTCCGATGAAAGATATGAGCTTATGGATGAATACATAAGCTTAATGGGTGCATTAAATGTTTATCCAGCTCTATATCAATTTATAAATGAGGGCTGGTTATCTAATTAATAAATTTCATTTACCCTAGAGTTACTTTTTTGTGGAATGCTGTTCTCAGCGGAGGAAACAAAATTTATAGTAACTCTTTAAATGAAGTTTATTATAGGACATCATTAATATGTCTAAACTTCATTTAATATTGGGGGTATTGAAGAATTATGAGGAAGTTAAAAAGAAAAGTGTTTTCTATGTCTATACTTGCTATTTTGTTTGTTTCTTTAGGTTTTTACGCCTCTTATAGAATATTTATAAAACCGCAAAATCAACAGTCAAAACAATTAAAACCCTTAGATTCATCAAATACTACCAAGTTTATTTCTCAAGAGAGTATTGTTGACAAAATACATGAAACTCAAAAAATTATTCCATTAGAAACGGATCTAGAAGAACGCATTTTAATAGATGATAGTTGGGGAGACTGGGAAGTTTTTAAAAAGGTAAAAGGTATGGTTTTTTATGGCAAAGGAAGCTATTCTATAGATTTTGCTTCTATAGACAAAAATAATATTGTAATAAATAATTCATCAAATATCATTAATATTACATTACCCAAACCTCAAATTGAAGACATTGCACTATACGAAGATAAAACACTTTATGAAACCACAACAAATGGTTTACTTAGATTTGGTGAGATTAAGCTTTCTCCTGAAGAAAATTCGACCATTTGCAAGGAGGTTAAAGATAAGATGAAAGAAAAAATGCTTCAAGATGATTTATATTCAATGGCAGAAAGTAAATCTCAAGAAGCTGTAAAAAATATTTTATCTCCATTACTTCCTAATAGCAAAACAGAAATTGTTATAAATTATCAATAAAAAAAGAGCCTTAAGGCTCTTTTTAAAATTCGATTATTTTAAAGTCCAGTTAAATCTCTAACCACTTGAGACGCTATAATCATTCCTGCAACTGGTGGAACAAAGCTTATGCTTCCAGGTATTTGACGTCTAATAGTACATTTTTTAGTTCCCCCTGTACATACACAACCTGTTTTGCAAGTTACAACATCCTCATCTTTAGGTTTCATAGGTATTTCTTCAGAATATACAACCTTAAGAGATTTTACCCCTCTTTTTCTTAACTCATATCTCATAACCTTAGCTAAAGGACATATTTTTGTTTTGTATATATCTGTTACCTTGAATTGGGTTGGGTCAAGCTTGTTTCCTGTCCCCATTGAACTCATTATTCTTATATTATTATTTTCGCAATAAACTGCTAAAGCAATTTTAGCCGATACAGTATCTATAGCGTCAACTACATAATCCGTATCTTCTGAAATAAAATCAGAAAGATTTTCTGGAGTTACAAAGGTTTCATGGGTAATAACATTACATTGTCTATTTATTGATAATACCCTTTCCTTCATAACTTCAACCTTTGACTTACTTATTGTGCTATAAGTTGCATGTACCTGTCTATTTAAATTAGTTAAACAAATTGTATCATCATCGATTAGAACTAAAGTCCCTACTCCAGATCTTGCAAGTGCCTCTACAGTAAAGCTTCCAACTCCACCTATACCAAAAACCACAACTTTTGAATTTTTTAATTTATCTAAACCATCTTTTCCTATTAAAAGCTCTGTTCTAGATAATGAATGCTGTAACATATTACATTCTCTCCTTTGTATAAAGCATTTTAAAATTATTAATCATTTCGTCTTATTTAATATGTAATAATTTTTATCTCTTCGTTAAATATAAATATTCTTATATCATTTTAGATTATATCCTTGAATAAAACAATAGGGTTTTATTTTCAATTTTAGAATATAGTTTTTTGTAGGAAACTTAATTTATTCTTACATAAATAAATTATTGGTTGAACTTAAAATCCTATAAGTTTCTATGGGAAAAAGTTAATTAACATAATAAAACATTTTTGATGCATTCTAGTTATGTGTTAATGTATAATGTTTTAAGGAATTAATATTTTAGGAGGATTCAATATGATAATTGGAATAATAGCTGCAATGTCAGAAGAATTAGCACTGCTTTTAGAAGATATGGATGTTACTTCAAAAGAGTATAAAGCTAAGATGACATTCCACAAAGGAAATCTATGGGGAAAAGAAGTAATAGCTGTAGTTTGTGGAGTTGGTAAAGTTAATGCTGCTGTATGTGCTCAGATATTAGCAAGTGAATATAAAGTTGATAAAGTTATTAATGTAGGTGTAGCAGGAGGAATTGGAAAAGATATTTATCCTGGAGATGTAGTTATCGCCAACAACCTTGTAGAACATGATATGGATACTACTGCATTTGGAGATCCTCATGGCCAAATACCAAGATTAGATACTTTTGATTTTAAATGTGATGAAGAACTTGTTTCTTTAGCAGAAGATGCTTGCAATGAGACATCTGACATAAAAAGTTTTAAAGGTAGAATAGTAACAGGTGATCAATTCGTAGCTAGCATTGATAAAATTCAATGGTTATCAAGTGAGTTTGAAGCTTTTGCTTGCGAAATGGAAGGTGGAAGTATTGCTCATACATGTTACTTAAATAACATACCATTTGTAGTAATTCGTTCAATCTCTGATAATGCTAATAATGGTGCTCATATGGATTTTGAAAAGTTCACACCAATAGGAGTAAGAAATTCTACAACTATTTTAGAAAAAATGCTAAAGAAAATGTAATTAATAATTAAAAGCCAAAGGATATGTTATTTTCTTTGGCTTTTATACTATATCTTATTTAATTATAACGCCTAAAAGTCTTGCTAACTCAACTGCTTGAATTGGTGATACTATAGCATCCTTTAGTTCTCTTCCAGTTAAAGCAATTTCTGAAATATCACTATCTCTAAAATCAACTTTTTTAAGGAGAGTATTGGTAAACTCAGAACTTGCTAAATTACACTCTTTAAATGCAACGCTATTAAAATTACATTCTAAAAATATTGCTCCTTGCATATTACATTCTTTAAAGTTTATATCCTTCATTTTAGAATATCCAAAATTTGAATACCGTCCTAAAGACTCTTGAAATAATATATTTTGAAGATTTCCGCCGCTAAAATTAGTGCCTATAAGCTTACAATCTTTAAATTCTACTCTGTGAATGCTTCCATCCGAAAAATCTACATTAGATAAATCACAATTTTCAAATACTACATCTAATAGATCTACATTCCTCAAAGAACACTCATTAAATATTACATTTACAAACTTACAACCATTTATCTCAACTTTTTCTTCATTTATATAATCCAAATTAATATTTTCAATTATAGTGTCTGAAATATAATTTTCATTTATTATTAAACTTTCAATATCATCATTTCTATTTAGTTCAGCTTCTAATTTAGGCTTTAATATTTTCTTAAGTTCACCCATATAATCTCCATTCCCCTCTTAATTTATTTCAACTTAATAATACACTATATAAAGTAAACTTTCTAACATAAAATATATTAGTTTTTGCATAAAAAATGGCCTATTAAATCTTTAATAAGCCTTATATAGGGTTTTATAGGAAACTTAAATTATTAGTTGAACTTAAAACTCTGTAATTTATTTGAATTTATCAGGAAATTGCTTTATTATGCCTTTCGAAATAATATCTGCAAACATCAACATATGATTCTGCCCTTTATCATAAGAAATTATATCTAAGTTCCAGTCCTTATTTAATCTAGCTAAAACTTGATCTGTGACAAACCCCAAATGTTTATATAACATGTCTTTTATAAAATTTTCATCCCAGTTTGGATTAGCTTTGCTCATAAAACTTGAAATTTTATCAGCATTTTCGTACCATAGTTTATTATATTTTTCTAAATCATCTTTTTTTCCGTTCTTAGCAGCTTCTAATACCTGCCCTGCTAAACTAATATGTTCTTTTAAAAGCTCTGATAAAGTATTTCCTGCCTTCTCCCCATAATAGGATTTTATAGAATTCCCTATATCATCCTGATTCTTAAGTAACCTTTGTAATACTATTTCCTTATCATCTAAATTTGCCAATGCACTAACTATATAGCTTCTAGTCCACTGAACATGTTCTTCCCATAGCTTTCTTTGAACTTCTTGGGTTATGCATCCCTTTTCACTATAAGAATTTTCTATTTTCTTATCTACTCCATATACTTTTAATGGAGCTATTACCTGAATCAAAAATAATACTAATAGAATCTTCGAGAAAAATTTTTTCATTATGTTTATCCTCCTTATTTTTAAGACTACCTTTTATTCCTCAAAAATAGTTTTCATAACTTCTAAGCAAAATATGTATTACTCTATAACATCCAAAACTTTAGGGTCTTTATTCTTTAAATCTATATATACTTCACCCTTCGAATCCATAGTTGCTAAAAATACTTCTCCAGGTGATTTAATAGACTTTTTTTCTAATTCTTTTAATAGCCAGTCTTTATCTCTATTCATAAGTTTTAAATGATCCTCAATTATTTTACCGTCAATAATTATATCTGCTACTATCCCTTCATAGGATGCCTGAATATTCAAATCTTTTCGTGTT
This sequence comes from Clostridium sp. YIM B02551, assembly GCF_022324735.1. Lineage (NCBI taxonomy): Bacteria > Bacillati > Bacillota > Clostridia > Eubacteriales > Clostridiaceae > Clostridium > Clostridium sp. YIM B02551. The sequence goes on along the minus strand of NZ_JAKGTF010000007.1, from coordinate 217,438 downwards.
ACCATCTGCTCATGAGGTTTAAGTAGGACACTAACTTGCCCACTTGTTTCAAGTATTGCATACTCAACTGCAGATATATTAAATGCCCCTTTTAATCTACACTCCTCTAATACATCATTTATTGTAAACTTGCTCTTTTTAAGATTCTTCTCAATAAATTTGCCATCTTGTATAAGAATCGTTGGCGAATCACCTAGTATTTTTCTGAGCTTTATTCCTTTTAATGATATGTATCCTATTGCTATGGGTATAACTGAATATACAACAATTCCTATGAGCCCATGAATATAACTAATATCTTCATTAATTGTAAATTCTCCAGCAATAGATCCTATAGATATTCCTGCAATATAATCAAAAAATGATAGTTGTGAAATTTGTTTTTTACCCATAAGTCTAGTAAAAATAAATAACATTACTATAGATACAATACTTCGTATAATAATGTCCGCATCAGATAATAATTCTTTAACATCCATAAGAATCACACTCTCACTAATCATAATCACTACACATATAAATTCCCCTTAACAGGAAATATTATTACTGCTTATTGTTGGAACATGATTTTTATCTAAAACTATCATAATAGTATATAGATTTTAATAAAGGTGACCTATGAAAATATCGTTTAGTTATCCAATAAAAATACTTATAGCTTTTCTTAATCCTACATTAGATAAAACTGTTAATCTATTTAGAAAAGATTCCACCTACTCAAATAATGCTGAGAATATAGTAAATAGCCTCTCAAGCACAACCTCATTTCTTATTTGGGTAGATACTAAAAATTTTAAAGCAAATATTTTTCAAGGTGCTAAAGACAATTGGAAGCTCTTAAATAGTTACAGTTGTTCTATTGGTAAACCTTCAACCCCTACTCCTAAAGGTACTTTTAAAGTTGGCATTAAAGGCCTATCTTTCGGAGAAGAGAAAGGGTATAAATGTAGATACTACACTCAAATAGTTGGAAATTACTTATTTCACTCAATAATCTATAATATCAATGGAACTATACGTGACGGAAGATTAGGTAAACGTATTTCTGATGGTTGTGTAAGACTTGCTCTCTTAAATGCTAAATGGATTTATGATAATGTTCCAAAAGGTACAACTATATATATTTCCTAAATAAAAATAGTACTAGTAGTTATATAAACTAATAGTACTATTTTTAAGTTCAAATTCATTAACTAAATTGCTGGCTTATGCTCAACAGATTCTTCTTTTTTGATATCTTCACTCAATCTAGGTAGTATAATCTCTATTGCTTTTGTTGGGCATTTTTCTGTACAAACTGCATTTGTACATTCATTTATACATATTTCTGAATTAACAATCGCTAGATTATTTTCAACTTTTATAGCCCCATGAGTACAACTTCTACTACAAATACCACAACCTAAACAAGAAACAGTACAAAGCTTTCGTGCTACTGCTCCCTTTTCTAAAGAATTGCAGTTTACCATAACAATAGAGTCCTTAGGAATCATTTCGATTACCTTTTTAGGACAGGATTCTTGGCACTTCTTACAACCTGTACATATTTCTCTATCCACAACAGGTATCCCATTATCCCCCATAGTCATAGCTCCAAAGGGGCAATTTTTTACGCAAGTACCAAAACCCAGACATCCATATTGACATCCTTTTGGTCCTCCAAGTAGCAAACTTGCTGCCATGCAATCGTCAATTCCTTCATAGTTATAATTTAAGACAGTCTTATCCTTTGAACCTAAACACCTTACATGAGCTACCATTGGTTCAATCTCTTCTGCAACTTTTCCTGTAAGTTCTCCTACCTTTTTAGCTACTTCTATCTTTCCAGGCACACATAAATTTGCTGGAACATTAGGATCTAAAACTACAGCTTCAGCATAAGCTTTACACCCTGCATATCCACAGCTTCCGCATTGTCCTTTTGGTAATATTTCATCAACCATTTCAATTAGTGGATTAACTTCCACTGCAAATTTTTTATTGGCTATAGCTAGTATTAATCCAAAAATAATCCCTACCACAGCCATAACAACTATAACGGCAATTGCTGTACTCAACATAATACTCCCTCCTTAAATTGATATCATGCCTGAGAAACCTAGAAAAGCTAATGCTAACATACCTGCTACAATAAATGCCACACCAGTTCCTTGCAACGATTCCGGAACATCTGCATACCTCAGTTTTTCTCTTAAACTAGCCATTAATGTAATTGCCAGCGCAAAACCCATTCCCGAACCCACTGCAAAAACTATACTCTTTAAGAATGTATAATTTGATTCAACATTTAATAAAGGTACTCCTAGCACAACGCAGTTAGTTGCTATTAATAGTAGGTATATTCCCCACATTCCATATAATGTGGGCAGATACTTTTTAATAATCATTTCTAGTAATTGTACAAAGCTGGCAATCAATAAAACAAATATCAGTGTAGTTAAAAATGTTACGTGAAAAGGAGCTAATACAAAATGATATACAACCCAAGATAATATAGAACTCAAGGTTATTACTGATGTTACTGCCATACCCATGCCAATTGATGCATCTAAATTCTTTGATACTCCAAAAAATATACATAATCCTAAAAATCTAGTTAACACAAAGTTATTAACCAATACAGCACTCATAAATAATATAAAGTAATCCTTCACCTTGCTTCACTTCCTTTTCTTGCTATTGCTGCTTTTCTTTTATCTAGTAACTTCATTCCACCTATTAAATACCCAATAACCATAAAAGCTCCTGGTGGTAGAATAAATATTAGTGCAGGATTATACCAACTTCCTAATATTGTTACTCCAAATATTGTTCCCATTCCAAAGAATTCTCTAATTACTCCAATTAACAACATAGCTAGTGTAAATCCACAACCCATTCCTAATCCATCTAGGAACGATGGGAAAATAGGATTTTTAGATGCAAATACTTCTGCTCGTGCTAGTATTATTGCAAAAACTACTACAAGAGCTAGATATATTCCAAGGTTTTTATATAAAACCGGAAAATATGCCTGTAAAATTAACTGAACCAAAGTAACTATTGTAGCAATTGAGGTAATATATATTGGTACTCTAACCTTTGGATTAACTAACTTTCTAGTTAATGAAACTACTGTATTATTCGCTGTTATTACAAACATTACGCAAAGTCCCATAGTAAGTGCATTTGATGCAGTAGTTGTAACCGCTAAGGCTGGGCATAAGCTTAATGCCAACCTAAAAATTGGATTTTCATCAAAGAGTCCTTTATAAAAAATCTTCCAAAGTTCTCTCATGTTACTTTCCCTCCTTATATTCAGTTACTAGTTCCGCTGCCTCTTTTACACCTTTAGTAACAGCTTTTGATGATATTGTCGCACCTGTCATAGCCTGGATATGTTCCTTGTCTGATGGATCCTTTACAACAGATAAACCATTTATATCTTTACCATTAAATTGCTTCCTGAATTTATCCTTGGAAGCATTATCCCCTAACCCCGGAGTTTCGTTATGGGATATTATGTTATAATCTATTATTTTCCCTTCTGGAGTTATAGCTGTAAGCAATTTTATTGTTCCACCGTATCCCTTTGTTTCTGTTGGAACTACATAAGCTATAATCTCTCCTCCTTTTACTGCACTATACCAACCTGTCTTTCCATCTATAGCCTTAAAGCTTTCAGCATCAGTAACCAAAGATTTCATCGATTGATTAAGAAGTTCTTCACTTTTCTGCACCGCTGTTGCTGCAGTTTTATAATAAGTTAATGCAATAATTGTTCCTGAAATAAAACAGGCTATGGCAAGATTAAAGGCAATTTGAAAAATACTATACTCTTTCTCTTTATGTTCTTCCTTCATATCCATTACCCCCTTACCCCAAACTTTTTAGGTTGAGTAAATCTGTCTATTAATGGAGTGATACTATTCATTAGCAAAATTGCATAGCAAACCCCTTCAGGATACCCCCCCTTTAATCTTATGAGGGCAGTTAAGAAACCTGCTCCAATAGCAAAAATCACCTGACCTTTTATAGTAATGGGTATCGTAACCATATCTGTCGCCATAAAGAAAGCCCCTATTATTAATCCCCCTGCTAGTATGTGGAATAATGGATCTCCTGTAAACATGCCATTTGGCCCAAATATCCATGTTATTGCTGCCACTGTGCCTATCATTAGTACAGGTACAAACCAATTGATATATCCTTTATATATTAAATAAATTCCACCTAAAATTAATAAAACAGCACAGGTTTCACCTATACTACCATTCCTATTACCTAAAAACATCTCCTTGTACATTTCAGTTTTACTACCAAAGGTAGCTACAAGTTTATCATACCCTTGTTGCTTTAAAATGTTTAAAGGGGTTGCTGTAGTAACTCCATCCACAGCTGAGTTCATACTTCTCCAAGTAGTCATAAACACTGGCCATGAAACCATAAGTGCCGCTCTCCCAATATGTGCTGGATTAAAGATGTTATATCCTAATCCTCCCATGGAATGTTTAGCAATTGCTATTGCTATAAAAGACCCTACTGCAGTCATATATATTGGCATATCTGGTGGTATACACATCGCCAATAACAACCCTGTTAAAAATGCACTTCCATCACTAATTGTGATTGGTTTTTTCATAAATTTTTCTACTAAATATTCTACTAATACTGCAGAAATACTTCCTGTTAATAAAGTTATTAAAGCTTTAATTCCAAAGTGATATACACTAAAAATACCCGCAGGAAGCAGAGCTAAATTAACTCTCCACATTATTTTACTTATAGACTGCTCAGAACGTATATGTGGAGATGCAGAAACCCTTAACAAATTTTTGTTAGATTCTATACTACTTTCCATAAAACTTCCTCCATCTATTTTGCTGCTTTTAATGCATTTTGTGACTTACTAAATTTAATGTATTGAACTATGTTTCGTTTTGCTGGACAAACGTAAGTACAGCATCCACACTCTATACAATCCAATAGGTTATAATCACTTTTTGCTTCTTCATAAAACTTTCGTTCTCCCAAAATACTTAACATACTTGGATTTAACCCCATAGGGCATGCTTCAATGCAACTACCACATCTTATGCAATTAGATTCACTATTCATATTTATTTCAGATTTTGTAAGTGCAAGTATTCCTGAGGTCCCTTTTATTATTGGTATATTTGTTGAGTATTGTGCCATCCCCATCATTGGTCCACCCATAATTATTTTCTCTGGAACCTCTCTTAACCCTCCACAGATATCAATAGCTTCCTGGAAGGTTGTTCCTATTCTTAATAATAAATTTTTAGGTTCTTCTATAGCTCCTCCAGTAATAGTAGTTACTCTTTCAATTAAAGGTATACCTTGTACAACTGCATCACTTATCGCTTTTATCGTACCAGTATTTTGCACTACTACTCCAACATCTGCTGGCAATCCTCCTGATGGCACTTCAAGGCCCGTTACTGCCTTAATTAGCATCTTCTCTCCTCCTTGAGGATACCTTGTTGGCAATGCTATTACTTTAACTTCAGTTCCTTTAAAAATATCCTTCATAACTCTTATTGCTTCTGGTTTATTATCCTCTATAGCAACAAAAGCCTTTGAGACATTTAAAACCTTCATAGTTATCCTAGTACCTATTAATATATCTTCTGGATACTCAATCATCATTCTATAATCTGCTGTAAGATAAGGTTCACATTCTGCTCCATTTAAGATTAGTGTATCAACAACTTTATCCTTAGGAGGTGATAACTTAACATGTGTTGGGAAGGTAGCTCCCCCCATTCCAACTATTCCTGCTCCTCTTATAATACTTTTTATTTCTTCTACATCTAAACTTTCCCAATCTCTCTTAATAGGAATACCCTCAGCCCATTCATCCTTTCCGTCGCTTTCAATTACTATTGATAAACACTTTCCAAAAACTCCATGAGGATAATCTGCAATTTCAATAACTCTTCCTGAGACAGTGGAATGAATAGGACTCGAAACAAATGCTTCACTATAAGCTATAACTTGCCCCTTTTTAACTTCCTCTCCACGTTCCACCATAACTGAACAAGGTGCACCAATATGCTGCCTCACAGGTATTACTACTTTATTAGGTATTGGCGCTTTTTCTATTGACTTATCCTGTGAATAAATCTTATTATCCTTAGGATGAATTCCTCCTTTAAATAGTTTTAACATCTAAACACCTCAATTCTAGTCAGTAGTTTAAAAAGATTTGCATTCATAAGTCAACTACTATTTCTCTAATATTTTTATAATTCTAGAAACCTTCTTTAAATCTTTCTTGGAATCCTTTTCAGCTCGTATGATAAGACCTATTGATATAACAAACCCCAGAATCCCCCCGATTACTTGTAAATAGCTATTGTCTAAATTTATTCCTTTTGATATTAACCACCCAATTACTGCTCCTAATGTCCCCAATATTAAAGGTAATGCGTATACAATAAAGGTTGCCTTTACCATCCCCTCTTCCCTTAACTCGAATATAACCTTGTCTCCTTTTTTGGCTCCAAGAGTATTAATCACTTCAAGCACCAATGCTAAGTCTCCTGGGCATGCTCCACAGTTTTCACAGTCCCCATGTCTTGCTACTTTAACCTTTGCAGTATTTTCTTTAGTGTCAATTACTATTCCTTGTTGCTCCTTACTCATCTCTCATCCCTCTCATGAAAGCAATTAATATATTTAATATAAAATTTATATTAAACTCGTTAAGTTGGATAAATAATTATCAATATTTTGAGTTTATTAATCGTATTTATGTCCGTATTATTTCTATTTTTTACTAACTATTCTTCATATATTTTATACCTCTATTTTTAAAATTCAATAGGTACTTTTACTCATATTTAACTTTAAAAATATATTTTCTTAATTTTCAAATAATTACAATTATATATAAATATTAGAGAACTCAATAAAATCGCCACTTGCTAGAATTAATATTTTCTTATTATTAAAAAGTTAATTTTTTGTAAACTTTTGTTTTTTTATATTTTTATTTGTATTGTAAACTTTTTTCATTTTTTACATTTGTTATATTATTCACAAACTTTCTCTCAAAAGTAAGTTTGTTTCTTATTTCAACATACTTTAATGATATTTTCTAATATAATTACTCACTAATTTTCTAAACTCATAATAATAAACAGAATAAAAAAGAAGAGGCAATTTATCCTCTTCTTCAACAAAATGTTCATAATTTCTTAAAATTTCTCTTTAATATCCCTAGCTGCTTGCTTTATATCCTCTTTTGCCAAAATGTCAGAAATAACTGCAACCCCGTCAACGTTACTTTCTTTTAGCTTATCAACATTCTTTGAATTAATTCCCCCTATAGCTACTATAGGAATATTAACAGTTTCCTTAATCTCCTTAAGCAATTCTAACGATACATTTCTAGCATCATCCTTTGTAGTTGTAGAAAAAACTGCACCAACTCCTAGGTAATCAGCACCTTCTTTTTCAGCTTTTATAGCTTCATCAATTGTAGCAGTTGAAACTCCAAGTATCTTATCTGGGCCTATTAAATTTCTTGCTATACTGGCTGGCATATCACTTTGCCCTACATGCACCCCGTCTGCATCTATTGCAAGTGCAATATCTATTCTATCATTTATTATAATTGGCACATTATTTCTACTGGTTATTTCTTTGATCTCACTAGCTACTTTATAAAACTCAGAAGTACTTATGTCTTTTTCTCTTACTTGTACCAGTGTAACCCCACCTAAAATAGCTTCCTCTACTGCTTCTACAATATTTCGATTCTTTAACATATCTCTATCTGTAACAAGATAAAGAGTATAATCTACTTCTTTACTCATATATTTTACCTCTACTTAATAAAGTTTCTTCATTTAGTTTATATATCTCATCAAGTATATAAACCTTTAAACTACCTGTTCCTAAATCCTCTGCTTCAACCTTCTCATTTGCTTTCTCTCCTGCTATCCCCATGGATACTACCCCTGATAAAGCAGATAATAAATGATCTTCTCCTGCACCTAGATATGAACCAATAAGTGAAGTACACATACAACCAGTACCTGTAACCTTCGACATTATCTTATGTCCATTTTCAATGGTATATAGCTTTTCTCCATCCGTTATTATATCTACAGCTCCGGTTATAGCTATAACTGTGTTTAGTTTTTTAGCAACAGCTTTAGCAAATTCTTTTTCTTCAGCAAGTTTATCACTATCTGCAGCAATGCTTTCTGCCGCATCTACACCCTTTGTTATTGTATCTATACCATATAAAACTTTAATCTCAGAGATATTTCCTCTTACCACAGACAACTTTATATTTTCTAGAATTCTTTTTGCTACCTCTGTTCTATAAGGTGTAGCACCCGCTCCTACAGGATCTAATACTACAGGAATTCCTAGTTCATTTGCTTTTATGCCTGCTTCAAGCATCGCCTCTACCGTTCTACTATTAAGTGTACCAATATTTATCACTAATGCAGATGCCAATGACACCATATCCTTAACTTCATTTATGTCATCAGCCATAACAGGAGATGCTCCTATTGCTAAAGTTATATTTGCACAGTCATTTACTGTTACATAATTTGTTAAGTGATGCACTAGTGGTCCCTTTTCTCTTACTTTCTCTAATAATCCAGCTACTTCTTCATTAATCTTCATTTAGTAATCCTCCTTTTTTATAAAGTTCATAGAAATGATGTGTAGGTCCAACACCTTTTCCTATATCTAGTGAATGTTCTATTGCTACAGTTATATATTTTTTAGCTTTATTAACAGCTTCTTTAATATCAAATCCAAGAGCTAAATTAGATGCAATTGCTGAAGATAAGGTACATCCTGTACCATGAGTATTCTTTGTATTAATTCTTTCAGATTGGAAATGTATAATTTCCTTTCCATCATATAATACATCAATAGCTTCTCCTTTAATATGACCACCTTTTAACAAAACATTTTTACATCCAAGCTTATATATCTCTTTTGCTGCTGCTTCCATATCCTCTACTGTTTCTATTGCAACTATATCTGAATTTACTGCTTTTAAAATCTCCTCAGCTTCAGGAACATTAGGCGTAATTATATAAGCTAATGGTATTAATTCATCTATTAATGCACTTTCTGATTCAGGTTTCAATAAAGAATATCCGCTTTTAGATATCATTACTGGATCCAATACTAAATTCTTAGGCTTATATAACTTCAATTTTTCTGCTATCGCTTTTATGGTTGATATTTGCGAAACCATCCCTATCTTGACTGCATCTACCTCTATATCTGTAAAGATTGCATCTATTTGCCCTTTGATTATTTTTGCATCTAAATCTTGTACATCAAAAACTCCTTGAGTGTTTTGCGCAGTTACTGCCGTTATAACACTCATACCATATACTCCATTAGCACTAAAAGTTTTAAGATCTGCTTGTATTCCTGCTCCTCCGCAGCTATCTGATCCTGCTATAGTTAATACCTTTTTCATAAAAACCTCCTTATGTTTACTTAAAATTTAATATACACTTGTTTCCACTTATATTTATTTATAAATCTTTATTATTTAATGATATTAGCTTTGTAGAGTTTAAAACTCTAACTAATAAGTATGCTATTAGACTACCACCTACAGTACTTATTAAAAATGGAACTATATAAAACAGTGCACCTACTTCTTTTCCCATTATTAGCTTAGCTATAGGAAAAGATAGTAATGCTCCTAAGATTCCTGTGCCAAATACCTCACCTAAAACTGCAAGAAAACTTTTTTTAGTTTTAAGATATAGGTAACCTGCCAAGAATGCCCCTATCATGCTTCCAGGAAAAGCCAAAAGAGTTCCTGTTCCAAGAATATTTCTTAATAATGAAATGCAAAAAGCTACTGCAACTCCATATCCAGGACCTAACAATATTCCTGATAAGACATTAATTGTGCCTTGCATAGGAAAACATTTTGATGCTCCTATTGGTATATAAATCAAATTCCCTGTTACTACTCCAATTGCTATAAATAAAGACGCTATAGTTAATTTTTTAGTTTTCATCATATTCCTCCTTTGTGTGTCACTTTAATAAAAAAAGCACAAATCCATAGGATTTGTGCTTAAAATTACCTTCTATAAAATAAAGAAAACAACTTCCTACGCTGGAATAACCCAGTTCAGGTTCATAGGGTTAAAAGAATAAGTTCTTTTTCTCAGTCGGTCAAATCCCAACACCCCTGTGTTTTTTATTATTAAATTGTCTCCTTCATAATAGCATAGTATTATATTTTCTTCAACTAAAGATATTAACCAATTTTAAACTTGCTAACACCTTCATTAAGAAGTTTAGCTAAGTCTTGAAGTTCCTCTGTAAATCTTGCAACTTCTTCCATTGTGGCATTTATCTCCTCAGCTGAAGCTGAAACTTCTTCTGATCCAGAAGCTGTCTCTTGAGATACTGCTGAAATATTATCAATCTGCATAATTACATTATTTTTCTTAGCTGCAATTACTGAAGTAGAACTAATAATTGTCTTTATTCCATCAGTTAATCCATTAATAGATTTTAATATTTCATTAAATATCTTCTCTGTTTCAACCACTGCAGCTTCTTGCTCAATTACAATAGCATTAGAGCTTTCAATTGCTTTAACTGCTGATTTTGACATATTCTTAACTGACTCAATAATTTTTTTAATTTCTTCAGTAGAGTTCCTTGATTGCTCAGCTAACTGTCTTATTTCTTCTGCTACAACAGCAAATCCTTTACCAGCTTCTCCTGCTCTTGCCGCTTCTATACTAGCATTAAGTGCTAATAAATTAGTTTGATCCGTTATATCTACGATAGCATCTGAAATCATATTTATCTCTTCAGTATTTTTACTCATTTCCATAACAATTTCACTTACTTCTATAGAAGAGCTCTTAGTTTTACTTGATTTTACTGCTAAATCAATAACCATGTCTATTCCTTTATTACCTAGTTCTAATGCATTACGAGATAGATTTTCTACATCTTTTGTTGTAGCTGATATTTCATCAATTCCTGTAGCTAATTCACTAATATCACTAGCTGCATCTTGCGAACTTTGTGCTTGTTGTGTTGCTCCTAAAGCAATTTCTTCAATAGCTTTAGATACTTGAGTTATAGATACAGTAGTCTCTCCAGCCATTGTAGAAAGTGTTTGTGAGTTTTCTGCTACAGTTTCAGATGATATTTTAACATCACTCATTAAACTCGCAATATTACTAATCATACTGTTAAAATCTTTACCTAAGTCTCCAAATTCATCTTTAGACTTGATATCTACTTTTGCAGATAAGTCTCCATTTGCCGCATCATTAAATGCTTTACTTAACTGTTTTGCATTCTTAGCCATTCCACCACTTAAATAAAGTGATACAAATATAGATATTACTATAACAGCTACAATTACTATAAGCATTATATTTCTTATTGCATTAACATCATTATCTACTTCTGTAATACTCATGGCAGCAACTATTTTCCATCCACTAGTTTCATTAGTTATGTAACTTGAAAACTTATCAGCTCCATTATAATTATATTTTATAAAACCATTTTTACCATTCTTTATATCATTCCATATACTAAGCTTTGAAGCTTCTGGTGTTCCAATAAGTTTATCATTAGGATGAGATATAATTACCCCATCGCTGTCTGCTATATAGGCATATCCACTATCTCCAATTTTTGAATCTTTAAAAGTGTTAGCTAAAACACTTAAATCCACATCAACTGATACTACACCTATTACTTTTCCGTTACTAATCACTGCCTTAGCAACACTTACTAAAAATTGGCCTGTTGCTGCACTTTTATATGCTTTTGTAATTACTGCTTTTCCTTCATTATCTAACGCAAGCTTATACCAATCCCTTACTCTTGGATCATATCCCTCAGCCATTTTAGCTTCTGGATATCTGTAAAATCCTCCTTGTTCAGTTCCCATATATGCTGCAATTATATCTTTACTACTTCCTTGCATTCCTTTCAAGTGCTCATATAATATAGCACTTTTTTCTTGCGTTCCATCAAAAGTTGCAAGACTATCCTCACTAGAAGCCATATTTACTAAGACTACTTTTGCATTTAAATAATTATCTACAGCCTTATTAATTTCTGATATAGTTTGACTGCTTGTAGCTTCAAACTTTTTTGTTAAAGTTGTCTTTGATTGAAAATATGCAAACGTTCCCAATACTATTAAAGAAATAATGCATATAGATAAAAAACCTGCAACTAATTTTACACGTATTCCTCTTAGTATAATATTTTGTTTCATTAGTTAATCCCCCTCTTATCCTTCGTTTAAATTCAATTAATTATCGCCTCGAGCAGACTAAAACCTTATATGAATTTCTATTATTCTTCTGCATTCCCCAAATTACACATTATGTAATTGTTTTACAGATGGCATGTTATATCAAATTATATTAGATTGCTTACTTAAACTATATTGGATTAATAAAAAAACAAAGCACAAATCCTATGAATTTATGCTTTGTTTCTTATTGTCAAATTGTTAATATAATAAAGGTAGAACTATTCAATTTTAAACTTACTAACTCCAGCTTTAAGAAGAGTTGATAAATCTTGAAGCTCCTCTGTAAATCTTGCTACTTCTTCCATTGTGGCATTTATCTCCTCAGCTGAAGCTGAAACTTCTTCTGATCCAGAAGCTGTCTCTTGAGATACTGCTGAAATATTATCAATCTGCATAATTACATTATTTTTCTTGGCTGCAATTACTGATGTAGAGCTAATGATTGTCTTTATTCCATCAGTTAATCCATTAATAGATTTTAATATTTCATTAAATATCTTCTCTGTTTCAACCACTGCACCTTCTTGTTCATTTACAATAGCATTAGAGCTTTCAATTGCTTTGACTGCTGATTTTGACATACTCTTAACTGATTCAATAATCTTTCTAATCTCTTCAGTAGAATTCCTTGATTGCTCAGCTAACTGTCTTATTTCTTCTGCTACAACAGCAAATCCTTTACCAGCTTCCCCTGCTCTTGCTGCTTCTATGCTAGCATTAAGTGCTAATAAATTAGTTTGATCCGTTATATCTACGATAGCATCTGAAATCATATTTATCTCTTCAGTATTTTTACTCATTTCCATAACAATTTCACTTACTTCTATTGAAGAACTCTTAGTTTTACTTGATTTAGTAGATAAATCATTAACCATATCTAATCCTTTGTTACCTAGTTCCAATGCATTACGAGATAGATTTTCTACATCTTTTGTTGTAGCTGATATTTCATCAATTCCTATGGCTAAATTACTAATATCCATTGCTGCATCTTGTGAACTTTGTGCTTGTTGAGTTGCTCCTAAAGAAATTTCTTCAATAGCTTTTGATACTTGAGTTATAGATACAGTAGTCTCTCCAGCCATTGTAGAAAGTATTTGTGAGTTTTCTGCAACGGTTTCTGATGACATCTTAACATCCTTCATTAATTTTGCTATGTTTGCCAACATACTATTAAAGTCTTTTCCCAAATCTCCAAATTCATCTTTAGACTTAATGTCTACTTTTGCAGATAAATCTCCATTTGCTGCATCATTAAATGCTTTACTTAACTGTTTTGCATTCTTAGCCATTCCACTACTTAAATAAAGTGATACAAATATAGCTATTACTATAACTGCTGCTATTACTATAAGCATTATATTTCTTATTGCATTAACATCATTATCTACTTCTGTAATACCCATGGCAGCAACTATCTTCCATCCACTAGTTTCATTAGTAATATAGCTTGAGTATTTATCAGCACCATTATATGTATATCTTATAAGGCCACTTTTACCATTCTTTATATCATTCCAGATGCTAAGTTTTGTAGCTTCTGGTGTTCCAATTATTTTGCTATTTGGATGGGATAAAATTACACCTTCTGAATCAGAAATATATACATATCCACTGTCTCCAATCTTTGAGTCCTTAAACTTATCTGCCATAGCATTTAAATCTATATTTACTACAACAACGCCTATAACTTTTCCATTGTTAATTACAGCTTTTGCAACACTGGTCATAATTTGACCTGTTGCAGCATTTTTAGTTGCTTTCGTAATTACTGCTTTTCCTTCATTATCTAACGCAAGTTTATACCAATCTCTCGTTCTTGGATCATACCCAGCTTCCATTTGTGCTTCTGGATATCTGAAATACTTACCATCTTCTGTTCCCATACTTGCTGAAATTATATCTTTACTGCTTACCTGAATATCTTGCAAGTACCTATATACCAGTGTAGTTTTCTCTTGACTTCCATCAAACGCTACAAAGCTGTCATTTCCTGAAGCCATATTTACCATAGTAACCTTTGAATTTAAATATGTATCTACAGCCTTATTAATTTCTGATACAGTTTGTCCGCTTGTTACTTCAAACTTTTTAGTTAATGTTGATTTTGATTGTAAATACGAGGAAACACCTAATACCAATAATGGTATTATGCAAATAGATAAAAAACCTGTAACTAATTTTGCACGTATTCCTCTTAGACTAATTTTTTTCCTCATTAGTTTATCCCCCTATATCTTTCAGTAAAATCCAATTAACATTATACTTGATTGTTATATATTTAACTATATATTTTTAATCTTTATTTAATATTTTGTTAAATCATATTAAATTATATATTTAACAAAATGAATTTAAGGAGGATTGTATTTCTATTATTATAAATTTTTAATACTATCTAGCAGTATATCTGTATCATTTTTAAACTTAATCAACTGTTCTATATCCATATTAATAGATTTTAAAATACATTCTGGTATTGTTAGTGCTTGTTCTTTAAGCTCTTTTCCCTTTTCAGTAATGTTCACGCAAAGTATTCTTTCATCTTCACTTGAACGCTGCCTTTTTAACAGCTCCATTGCCTCTAATCTTTTAAGTAATGGTGTCAGAGTTCCTGAATCTAGATATAATCTGTTACTCAACTCCTTAAGAGTTATATTTTCCTTCTCCCATAGTACTAGCATTACTAAATATTGAGGATAAGTTATTCCTAACTTATCTAAAAAAGGTCTATATATTTTTGTTATAGCTCTTGATGTTGCATATATTGAAAAACATAGTTGGTTTTCTAGCTTTAATCCATCTTCAAAATTCATCTTATACATCTCCTGTATTTCTAATTTATAATACTTCATATCTTATTATAAATTAAAAATATAATTTCACAAAGTATTATTTTATAAAATTTAATTGCACGCAATTTAATTTGTGCTATAATATATTCAATAACACAATTAATAGGAGGATTTAATATGTCAATTTATGATTTTTCAGCCAAATCAATAACTGGTAAGGAGACTTCCTTAAGTGAATACAAAGGAAAGGTTCTTCTTATAGTAAACACTGCAAGTAAATGTGGTTTTACTCCTCAGTATAAGGACCTAGAAGCCATATATAAAAAATTAGGTAATGACAAATTTGAAGTTCTTGGATTCCCTTGTAATCAATTTGCAAAACAAGAACCAGGAACTAGTGATGATATTAAAAATTTTTGTGAAATTAATTATGGAGTAACTTTTCCATTATTTGAAAAAGTAGATGTGAAAGGCCCAACAGCTCATGAAGTATTTAAATATTTAACTACTGAAAAGCCTGGTATACTAGGGGGCGAAATCAAATGGAATTTCACAAAATTTCTTATAGATAAAAATGGTAATGTAGTAGATAGATTTGCACCAACTACTTCACCATCAAAAATAGAAAAAGATATTATAAAATTAATGGAGGTTTAATATTATGTCAATTTATGATTTTTCAGCAAAGAATATAAATGGAGAAGATGTTTCTCTAAGAAAATATGAAGGAAAGGTTTTACTTATTGTAAACACTGCAAGCAAATGTGGTTTTACTCCTCAATATAAGGACTTAGAAGTTTTATATAAAAAACTAGGAAATGAGAGATTTGAGATTCTTGGATTCCCTTGCGATCAGTTTGCTAACCAAGAGCCTGGAACTAGTGAAGATATCAAAAACTTCTGTGAAATCAATTATGGTGTTACTTTCCCAATATTCGAAAAAATAGATGTTAACGGTGAGAATGCTCATGATTTATTTAAGTTCCTTAAGTCAGAAGCTCCCTTTAAAGGAATTGATGATAGTACTACTACAGGAAAATTTCTAAAAGCATTTCTTTCAGAAAAATATCCTGAAACACTTTTGGGAGACTCAATAAAGTGGAATTTCACAAAATTTTTAGTTAATAAGGACGGTGAAGTTGTTAACCGCTTTGAATCTACTATCGAACCTTCTGATATTGAGCCATATATAACTTCTCTTTTATAATTTAACTTACACTAAACAAATTACTTAAGATGCTTATTCAAAGGCTAGAAGCATTTTAAGTAATTTTTATTATCTAATTAATTTTTTATAATAATACGTTGACAAGCATTACCATGCCATGATATTATTATATATTTGCTTGAAACATATTAAAGTGATATAATTAATATATTAATTGGTTATATTGGAGGTGAATTATATGTTTCAAATCGGTGATAGAGTTATCTACCCAATGCAGGGGGCTGGTATAATTCAAGGCATAGAAGATAAAGAAGTTTTTGGTACCCCAGAGAAGTATTTCATAATAAACATACTTAGTAATAAAATGCAGGTAATGGTGCCATTAAGCAAAGCTCCAAATACCGGTATACGACTTGTTAGTGATGAAAATATGCTAAAAGATGTCTTAATTAACTTTAAAACAAAAAAGTTATTTACTAGTCAGGAACTTAGCTATAGAGAAAGATATCACATTAATATGGCCAAGGTTAAAACAGGGAAAATAATGGAGGGATCTGAAGTTGTCCATGACTTAATGCTGCTAGGAGAAAATAAACCATTAAACAGTAGCGAAAAACAACTTCTCCTCACTGCAAAGAAAATATTGATTAGTGAAATATCCATAATCAAAGGCATATCCGAATCAAACGCAGAAGATTTGTTATCATCTAACTTTTCTTAGTTAATTAATTTAAGGTAACCAAAAAGATTAATTTCTTATATACATATTTATATAAGTGTTAATCCCTTAGTTACCTTTTTTTATATCTTTAAATCTATTTTCTTTTATTTTGTTAAGTACAAGTATAACAATTTTATTGTATTTTCAAAAGCATCATAGTGAGTTCTCTCCATTCCGTGAGATGCGTGTACTCCCGGTCCTATAAGTGCTCCTCTTATGTCGTTCCCACCTTTAAGCGCAGCTCCAACATCTGATCCATACATTGGATAAATGTCTACCGCATACTCTACTTTATTAGTTTTCGCTAAATTTATTAAGTCTGTTACCATATTATAATCATATGGTCCACCTGAGTCCTTAGCGCATATTGATACCTGATATTCAGTACAACTTAAATCTTCTCCTATACACCCCATATCAACAGCTATCATTTCAGTTATATCACTAGGTATATAGGATGATCCATGCCCTACCTCTTCATATGTTGAAATAAACATTTTTGTTGTATATGTTGGAATAATCTTTTCCCTACTAAAAAACTCCAACAATCCTATTAAACAGGAAACGCTACCTTTATCATCAATAAATCTTGATTTTACAAATCCACTATTAGTTATTGTTGTTTTAGGATCTATAAAAACAAAGTCCCCAGCACATATGCCTAATTTCTGAACATCCTCTTTATTGGTTACCATTTCATCTAATCTTATTTCCATGTTTTCATCATCACGTTTCTTAGTTGAACTATCCTTATAAACATGTGCTGCTGGACTAGTACTTAAAAATGTCCCCGTATAGATCTTTCCTTCTCTAGTCCTAACTTTACAATACTCACTATCAAGTGTTGGAACTATAGGTCCACCAACTAAAGTAAATTTAAGTGTCCCATTCGATGTAATAGACCTAACCATCGCACCTAATGTATCTACATGTGCTGATAATCCCACTACTTTTTCACTAGATTTACCTGGAATAGTGATTATCCCACATCCTTTATTTGTAGTCTCAAAAGAATAATTGAATTCTTTCGCATATTCTTCTATTTTCTTCATAATTTCAAAGCAAAAACCACTAGGACTATCAAATTCTAATATTTCTTTTGCAGTTTTTAATAGAAACTCTTTATTTATTTTTATATCCATCTTTACCTCCTGAAACTTTCTCAATATAATAGCCATTACATATAATTATACTGCAATGGCTATTAATTTTTATTTATTTTTTCTAATTTCTTTTTGTATTTTCTTTAATGCTTTCTTGGAACCTCTTTCTATATCCCTTTCTAACTTTCTCTCTTTATAGCTCCTAAATAAACTATCCATATCGTAATCTTCTGGGTACAGCTCCTTAGCTTTAAGTTCTAGTTTTATTCTTTTATCATTTACCTCAATAAAGCTACCTTTGTATAGAACTACTAAGTTATTAAGTTTGTCTGCCGTCTTATATACTATTCCATAATCATTTTTTTCAAGAAGTAAAACCTTATCCCCTACTTCATAAGTTTCCTGCTTAATCTCTGATGGTCCTTCAACCATAGTGTACTTCTTAACTTTGCTATCTCTCACTAAGCTATAGTTATAATTCTTATTTTCTATATAGCTTTGTGCTCTTTCAATTACAGAATCACTTATTCCCATCTTTCTAGATATCCAGAATGCATTGCTATCACCTGATTTACCTATAACTAGCTTATATAAAGGTTCTAAGGTTTCATTTTCAAATTGCATAGCTGCATTTTCAAAATCTTGATGTCCCTGAGAGAAATTTTTTATTTCTCCATAGTGAGTAGTTGCTAGTGTTATACATCCGCTATGGTAAAACTCTTCTAAAACAGAAATGGCTATTGCTGCTCCTTCATTTGGCTCTGTTCCACTCCCTATCTCATCGCAAATTATCAACGTAGATCTATTACAACCATTTATCATAGACGCTAGATTCTTAATATGAGAAGAGAAGGTACTTAGTGAGTTCTCTATACTTTGATTATCACCAATATCAACAAAGATTTTTTCAAACACTGCTATTTCTGTTCCTTCTTCAGCCGGAATATGAAATCCAGCTTGAGTTGCAAGAGTTAATAACCCTAAGTTTTTTAGAACTACTGTCTTGCCTCCAGCATTTGGACCTGTAATAATAAGTGTTCTATAATCTTTACCAACACTTATATCAAGTGGTACTACCCTTCCCTCAAGTAATGGATGTTTACCTTTAATAATATTTATAAATCCATAATCATTTAGTTTTGGTTTTATGCCACATATTGCTCTACTATACTTTGCTTTCGCAAATATCATGTCATATTCAGAAATAACCTCAATATTTATTTTAATTTGTTTTAAACTTTCAAATATCATTTCAGTTATAGCTGCCAAAATCTTATATTCCTCTATGGATTCTTGAGCCTTTAATTCCATTAATTCAGATGTATTTTTAGAAACAGAACTAGGCTCTATAAATACTGTTGATCCTTTTGATGAAACTTCTATTATAGTCCCATCTACATGGTTTTTATATGCTGCCTTTATAGGTATAGTAAACCTATCATTCCTTTTGCTTATAAAGAAGTCTTGTATATAATTCTTATAAGCACTATTTTTTAAAAACTTATTTAGAGTTTCTTGTATTCTTCCTTCAATAATATCAATAGACTTCCTTATTTTTTTCAGCTCTTTAGTTGCATTCGAATCTACTCTATTTCCTTTAATTGAATATTCTATTTCTTCTTCTATATATCTTAATTCAGTAATATTATCTCCATAAGAACTTAATGTAGGGGCATAAAATTCTTTACCCCTCATATATTCTTTTATTTTTCTGCATCCTCTTAAGAAATTACAAAAAACCCCTAAGTCCTCTGGCTCTAATACAGCTCCTTTTTCAATGGCTGTTATTAAATTATCTATATTGAATATACCATCTAAAGGTACATAATTACTTGAACCTAATAATTCTCTGCCTTCGCTTGTTTCACTTAACCTTTTTTCAACTACCTTTATATTCGTGCTAGGCATAAGCTTATCAATTAGTTTTTTCCCAAGTCCACTAACGCAGTAGGATTTTACAATTTCTTTTAATTCCTCAAATTGAAGTTTTTCTAATGTATTATTATTCATTCATCTCTCTCCTTACATAGAATATATCATTCTATGAAGACACAACAAAAAAAGATTTCATTAGTAAATTCAGAAAGTTATCATAACCCTCTATTATTAAATAAAAAAAGCTATGGATACACCATAGCTAAAAATACGCAAACTTATTAAATGATAGACTTTTCCTATCATATTAAATGAGTACTTATGGCTCTGTATCTTCATAGATTCTCTAAATAAATCCATAGCAAATAAAGGTATACCATACCATCATTTAAAAATTTATTTAGAAATATAAAATTAATCTATTTAGATACTACCCCGCTCACAAAAGCACCTCTTTCCTTGATTCTAATGAAATCTACAATGTTAATATATAATACTCGTTCTTTATTGTCAATTATCAAAATCTTTAATTCACTTATAAACTTAGTATGTTTTACATAAACTATCCTACGACAAGGTCTATGCTTTTTAAATTTTGGAGGTAATTATGAAAAGACGAAATGTACCATTTTTCTTGGGGTTTTTTGTTATTTTATCAATATTACTTATAAGTTGCACTAATAAAAAATCAGAAATTCCTACCAAGCCTACTTCTAATATTTATTTTCAAGATTATGCAAAAATGTTTTCTTCAGCTACTAAGGATTATATACTAAGAACCTCTGAGGATATTAAAAATAAAACTACTGCTGAAATTACGCTAGTAACTATTAATTCATTAGACAATACTCCAATAGAGGATTACGCTAACTCTCTTTTTAGACAATGGGGAATAGGTAATAAAGAAAAAAATAACGGGGTATTAATATTAATCTCAAAAAATGATCGAAAATTTAGAGTTGAAGTGGGATATGGATTGGAAGGAATCTTACCAGATGCAAAAACAGGTACATATCTGAGAGAATTATCAGTTTTTTTTAAAGCTGGAGAATACGATAAAGGCATAATAACTCTATATAACAGAATACTTACGAACATTGGACAGGAATACAACATAGATGTAAGTAACTATGTCAATAATAATCCACTACCAAGCTCTAACTCTGATGTAGATACTTCCACAAATATTCAAAATACATCCTCTTTATTTAGAGGAATCCTTCCCTTATTCTCAATTATATTATTTATAATTGTTATTCGTTTGTTTGGCGGTGGCGGCCCTAGAGGAAGAAACGGTGGAAGATATTATGGTGGTTTTTGGGGTGGCTATTATGGAGGTGGTGGTCCATTCGGAGGTTCTGGAGGTTCTTCCGGAGGATTCGGTGGCGGTTCATCTGGTGGAGGAGGTTCATCTGGTGGCTGGTAATAATATAAACTTAAGGAGGTAAAAAATGAAAAAGATCTCTTCATTATTAATACCCATAATAATTGTTATAGCTGTAATCGCCCTATTAGGTGGAGGATATATAAGTAGCTATAATAAGTTAATATCAAAAGATCAAAAAGTGGCTTCAAACTTTAGCCAAGTAGATAATCAGCTTCAAAGAAGAAATGACTTAATTCCAAATCTTGTAGAAACAGTGAAGGGTTATACAAGTCATGAAGAAAAAGTATTTACTGATATTGCTAATGCTAGAATGAAAATTGCTGGAACTTCCTCTCCTGCTATGAAGGCTCAAGGAGATGCTGAATTAACTACTGCTCTAAGAAGTCTTAATGTTATAGTAGAAAATTATCCTGTATTAAAAGCAAATGAAAACTTTATGAGACTTCAAGATGAGTTATCTGGTACTGAAAATAGAATAGCTGTTGCAAGAAAAGATTATAATGATTCTGTCCAGGATTTTAACAGCTATAAAAAAAGATTTTTTGTTAATATGTTTTTTGGATCAAAATATCCAGACAAAGAATATTTCAAGGCTGCTCAAGGGGCAACTGAAGTTCCTAAGGTAACCTTTTAAAAAAATCCCCAAAATGTATAAGACATTTTGGGGATTTTTTTATATATCTTGTTAATATCTAATTCCACTCCAGTATATATTATCTTTAACAATAGCCTTTTCTCCAAGTTCAACATCTTTAAATGCCCACTTTTTGTATTCTTCAAAGCCAGTTCTATCAATAATATATCCTATATGCTCTTTTCCACCAGGAGCTTCCTTATCAATATACTCAGTAACATAGTCATAAGTATTTAAAATAATTTTTCTTATGCTAGATTCATCTGCCCAGATAATAAAATCTTCTGCTAATCTAGGATTTTTCTTACCTGATCTTCCCATGATAGCTAATCTATAATACTTTTCTTCACTTCTAGTCCAAGCACCTGTTGGGCATTTTCCTACGCATTCCCCACAGCCTATACATTTGTCGTGATCTCTAACAACTTTAAAGTTTTCAAATTTCAATGCACCAGTTGCTCTTTTTTTGCAGTTATTTACACAAGCTTGACAACCTATGCATCTATAAGCATCATACTGTGGCTCTGTCATACCTATAATACCAAAGTCATGCATTCTTACCTTCATGCAATCATTAGGACAACCTGTTAAAGCTATCTTAAAGTGCAAGTCATTAGGGAAAATATCTTTTTCTATTCTTTGTGCAAATCCAGATGTATCATAATTAGCAAAAGGGCACACTCTATTACCTATGCACGCAGATACATTTCTAGTTCCCGCTGCAGTATATCCTTCTCCTGGTACTTCTTGATTAATTTCTAGTCCTTCTATAATAGGTTGAAGCAATCTATTAACTTCAGGTATATCCTTCATATCTATGTCTGGTACTTCAAAGCCTTGTCTAGTAGTTAAATGTACTGTCCCATTACCATACTTATCAGCAATTTCTTGAATTAGACTTAAATATTCTGCTTTTAAATGTCCTCCTGGAACTCTTATTCTTGAGGCTGTCATTCCTCTTTTCTTTGTAACCCTAAAAGCATTTTTTTTGAGAGCTTTAGTATTTATATCCACTTCTATTCCCCCTAATCCCTTAATAGCTTTCCTTTTGTATAATTGAACACAGGCCCATCTATGCATACATAAGTATCATCTATTTTGCAGTGTCCGCATTTTCCAACGCCACAACACATCTTTCTTTCTTGTGAAATCCATATATTTTCTTCTTTTAACCCTAATTTCAAAAATTCTGCTACTGCAAATTTCATCATAATAGGAGGACCAACAACGATAACTTGAAGTGAATCCATATCTTCAACTTTAACTTCTGGTATATATTTTGTAACAAGTCCTACATTACCTTTATAATCTTCATCCGCTCCATCTACAGTTAATACTATATCTATTGTTTTTTCCCACACACTTAAATCTTCTTTAAATAGAATATCTTTTGGAGATTTAAATCCTGTAATTAAAGTTACTTTTTTTATTTCTTCTCTATTCTTTGCAAAATGATCTATAACCCCTCTAACTGGAGATAAACCTGTTCCACCTGCTACTACGATAAGTTCTTTTCCCTTATAAATTTCTGTATCAAAACCGTTCCCATAAGGTCCTCTCATAAATAAGTTTTGACCTACATGGTAGTTGAATATCTCGTTAGTTACAACTCCAACTCTTCTTATAGTTAGTTCTACATAACCCTCCCCAATTCCTGAAACAGAGATAGGCGCTTCCCCGTATTTAGGAAGAGATAATTCAAAAAACTGCCCTGGTTTAACTTCACCTTGGAAAGATAATCTAAAAGTATATTCAATATCAGTATGTTGCTTTATATCTAATATTTCAGTTCTAAATGGCATATATACATTACTCATTTTTATTCACCTCGTCCATTGCAGTTTCTAATTTATTTACACAGTTTGAGAAGGAAATATATTCTGGACAGATATCATCACATCTACCACAACCTACACACATATGATATCCCCATCTCTTTTTATAATCATATACTTTGTGTAGAACTTTAAATCTCATTCTTTGTCCTTTGTCTAATCTAAAGCTATGTCCTCCAGCCATATTTGTGTATCCATCTACATGACAAGAAGCCCAAACTCTTCTTCTTTCTCCTGCTCTTGCATTATCCTTATAGAAAATATCCTGTGTAGTAAAGCATGTACAAGTAGGACAAACAAAATTACATCTTCCACAAGCTATGCATCTAGCTGAATACTCTTTCCATACTTCTGAATCCATAACCTTAATATCTAAGTTATCAGGAATATTCACAGATACTTCGTTTTTGTCCACAAAATCAGGTGATATATCCACAGTTTCTCTCTCTAAATCACCTATATATGCTTCTAATTGTGAATCCTTTACATCAAAGTAAACCATATTTCCATCTAGTTTTACATAAGCGTCTTGTTCCTCTGTTTTATTTGTTCCCATGCTTACACAAAAACAATTATCAAAGCTATTTTCACATCCAATAAGTATAAACTTTGCTTTTTCTCTTAACTTCTTATAGTATGGATCTTCTACTCCATTTTTCAAATATATATCATCTATCCTCTTAACAGAGTGAATATCACAACTTCTTAAGAAAATTAGTGCTCCTTTTTCCTCTTCCTTTGGCTCAATCCACTGATCTTCAGTAAAATAGAACAAAGTTTGAGTTATAGGTAGTAGTGTTTCCTTATAAGAAAATGCTGACTTTTGATTGAATTCTACTTCCTCAATATCTGATATTTCTCCATATCTAACTATGTCTGTATCCGAAAAGGTTCCTTTTCCTGTTAGAATTTTTGGAGCAAATATCTTATAATCCTTAGAATATCTCTCTAATAACAAATTAAAGTTTTCAACAGTTAATTTAAACCCCATGACTTACACCTCTTAATATTTTTTTATGCACGATATCTTATTTATCTTTTGAAATAAGGTAATATGGTATTGCTAAAAATAAAGCGCCTCCAATAAAATTACCTAATGTTACAAATCCTATATTATATATAAAACCACCTATACTAACTGCAGCAGTATGAGGTATAAATAAACTAATAGATAGTAATGTCATATTTGCGATACTGTGCTCAAATCCAGAAGTTATAAATGCAAAAAGACACCAAAAAATCATGATAAGCTTACCAGTTTCTTCTTTCATTCTGTAAGTACACCAAACTGCAAGGCAAACTAATATGTTACAAAATATCCCTCTAGTTATTAGTTCATGAATAGGAAGTCCCATCTTTGTCGCTGCAGTCTTAACAATAAACTCTCCTACTGCTGCTTTACCTAGCCCTGTAGCATAATAAAGATATCCTCCTAATACTGAACCAATTAGATTTCCAACAAAACTAAAAATCCAAATTTTAATTGCATCTAAAACCGAAGTTTTTCCTTTTAATATTCCAACAGTCATTACAAAATTGTTTCCTGTAAACAGTTCTGAGCCAGCAAAAATTACTAAGCTAAGTGCTACACCAAAACCTAATCCCATAACAATCTTAGTTGCTGGAGAATTTCCAGATGATAACAATCCTCCGATTGTAAATATAAGCATTATTCCTAATCCTACATACAACCCAGCAAACATTGCCGACAGCAAGTATCCAAACTTATTCTTGTTTAGTAAGCCTATCTTTGCTTTTGCAGCTTCACTTACTTTGTTAATTTCTTCACTAAACATGACAACAACTCCTCCTCTTTTCTATGAATTTATTATAAAATAACCCTAAAACAAAGGACTGTGATAATAATCACAGTCCTTTAAAATATTTCAAAAGCTTTTCTTTATTAATAATGAATATCTTCTTTTCTCTCATTTCTATTAAACTCAATTCTTCTAGTTGTTTTAAAGCTCTCGATATTGTTTCTCTCTGACTTCCGAACATATCCGCTAGATATGTTACAGTTATCCTCATATCTATAAGAGACCCTTCATCATAATCTACTCCGTAGTCCTTACATAGTTTCCATAGCTTTGCAGCCACTCTTTTTTCAATTTTTAGAGGTGTTGTATTCTTTAGCTGCCTATATAATCTTCTGACTTTTATTGTCAAAGAATTAACTATTATTTTAGTTAATTCAAAATCTCTACTCATAATATCAAGTAGTTCTGACTTTTTTATAGCTATAAGCTCTCCTGCTTCAAAGGCCTCACAGTTAATAGATGCTGCAAGATTATCTAGAATAACATCATTTAATATTTTTCCAGTACCTAATATATATATTATTTTCTTATTAGAGTTTTCTCCAAGCTTATATAAAGAAAACTTTCCACTTAAAACTATGTATACTGTATCAACTTTTTCTTTATCTCTAAAAACATGGGAATTCTTTTCAAAGCTTGTTACAACTATATTCTTTACTAAAGCATCTAATGTTTCTTTTTTTAGAGTTTTAAAAACTTCTTGTGTTTTTAACTCATCTATAGTAATTTTCCTCATATTTGTATCTCCAATTATTTTATTTTACATAATAATTTTACCACAAAATAAAGTTACTGAAATTTATAAGTTATCTTTTAAATTAATAATGTAGCAAGCTCCTTCATTAACATTATTCTTAGCAACTATAGATCCCCCATGTCTTAAAATGATACTTTTAGTTATTGCTAACCCTAATCCATAGTTTCCACCTTTGCCTTTATAGAATCTATCAAATATATTGTCTATGTCCTTACTGTCAAATCCAGGACCATCATCTTTAACTAAAATCTCAATATTAGACTCATTCTTGTTCAAGTAAACATATATGTTCTTCTTAGCATATCTAAGGCAATTGCCAAATATATTTAACATTGCTCGTGTAAGTTTATCCTCATCTGCCCTAATAATTGCTTTGCTTAAATTTGAAGAAAGACTAATTGTTTTACCCTCTTTAACTGCAATCCCATTTATTCTATCTATACAAGTTCTAATTATTTCTTCAATATTTACTGCCTCAAACTTGAATTCCTCCTGCATCGCATCAATTTTTGATAGGTATAGTAGATTTTCAACTAATTCTGATAATCTTTTACTTTCATCTATAATTATTTCAATGGCCTTATCTTGCTCATCTACTACACCATATTTTATTCCCTCAGCGTACCCTTGTATTGACATAAGCGGAGTTCGAAGCTCATGTGATGCGTTTTGCATAAAAGTTTTCATGGTGTCATCGTAAGCTGCTAACTTTTTTGTCATAAGCTCCATACTATCTACTAGCTTACCAATCTCATCATCATTTTGCTTTTTAAATTTAACATTATATTCTCTATCTCCAATTTTTTTTGCATAATTCACTAATTCATATATTGGCTTTGATATCTTTTCTGAAACATTACTAGAAATAACTGATGCAATTACTGCCGCAGCAAGTAATATTAAAAACAACATAATATTAACAACCATAGTAAGACTTCTACTTTTAGCTAAATCTGAATATACAATAAGATATACACCTTTATTTCCCTTCAAGTTTAAGTTAAATGCTCCTAAAATGTATCTATTCCCTGATATTTTGAAATTAATTGTAGTGCTATTATTAAGGCTGGATAATGTAATTCTTCTGTTTACAACTTTCATTAGATTTTTTTCTATAAAATTATATTCTTGTTTATTTTCATTTGGCGGATATATAATATCTTCATTTTTTCCTAATAACACATAGTTTATATCTAAAAGTGATTGGGATTGTTTTATTGTTTTATTCATTTGAATTAAACTCTTATTAAATTCATTAGAATTTTTATATTTTTCAGCTACATCTATTCCACTTTTGTTTTCTTCTTCTATCGTCTTTGCAAGCATTTGTCCTGATGTAATAATTTGTGATTTAATTTCTCTCCTTACGTATAAACTAAGGCAGATATCAAAAATTATCATTGTGAGTAAAAGTGCAACACCTACAATAATAATATGTGATAAAAATATTCTTTTCTGTATTGATGTTTTATATTTTCTCTTCATATCATTTCCTTCTTGTTACTTATTAGCTATTATAAAACCAAATCCCCAAAGTGTCTCAATCTTTAAGTCCGATCCTACATTTAATAGTTTTTTTCTTATTCTTTTTATCATATCATCTGTCGCTCTTGTATCTACTTCACTATCAAAGCCCCATATCTTATTTAGTAATTCTTCTCTGCTTACGCCCTTATTTATATTTTTAGATAAATATAATAGTAAATTAAATTCCATTGAGGTTAGTTTTAAATCTTGCCCCTTACAAAGAGCATATCTACCCTCTGTAAATATCTCAACATCAGAAATATTTATTATTGACTTACTTTCTTTATTAGTTTTTTCCAGTTCCATTCTCCTAAAAATACTCTTAACTCTTAATACTAATTCTACTGGACTAAAGGGTTTTGTCATATAATCATCACTTCCAAGCATTAGTCCTGCTATTTTATCTGATTCACTATCCTTTGCCGAAATAATAATTATTGGGACTGTACTTTCTTTCCTTATTTCAGAGCATAGAGCAAGACCATCAATACCAGGCATCATTACATCAATTATAAGCATATCTGCTGGAGTTTGCTTAAATTGATCTAAAAGGCTTTTTCCATCAGAGAAGGTCTCAACATCATAACCTTCTTTTTTTAAAAACATTCTTATTATCTCTTGTATCTTAACCTCATCATCAGCGATATATATTAGTCTATTATCCATAAATTTACCACCTTATATTTTAGTTTGATTATAGCATACCAACTTTTTTATTCACATATCCACGCTAATTCTGCCTTAATTTTGCCACAATTTTTCGGAGATTCAGCCTAAGGTTACTTGGTAAACTATATTTGTAAGCAATAAATTAAATAACTTTTAATCAATATTTATGTTTAAATAGGAGGTTACACCTTGAAAAAATTTATTACTATAGTTATTTCTATATTTTTTACTTTTACTATCCTTGCTGGCTGCGGAAGGAGACAAGATGCTTCTAATAAACAAGTAAATGATAGTTCTGAAGCTTCATCCAAATCTGTTCCTAGTACTAAAAATTCTAATACCGATAACTCAAAAGCAGCAAATACATCAATTAATAATGTAGATAGCAGCTTAGATAACTTAAATAATGCCTTAGATAGTCTAGATGATAGCACTGATGTAAATGAAACTGATTCATTAATAAATAATTTAAAATAGGAGATGTTATTATGAAAAATTTAAAATTAAAAATTCTCGCTTCAATGGTAGCTGTTACTTGCTTAATTCCTGCAATTTCTGCAAGTGCAGCTGAAACTAACACTAATGCAACAAGACAGCTTGGCTCAGGGTTAATTAAACAACAACAAAACCTTGCGACAAAAAGTGAATGGCAACAATATAAACCTACTATTACACAAAAAAAAGATACTATAAAACAAAATCATTCGACTAATCAATCTCTTAGAAATGAGATTAAAGAAAAAAGAACAACTGCAAAAAATCTCACAAAGGATATAAAGCAAAGTGGCAAAAAGCTAACTTCTGATGACTTATCTAAAATTGATGCTCAGTTAAAAACAATAAATAGTGACATTTCTTCTTTAACTGATACTAAAGGCACTATTAAAACAGCCTTCACTACTGCAAAAGATGATGTTAAAAACAAAGATTTTCAGGGCGCAACAACTCAGTTAGATAATGTTATAAATATTCAAAACACAAGAACAGATGGATTAAAGAAATTGAGTGCTGATATGGATACTCTTATCAACCTTCTTCAATCGGCTACAGCTAATTCAACAACTATGTAATAAAATAAGCTGTTTCAAATTATAAATTTGAAACAGCTTATTTAAACTTATATCTATTTAAGTTCTTTTTCTATTGATTTTATTAATTCCTTTACTACATATTCAGCATCTTCCAATGATAATGTTGAATATAATGGCAAAGTTATCTCATTCTCATATTGAGCATATGCATTAGGGTAATCCTTAATATCATATCCTAAGTTTTTATATAAAGTAAGCATAGGAAGTGGAATAAAATGAACATTTGTAGCTATATCTTTCTCTCCCATATCTTGAATCACTCTATCTCTTTGTTCTTCTTTAAATCCCTTTATTCTTAATGTATATATATGATAACAGCTTTCCGAAATATCATCATTTGCTACTGGGGTAATCGCCCAATCCTTCTCACTTAATATATTATCATATACATTAAATAAAGCTTTTCTCTTTTCTGTCATTTCATCATATCTCTTTAGCTGGGCCAAACCTATTGCGGCCATAATATCAGTCATATTGCATTTTAATCCATCTGTCAATATATCGTATTTCCATGCTCCTGCCTGCATTTTTGATAAAGCATCCTTTGTTTGACCTTGAAGTGCAGTATACTTAAACTCTCTAAACAAATCTGGTTTTCCATTAAAATTGTTGTCATTATAGGTTATTGATCCGCCTTCAGCTGTAGTAAGATTTTTTACAGCATGGTAGGAGAAGACATGAAAATCCATTTGGCCGCCAACTCTTTTTCCTTTGTACTTTGCTCCAAATGAATGAGCTGAATCTGAAATAAGTACAATGTCTTCACGATTTTTAGCCTTTATTACTTCTCTAACTGAATCATAGTCTACTGGCATTCCTCCAATATCAACTGTTATTATAGCTTTTGTCTTTGGAGTTATTGCATCATTTATTTTATCTATATCTATTAAGAAACTATCCTTTTTAACATCTACAAATACAGGTTTTATTCCTCTATGAATTAAAACATTGGAAGTTGCTGCATAAGTATATGGAGTTGTTATTACTTCATCTCCTTCGCCTAGATTTAAAACCTTTAGAATTAACTCTAGGCCTGCAGTTGCACTATTTAATGCAACAGAATAATTGGCATCAGAATACTTTGCTACTTCCTTCTCAAATTCTTGTGCCTTAGGTCCTGATGTAATCCATCCGCTCTTTAAAACTTCTACAACAGACTGAATCTCCAAATCTGTTATATCCGGAGGGGAAAAAGGTATTTTCTTATTTATCATATTCTTATCCTTCTTTCACAATTATTTATTCTTGTAGAAATTTATAATGGTATCACAAACATATTCTATTTCTTCATTTGTTATTTCAGGATAGATTGGTAACGCTAATATTTCACCACAAACTCTTTCTGCCACTGGGAAATCTCCTTTTTTATATCCTAAATATTTAAAGGATTCTTGAAGATGTAGTGGTATTGGGTAGTAGATACTATATCCAATTTCATTTTTCTTTAAGTATTCTGCAAGGCCATCTCTATCTTCAGCTAATACATTAAATACATAATATACTTGTTTTTGATCTCCCTTTGTAATTGGAAGTCTAACATTCTTGCAATCTTTTAGTTTTTCTATATAAAGCTCTGCAATTTCTTTTCTTCTTTTTATTGCATCATCTATATATTTTAGCTTAACTGATAGTATAGATGCTTGAAGGGTATCTAATCTTGAATTGTAACCTATAAAATCATAATGATATTTTTTTGAAGCTCCATGTACTCTGTAACATCTTGCAAGATTAGCAAGTTCATCATTATTAGTTACAATCATTCCTCCATCTCCATAACCTCCAAGGGTTTTTGTTGGGAAGAAGGAAAATACTCCAAAATCTCCTATAGATCCTGAGTGCTTATATTCTTCTCCATTTCCTTTCCACCTCATACCAAATGCTTCTGCTGCATCTTCTAGAACTCTAAGATTATGCTTCTCTGCTACATCCATTATTTTATCCATGTCAGGCATTTGATCAAAAAGGTGTATTGGTAATATACCTACTGTATTTTCATTAATCTTTTCCTCTATTTTATTTACATCTATACCAAAGGTCTCTTCATCTATATCAACAAAAACTGGTTTCCCTCCATGCTTTGTAATACATGACGCAGATGCTAAAAATGTAAATGGAGATGTAATGATTTCTTTTCCATTTTTAAATCCTAAAATATCAGCTGCAATAACCAATGCATCTGTACCTGATGCAACTCCGATAGCATGCTTAGCTCCTGTATACTCCTCGATTGCCTTTTCAAATTCTCTTACTTCTTCTCCAAGTATAAAGTTTCCTTTTTCAATAATCTTTTGTATTGCCTTATCAAACTCCTCTTTTTTTTGGTCATACTCTCTTTTAGATGTATAAAAATCTACTTTCATCTTTTTCTCCTTTCATTTTTCAATAATTATATTTCTTTAGCTACTATAACCTTAACTTCTTGTTGCTTTAATTTCTCTATTTCTTCATCTGGTGCTTCCCAGTCAGTAATTATTATGTCTAAGTCATTTATATCAAGAGTTTTTGAAAAGAACTCAGTACCTACTTTATCAAAATTAGCTAGACATATCTTCCTTCTAGACACTCCCGCTACAGCTTTATGAAAGATTGCACCTTCTGGAGTCGAGCTGCTTAATCCATGTTTTGCAGAAATACCTCCTCCAGTTAAAAAAGCTTTATCTATCCTTAAGTTTCTTACAAATTCAGTGGCTAATGCATCTACTATTCCTTCTTCACTTTTTATCTTTCCACATACTATATATGATTCTATATTATTAAAATCCTTAAGACGTTCTGCCACTCTAAGTGAATTAGTGATTACAGTAAATGTCTTATCTCTAGGAAGATATTTAAGCATAATAAAGTGAATACTTGCATTTCCAATAAAGACTGTATCCTCTTCCTCAATATAACTAGCTGCTATTTTTGCTACAGCATTTTGATGTTCTGTTCCATCACTATATCTAATCTTATCATCCATTGGTAGCCTTCTAACCTTCGATAAAGTTACAGCGCCCCCATGAGTCCTCTTAATAAGTCCTTTTTCCTCCATATAGGTAAGATCTCTTCTTATTGTATCAATAGATACTTCAAGTTCCTCTGATAAATCTTTTGCAAGAACCCTTCCTGTTCTTTTAATTTTCAAGAGTATTTGTTCTCTACGTTCCTCTGCAAACATAATTCTTAATCCCTTTCCAAAATCATTTTACAACAGTTCTATTTATGATATTAGCATCTTTGTGCAGTTTTGTAAATGGTTTTTTGCAGTTTTGTGCAGTTTTGCATATAAAAAAGGAATAGCAATCGCTATTCCTTTTTAAACAAATATCTATATCTTTATTCGAACCTTAAGGCATCAATTGGATTTAACTTAGACGCCTTGTTTGCTGGATACATTCCAAATACTATTCCAACTAATACAGAGAATACAAATGCACCGATTACTACATTTCCTGATATATAAACACTCATTTTAAATAAGTTTTGTGCTCCATATCCGCCCAAGTAGCCAAGTAATACACCAATTATTCCACCAAGACTGCTAATACTTGCAGATTCAATTAGAAATTGCAATAAAACACTACTTCTTTTCGCTCCTATTGCTTTTCTTATTCCTATTTCTCTAGTTCTTTCTATAACTGAAACAAGCATTATGTTCATAATTCCTATCCCCCCTACTAAAAGGGATATAGCTGCAATTCCTCCTAGCATAGCAGTTAAGCTTGCAGTTGTAGTACTAGCTGTTTGAAGTAACGATGTCTGATCAAATACTCTATAACTTTTAGTGTCATTATTATATTTTTTATTTAAAAATAATTGTAAATAAGACATTGCTTCACTAACACTATCTTTATCTTTAGCTTCAACATAAAAGCTTCTTATTTTAGTAGTTTGAAGTAATCTTTCTGCAGTAGATAATGGAAGTATTATTCTGTCGTCACTAGAGCCTGCTGAAGTACTTCCCTGTGGTGCAAGTACCCCTACAATATTAAATTCTATTCCATTTACATACATTGTCTTTCCAACTACATCTGTTGTTCCAAAGATATTATCAGCTGTTTCACTACCAATAACTAGCACCTTATATCTTTGTTCTAAATCAATATCATTTATAAACCTACCTGCACTTACGCTTATTTTTCTTATTTCTTCATAGGACGGATTAGATGCCTCTAAACTAGTAGTCGCTGATTTTGTTCCTGCCTTTACATTAACACTTCCCGATGTTAAAGCTGGTGCTATTTCTTTTATTCCAGGTTTAGTCTTTAAATCTGCTAATTCTTCATCTGTTATGGTTGCAGTTCTATTCCCTGTAATACTTACAGTAATTAGATTTGTACCTAAACTTTCTATTTGTTCTGTAACCTGCTTATTAGTTCCCTGTCCAATTCCTACTAATACAATTACAGAAGATATACCTATAATTATTCCTAACATTGTTAAGAATGACCTCATCTTATTACTCCATACAGAGGATAAAGCCATCCTAAATAACTTAGTTACTTTCATTAGATAACTTCACCTTCTTTCATGCTATCAGAGGTTATTCTACCATCTTTAACAGTAATAATTCTATGAGCTTCCTGTGCTATCTCCATGTCATGTGTAATCATAACTATTGTGTTTCCTTCATTATTGAGTTCCTTCATCATCTGAAGAACTTCTTTACCAGTTTTACTGTCTAATGCCCCAGTAGGTTCATCGGCTAATATTATTTGAGGCTCGGTAACTAAAGCTCTTGCTATTGCAACTCTTTGTTTCTGTCCTCCAGATAATTCTGTTGGTTTATGTTTAAGATGTGATTCTAACCCAACCTTTTTTAGAGCCACTAGTGATTTTTCTTTTATTTTACTATTTGAAAGTCCTAAATATACAAGTGGTAACTCAACATTCTCTAAAACACTTAGCTTAGGTAACAAATTATAGTTTTGAAATATAAACCCGATTTTCTTATTTCTTATCTCCGCAAGCTTAGAATCACTGCATCTAGTATCTAGCCCATCAAGAAAATAATCTCCTTTTGTAGCGGTATCTAGGCATCCTATTATATTCATTAAGGTTGATTTACCAGCCCCTGAAGGCCCTACTATCGCTACATATTCGCCTTTAGTTATTGTAAGATTAACATCGTCTAAAGCTATAAATTCACTACTTCCCATTGGATAAGCTTTATTTATATTTTTCATTTTAATTACTTCGATTTGGTCTATTTTATTTGCCATCTAATATCTTCCTCCAGTAAGGCATTTTTTAAAGATAGACATCTTCAAAAATGACACATTATTATTTATATTATCTGGTTAATTTCCTTTACTTGTGCCATTGCTACTTTTAGCATTACTGCTATTGCCATTACTACCATTGCCTGAATTTCCACCACCTGTTTGCCTACTTGCTCCGCCGCCCATGCTGCCGCCAAGGCCTCCCATTCCTCCAAAGCCGCTTCTATTTCCAGTAGTACTAGTAGTACTAGTCTTTGGTAGCGTAATTAAAACTTTTTCTCCTTCAGTTAACCCATCCAAAATTTCTACATAGTTCTCATTTTGAATTCCTGTTTTAACCTCAACAAGTCTTCCAGCTCCTGAATATGTTCCTCCCATTCTTCCACCAGCTCTTCCAGAGTTTCCACCACCTGAATATGAACCTTTTTGATTATTGCTTGAATTACTATTTGAATTACTATTTGAACTATTAGTTGATCCGGACGCACCTTCTACCATTACATATTTAGCCCCATTTCTATCTACTAAAGCTTCTGTAGGTACCGCTAAAACGTCATCCTTATTTTCAACTGATATATTTACATTAGCGTTCATTCCGATCTTAATATCTGTTGGATTTGCTACTGAAACTACAACATCATATGTAGTTACATTATTATTTGATGTTCCTGTTAAAGCTATAGATTCTACTGAACCATCAAAAGTTTTATCACTAATTGCATCAAACTTAATCTGAGCTTTTTGCCCAACCTTAACCTTGTTTATATCCATTTCATCTATAGCAACTTTAACCTTTATTGATGATGGATCTACCACGGTTAATACTGATTTTCCTGATTGTATATCATCACCATTTGCATTATTTTCTTGCGTTACAACTCCATCAATTGGTGAAGTCACTGTCATTTTATTCACTTGGTCTGAAGCTGAATTATATTGACTTTGCGCATCACTAACGCCTGAAGTATCTGAACTTGAACTTGATTGCCTTTGAGCTGATGACAATGCTGATTTTGCTTTATTCAAGTCATCTTGTGCACTAGAAACAGCATTTCTTAAGTCTTGATTATCAGTAGTAAATAATTTTTGACCTGCGCTAACAGCACTACCAACTGTCACACTTAATCCTTCTATTGTTCCACTATTATTAGCAGTAACTTGTACCACTTTTCCGTTAGAATCTGTAATTGTTAAAATAGGTTTTCCAGCTCCAACATAATCCCCATTACTATCATTCACTGCAGTTACATTTCCACTTACAGTTGACGTTGATGTCATTGAATTTAATCTATTAGTAGCCTGTGTAAGCTCACTTTGAGCTTGATTTACTGCAGCTTGCGCATCTGCAACTTGGCTATTTGTATTACTAGTTGATGCCTGAGAATTTGCCTTATCTAAATTGCTTTTTGCTTTATCTAAGTTTTGCTTTACATCTTGGCTGTCAGAAACAAACAAAGTATCTCCTGCCTTAACAGTATCCCCTACCTTTACATTAAGTCCAGTTAGTGTACCATTATTATTTGCAGATATATCCTTAGTTGTACCTGCAAAGGCTGCTCCTGTCCCCTGTACATTTACAGCAATATTTGTTTTTGTAGCTGATACAGTCATGTATTGAGCACTTGTAGCCGTAGCTTTGCTGGCAAAAAACTTATTGTACCCTACATATCCTCCCGTAGCTACTGCAATTACAACTACTGCTGCAACAATGTATTTCACTAGCTTTCTTTTCATAATAATTCCCCCTACATTGATTAATTATCATTTTTAAAATATCCAACTATAATTTAACAATATCTTTAATATATCTAGTATATTGTTCGAAAGTGTCAATTTAATGACAATACTCCTAATTATTTTTAATAAAACACTACTATTTTAAAATTTTACTTTTCTTTAATATTTCTAAAGTTTTATATATAAAAAGGACAAAAAAATAAGATTCAGAAATTTTTTGTTTGAAAAATCTCTAAATCTTATTAATCATTACTATATTAATTCCTTCATCACATTAACAACATAATCTATATCTTCTTTATTAACCCAATAGTGTGTCACAAATCTCATCTTTCCTGCTTCTGGTGGATTTGTTTTTATTCCTTTGCTTAAAAATGCGTCACATAGCTCCTTAGAGCTCTTATCGCAATTTTCAAGTTTGAAGAAAACCATATTGATATCAAGGTTATCTTTATCAACAGTTATACCTGAAATCTCCTCTAGTCTACTTGCTAGATATCTTGCATTATGATGATCTTCACTTAATCTGCCAGTCATCTCTTTAAGTGAAATAAGTCCTGCAGCTGCTAAAAAGCCAACTTGTCTTAATCCACCGCCCATTAGCTTTCTTTTCTTTCTAGCTTTTTCTATAAATTCCTTGCTTCCTGCTAATATTGATCCTATTGGAGAGCATAACCCCTTAGATAAACAAAACATTACTGAATCACAATATTTAACAATATCTTTTACATCAACTTGTAAATACGTTGCTGCATTAAATAATCTTGCTCCATCTAAGTGTACCTTTAAATTTCTTTTTTCTGCTATGTTATAAATTGATTTCATGTATTCTAGGTCTACTACTGATCCATTTGAATATGCATTCTCTAAACAAATCAAAGATGTACCTGGAAAATGAATATCTTCCTGTTCTGTTCTTATTATAGATGTAACCTTTGAAACATCCATCTTTCCTCTTTTTGTTTCTAACGCTCTAAGTTGAACACCTGCAATTACAGCTGCTGCACCGACTTCATGAGCAACTATATGACAATCTTCACCTAATATTACTTCGTCTCCTCTTTTACAGTGGGTAAATATAGCTAGTTGATTTCCAAAAGTTCCACTAGGAACAAATATTGCTGCCTCTTTTCCAACCGTGGTTGCTGCATATTTTTCTAGTTCTTTTATAGTAGGGTCATCCTCATACACGTCATCCCCTACAGTAGCCTTAAACATAGCTTCTCTCATTTTTTCAGTTGGTTCTGTTACTGTATCACTTCTTAAATCTATAATTTTACTCATAGTTTCCTCCAATTGTACCTATGCCTTAAATTATTCTACTAATTTAGGATTCTTCTAACTCGGCCTATTTTACTCCAATTTACATTTACAATCTTCACATAATCCTTAGAGTTTGGTGACTCTATCCATTGCCCATTTCCTATGTACATTCCTACATGACTAATATCACTATAAAATAAAAGATCTCCCGGTTTTGCATCCGAAACAGATACTTCCACTCCATTATTAATTTGATCCCAAGTAGTTCTTCCGATGGTAATTCCTGCTTGCTTATATCCCCATTGAACAAACCCTGAACAATCAAATGCTCTATATCCCTTATCTACATATTTTGCAGCCAAGTCATAAACTCCTCTTGATGCCTCAACTGAAAAAGTTTGTTTTATCTTATTTAAGTACGCTGTTGTTAATAATTCTCCTGCCCCACCATAAACATATGGAGATCCAATTTGTGCTTTTAATGCACTTAAAATCTTATCATAGGCTGAAGAATTACTTGGAGTATTGGAATTATCAGTACCACTGCTATTATTAGAACTAGTCCCATCAACTAACTTAACATAATCCTTAAGTAAGTATCCTATGTTCCCATTATAATTAACGTTATACCAATCCCCATACGTTCCCAACACATCAAAAGTTGCTCCAGGTAATAAGTATGCTACTACTTTACTGTCTGATCCAGTACTTGGCTTACTTCTTAACCTTAGATTAGAGCTAACATTATAAACTACCCCTCTTTTACTGCCATTGTCTTGTGATGGAGTTTGAGTTGGCTTCTGAGTTGGTGTGGAAGGACTAGTAGTTCCTTCTGATGTACCAATCTCTTTAACATAATCTTTATGTACATATCCACTTATTCCATTTGCTTGTATATAGAACCAATATCCTGATTTACCTTTTATATCAAATGTTTGTCCATTAGTAAAATATCCAATGATTGATGAACTAGTGCTGGCAGATGATCTTATTCTTAAACTACTACTTATATTAACAACTTCTCCTTTAGATGAAGAAGAAATTATATTATTCGTAGGCGTAGTCACAATACCACCTGACGAGACTTCCTTAACATAATCCTTACTTACATACCCACTTCTGCCATCATACTGTATATTGTACCAATCACCTTCTGAACTTAATATACTAAACGTTTGTCCATTTACTAAGTATCCAATTATTGAGTAATTAGATCCTGCACCTGATCTTACTCTAAGATTAGTGCTAACATTAATAACTTGTCCTTTTTTGGTGAATTGTTGAATGTTTGCTACTGAAGTTGTGTTTGTTGCTGCATATGCCGCATGATTTGAAATAATAACACCTGTTGATGTGGCTGCAGTAGTCATGAGTAATTGAACTATTTTCTTTTTATCCACTTATATCCCCCCTTAAGTTCCTATAAAAAGCTATATATTAACATAAATTTTATACATTTTATTCCTCATATAGAATTTTCGACTGATTTTGGATTCTCATTACTAACCATTATACTACTTTACATAATAAATTTATAAATTTTTTAAAAACATTTATTTACGATCTAAAAATACACTTAAAATATACCAGTTTTTATGCACCTAAAATTTATCAAAGCTTTTTGATATTTATTGATAATCTATCAATAAACCCTATCATTATATAGTTTTCAGTTATTAATTTATCAAAAAAATTCACAGTTTTTGGGCATGTTTTTAATTGACTATCGTCATAGAATATATTATAAAGAAGATGTAGAGAAAATAAATAGTTCCAGAATTTATTACATGATTAAATTCTAAGGAGATGATATAAATGATGAAAATCCAGAACTTATTCAAAAAATTTATACAAGAAATGCACATTATTGATGAAGAACCACATCCAAGAAAATATAGTGATTTAGCACAAGAAACAAAATATAAATACGGTAGAATGCCATTAATGTAAAATAAAAGAGCCCTTTGGGCTCTTTTATTTTATATTTACATATCTGCTACTTTAACTTCTAAATCACCTTTAGAAAACTCTTCTTTATCCTTTTGTTCTTCCCTTGTAAGAATCTTCATTTCCCTATAAACAAACACACCTGTAACAACAGTTGTAATAAAGTCAGCTATAGGTTGAGCCATCCAAATACCATCTAATTTAAAGTAATTAGGTAGTATGATTATCAATGGTATTAAAAATAATACTTGTCTAAGTAATCCTAGTATCATAGAAAGTTTTGCTTTCGCTATAGCTTGGAAATAATTAGTTCCAACTATAGTGAAGCCTACAATTGGTAACATTAATAAAAATATAGTAAGACCTCTTGATCCCATATCTACTAGCCCAACATCATCACTGTTGAATATCTTTATTATTTGAACTGGGAAAAGTTCTACCATTATAAATCCGAACACGGTAATTGCTGTAGCTCCCATAACGGCATACTTAAGTGCCTTTTTAACTCTCTTGTAGTTTTTTGCACCGTAGTTGTATCCAATAATAGGCTGAACCCCTTGATTTATTCCGAATATAGGCATTAATATAAGCATATTAATGCTTGTCACTAGCGCCATAGCTCCTATAGCAATAGAACCACCGTAATTTTCTAAGCTCTTGTTAAATGTAATGGTAACTACACTTGCTGCTAATTGCATTACGAAAGGAGACATACCAATTGCTATTATTTGCTTAATAATATGAGAATCTAACTTCAGGTTTTCTCTCTTAAGCTTCAATAGTCCCTTACCTTTTAGGAAGAACCAAAGTGTCCAAGTGGCAGTTATCATTTGCGAGATAACAGTTGATAAAGCCGACCCTCTTACTCCTAATTTAAATACAAATATAAATAAAGGATTAGCTATAAAATTTATAAAAGCGCCTAATAACATTGTAACCATTGCAGTTTTAGGATCACCTTGTGACCTAATAACTGAATTTAATCCAAAAGCAATATTTTGAAATATAACACCAAGGAAAATAATAAAAGAAAATTCTTTTGCATAAAGCATTATATCTTCATTTGCCCCTAGTATCTTAAGTATAGGTTCAAGGAAAAGTATTCCTACGACAGTAATAAATACTGAGAATATAACAAGTAAAACGAATGCATTTCCTAAAATATGTTCTGCTTCTTCTTTTTTATTCTGGCCTAGTTTTATAGAAATAACTGCACCTGCACCTATTCCTGCAAGCATACCAAATGCCATAATGACATTTGTTATTGGGAATGTTACTGCTACACCTGAAAGCGGTAGAGATCCTACCCCTCTTCCAACAAATATTCTATCTACAATACTATAGAGTACATTCACTAACATACCAA
Source organism: Clostridium sp. YIM B02551 (assembly GCF_022324735.1). Classification (NCBI taxonomy): domain Bacteria; kingdom Bacillati; phylum Bacillota; class Clostridia; order Eubacteriales; family Clostridiaceae; genus Clostridium; species Clostridium sp. YIM B02551. Next base: position 176,232 of record NZ_JAKGTF010000007.1, on the reverse strand, counting down.
TAATTGCTGGAATAGAAAATTTCAAAAGAAGTTTCCCTACACTTTCAGTGCCTAATTCATTTGTTGTATTCATAATTAAAACCTCCTTTAAAATTTAATATATGATTTTTATAATATATGTATTATAATAATAGTTGCACTGGCAACTATTATTATATTTCAAATAAGTTGCAAATGCAACTATATATTGAACTATAAATTATGCTATAGGAGGAAATAGCTTTGGAAAGTAGTGAATCCTTAGGTAAATGGATATCTATATTAAATAGGTATAATCAAAATTATATTAGCAAGCATTTAAAAGAATATAATATAGGCAGTGGTCAATACATATTCATCTTAAATTTATATTGTAATGATGGAATAAGCCAAGATAAGCTTTCTGATCTACTTGCAATAGATAAGGGAACAACCGCAAAGGCTATAAAAAAACTTGAAGAAGCTGGTTATGTTAGACGAGACGTTGATGAAACAGATCGTAGGGCCTATAAGCTTTATGTTACCCAAAAAGCACTTGATATAAAACCAATAATTACTAGGGTTCTTAATGAGTCCAGTTCATTTCTATCCTTTGATTTTACAGAGGAAGAAAAACTTCTAACCTTAAAATTATTAAAGAAAATGTCTGACAATGCAATAAAATACTTAGAATAGCATAACTGAGGATTTTCTATCTTGAAAATCCTCAGTTTAATTATTCCTATGGTTATATAATTGTCCATATCTATAATACAAAATATCCATGATACTTAATAATGTATATCTACCTAAGACTATTGATTCAACACTTTTAATGTCTGGATTTCCAAAATTAATAACTAAATCAGCCTCTTTAAAACGTTCTACATCAGGATCCTGGGTTATAACTGCTAACTTAACTTTCTTTCTTTTAATCTTTTTAATTATATCTGTCTTCGCTACTCTTCCAGCTACAGATAACATTATAACAAGCGAGTTTTCATCTAATTCTTCAATGTGCTTAAGTTGCTCCTGAAAATCCACAAAAGCAGTGGCAAGTTTACCTAATGCTATGAACTTAGCTTGTATTTCCATAGCTATGTACTGAGAGAATTGCATCCCGAAGAAAGAAATCTTGTTATGAGTATAAATAAGTTCTAAAAGTTTATCTAAACTCCTCATATTAATATTCTTACGGCTTTGTTCTAAGTTATCAATTAACAAATCATAAAATTCATTTTCTATTGTACTCGGCTTAATACTTTTATTATCAATTAATTTTAGATTAAAAGATAGCTGATCATTATAATATTTAATAGTATGCTCAAGTTTATTTTTAAAATCTCCAAAACTCTCGAAATCTAATTTTTTAATAAACCTACTAATAGTAGCTGGAGACGTATAACACATGTCCGCTAACTGATTTATATTGTATTTAGGAACCTGGTTTATATTTTCAAGCATTGTCCATGCTATAGTGTAGTAAACATCTTTTTCTCTACTAGAATTCACAAAAAATAATAAACGATAAATAACCTCTTCCATATTTCATCTCCTCTATCTGAGACTTAAAGTAGTAATTAATAATTCTCTATTACATTATATTATATTAGTTTTAATTCCTCAAATTAATAAAGGTGATTCTTGAAAATATTGCTTTCAAGAATCACCTTTTTTATTTTATTAAATTTAACCTTCTAAAGTTCTTGTCCATTAGTCTCTATAACTTTTTTATACCAATTAAAACTCTTCTTTCTAAGTCTTCTAAGGGTTCCATTTCCTTCATTATCTCTATCTACATAAATAAACCCATATCTCTTTTTCATTTCTCCAGTTCCTGCACTTACTAAGTCTATTGGTCCCCAGGTAGTGTATCCTAATAGTTCAACACCATCTTCAATAGCCTCTCTCATTTCATAAATGTGATCTCTTAGATAATTAATCCTATAGTCATCATTTATTACATCACCATCTTCTACTACGTCCACTGCCCCTAGTCCATTTTCTACTACAAAAAGTGGTTTTTGATAGCGATCATAATAATAATTCAAAATATATCTAAAGCCCTTAGGATCTATTTGCCAACCCCAGTCTGAAGCTTTTAAATATGGATTTCTAACTCCATTCATGAAGTTTCCTTCAGTTTTATCCTTATCTTCTGGAGCTGTACTTACTACACCACTCATGTAGTAGCTGAAAGCTACATAATCTACAGTATTATTTCTAAGTATTTCTTCATCTCCATCTTCCATTTTAATAACAACATTATTTTCTCTAAAGAAACGTTTAATATAGCTTGGATAATATCCTCTTGCTTGAACATCTCCAAAGAAGAAGGACTCTCTATCCTTTTGCATAGCTTCAAATACATCATCTGGTTTGCACGTATAAGGGTAGTTAATTGAACCAGCCAACATACAACCAATCTTTGCCTCAGGATCTATTTCATGACAAGCTTTAACTGCTAAAGCACTAGCCATAAACTGATGATGAGCTGCTTGATAAATAGCTTGTTTTGCATTTTCTCCTTCTTTTATAATTACCCCAGCCCCTACAAAAGGTGCATGAGCAGTTATATTTATTTCATTAAAGGTCATCCAATATTTAACCTTATCCTTATATCTATTAAATAAGGTCTTTGCATATCTAACATAGCACTCAATTACTTCTCTACCTCTCCATCCGCCATATTTTTTTACTAGTCCTAATGGCATTTCATAGTGAGAAATAGTTATTACTGGTTGAATATTATATTTTAATAGTTCATCAAATAATTCATCATAAAATTTAAGTCCTTCTTCATTTGGAGTTTCTTCATCCCCCTCTGGAAAGATTCTTGTCCAGTTTATTGAAGTACGGAAACACTTAAATCCCATCTCAGCAAGTAATGCAACATCTTCTTTATATCTGTGATAGAAATCTATTGCTAGGTGTGAAGGACGATATCCCTCCATATTATCAATGAATTCCTGAGGATTTAGTATTGCTCTAAATCTTGCTTCCCCGCCAGCTGGTAATACATCAGAAGTAGAAAGACCTTTTCCATTCTCTAAGTATGCACCTTCTGCTTGATTTGCTGCTATTGCGCCACCCCATAAAAAATTCTCGGGAAACTTTTTAAAATTATCCATTCAAATCTCTCCTCCTTAAACCCTTATGTAACCCTTTACTTAAAATATATCACTTAAAGTAGATATTAATTTTCAAAATATGAAAATAACCTAACATTAAATTAATGCTAGGTTATCTAAATAATTTTATACAGTAAACTCTGAAGTTATATTAGTTAATTTTTTTGCCATCTCAGAAAGATTTGATGTTGTTCTTTCTATTTCACTCATTGTACTTAATTGCTCTTGTATGCTTGCACTTATATTTTCTGTTCCCTGTGCTAAATCATTGGAGGTTAACGATATACTTCCTATAGCTTTTTCAATTTCCTTAGTACTCTCAGCTTGCTGCCCATTTGCTTCATCAATATTTTCTACTTCTATTGTCATATCTTGAATGTTTTCAATTATGTTTTGTATGCTTACACCAACTTCTGATGCTTTTTCAACTCCATCTGATACTTTTCTCTCAACTTCACTTACAGATTCAACTGCTGATGCTGCCTTTAGTTGATTTTCTTTTATTAATTCTGAGATTTGTCTTGCTGCATTGTTACTTTCATCAGCTAATTTTCTTATTTCATCTGCTACAACATTAAATCCTTTACCTGCTTCTCCTGCTCTTGCTGCTTCTATAGCTGCATTTAGCGCTAATAAATTAGTTTGTTCTGATATTGAGCTTATGATTTCAATTATGTCTCCAATCTTCTTTGATGAATCATCCAAATCATTAATAATATAAGATACATCTTTTGAGGAATTAGCTATATCTTTTATAGATTCAACTATTTCAGATATCTTGCTCGCACCATCTTCTGCTTCTCTTCTAGCCTTCTTACTTTTTGCTGAAGTATTTTTACTTGCATTTGCAGTGTTTTCTGAAAACTCAGACGCTTCATTAAGACTTGCCATTGTTTCTTCTGAAGCAGCTGCTGCATCTGCTGTAGCTGAAGCCATCCCTAAAACTGTATTTGAAATATCTTCTAAAGATATTGTACTTGCTGTAGTGGATTTATTTAATTCCTCACTTGAGGATGATATTGTTTTTGCTGAAACTGATACTTCTTTAATTATTGAATTAAGCTTGTCTATAAACAAATCAAAGCTTTGACTTAGTTCACCTATTTCGTCTTTACTCTTATAACCTATTCTTTGAGTTAAATCTCCGCCATTCTCAGATATTTCTTTAAGCTTTGTAGTAACTCTTTTCACAGGAGTAATGATTGATCTAATTATTACAACTGATAAAATAATAGTTATTGCTGTACAAACTATAAGTAATCCGCCTAATATAGCTAGAGTTCTATTATAAAGTAATTTACTACTATCATATGTATTTTGTGCTTCCTTAACATGTTTATTTATAATTTCATTAAGAGAATCAACTAATGCAGCTTTAGTCTTATCAAAGTTAATCATATCTGTTGGTGGTCCTTGAGTTGCTCCATCCATTTGTCCTTGTATTCCGTTGCTTTTTTGCTGATTTCTCTCATTTGCTGCTAATAAAAATGCATCCTTTGCTGCGATATAATTACTGTAATTATCCATAACTGCTTTAAAGTTACTATCACTTTTATATTGTTCTAAAGCGGCCTCTATTTCTTTCACTTCTTTTGTCATGCTATCTTCTACTGATTTTTTAGTATCATTATCTGTTGCATCCATATATGAATTCCCTAGGGTTCTCAGTTCTTCTACATTTGTTTTTATTTCTCCTAGTTCTATAATAGGTACCATTCTTGCGTTGTTTAGTTCATTAATTTTAGAATTTACATCTGAAATTTGAACTATTGCTGTTCCGCCTATAATTACAATGAAAATAAGAAAACTAACTGAAAGTGCCATTATCTTTTTTGTCAATTTTATATCTCTAAATTTTATCATTTTGTTCCCCCACCTTATACGCTTAAGTTAAAAGATTTTTCATTTGTTATATGACTTAAAGGCTATTTAGCCTTTAAATCATATAACTCATTTGACATCCCATTTCTACTATTCTTTGCATTCCCATCATCTGTATTTGAAGTACTAGTTTCACTATTTTGAGATTGCGAATTACTCCATTCACTTTGTGGAACTAATGTACCATTTTCTTTTACCCAATTCATGATTTCATTATTTCCACCACCGCCTTGGCCCCCAGTTAGTACATATCTTATTTGTCCTTCATTTACTAAATTTTTAAATTCATCTAGTGTTAGAATTTTATCTGATCCGCTAAATCCTCCTAAGGTCATTACTGAACCTCCAGTTTGAATTATTATGCTTGTTGCTGTTCCATTAGAGGATTGCACTGCTACCAAATATTTTTCAGTTGTTGTATTCGCTTTTAAATAATCTACAAGTTTTTGTGTACTGCTATCACTTCCTGGATTTGATCCAAAATTGCCTCCCATACCTCTTCCATCCATTCCACCATTGCCTGTCATTAAACTTAATCCTGCAGATGGGAATGTTCCAGCCATTTTGTAAAACATTGTTGTTCCTGACCAAATTGTAGGTGCAATTAGAAGTCCAATTAATGCAGTTGTTATTAAACCTTTTGTTATTTTAGACGTTTTATCATCCATATCATCTTTCGTCTTCTTTATTAAGTTAAATATTCCTAGTGCAATAGAAGAGGCTATGCTTAGTATAGTTATTCCTATCATTATAAACTTAGGTATACTTGATGAATTATAGTAATAAGATAAGATTAATAATTGAACTCCTGCATTTACAATAAATGATGCTGGTAACAACCATGATTTCCATCCGCCTTGTTTATATAGCTCCCACATTGAAGTTATTCCTATACCTACTAGTGCAGCAATTGGCGGTGCTAACATTGTTAAATAATATGGGTGAAACAACCCAGTTGTAAAGCTAAAATACATAAATACTGGTACTAGCCAAGCTGCCCATAATACGATCCCTATCTGCTTCTTATTCTTAAGAGATAATCTTAATTTCTCTTTTATCGCTGCTGCTATAAACCCTATTACTGCAAGTGGTAGTAGCCAAATTATTTGATCTGATAAACTATTATTTGAAAATAATCTTGTTATCCCTGCTCCTTCAGAGCCTCCCATATTTCCTGTTTGTCCATTTGCATTTTGTCCCATTTTTCCACCGAAGTTACCTCCTGGTCCCATTCCTCCTGATGGAGGATTTCCTTGCATTCCTGATGGAGCTCCCGAAGGTGCATTACCTCCATCCTGAGAGTTACCTTGAGCATTGTTTTGATTTTGTGTTGCCCCTGAATTTGCATCTGGTGCTCCTTGTGAAGGTTGGCCATTATTAGCGTTTTGACCATCTACATTACTTGTGTTCCCATCTGCTCCTTGTCTATTTCCTTGACTCATTCCCCCACCAAAGTTTCCTCCACTTTTGTTTGATGAGCTGCTAAGTCCAAGTCTTTCTAATCCATTATGTCCTATTATAAGTTCCATAACAGTATTATTAGTACTACTTCCTACAAAAGGTCTATCAGAAGCTGGAACTAATCCTACTATAAAGGCCCAAGATAGAGATGTTATTAATAATACAACTGTTCCTAATGCAAGATGTGCAATTCTTTTCTTAATAGATACTGCAGATGATAATAAATATGTTATATATAGTGCAGGTGCTATCATATATGCTTGAAGCATCTTTATGTTAAATCCTATACCCACAAAAACTAAGCTTAAAATTAAGTATTTTAGTTTTCCTTTTTCTGCTGCTTTTGAAAGTGCTAAGCTTGCTAATAATAATGCTACTATTAATAAATTATCTATTGTATTATTTCTACTGTCTGCCACAAATATAGGTGTAACAGCAAGACATACTGCTGAAATTAAACCTGCTATGCTTCCAAAAGACCTCTTAACTATGTGATATATTAATCCAACTGATATAACTCCCGCTAAAGCTTCTGGTAATAGTATGCTAAATCCACTAAACCCAAATATCTTAGCTGATATAGCTTGAATCATAAATCCTAATGGCGGTTTATCAATACTTACAAAACCCGATGGATCAAATGATACAAAAAAGAAGTTTTTAAGGCTCATTGTCATACTTTTAACGCCAGCTGCGTAATATTCATTAGCATAACCTTCTATATTTAAATTTGTAAAATTAAGTACTGCTGAGATAATTAAAATAATCGTTAGTGCTATATTTTCTTTGGTCAGTTTTAATTTTTTCATCATTTTCCCTCCATATATTTTTCCTATTAATGATTGCTTATTTTTCTTAATTCATTTTTGTCTTGTTTTTCTTTATATGTTGTAATACTTTCAACTATATATATAGGTCTTCCCTTACTTTCATCAAAGATTCTTCCTATATATTGTCCCATCATTCCTAGTACACAAAAAATAAGTCCAAACATTATGAGATTCATTGAAAACATTGTTTCTATACTTATCATTGATAAATTGTTTACCGCTGCTTTTATAATGTTTATAAATAATGAGATTGCTCCAAGTGTTAAAATTATCCCTCCAAGATATCCTGCTAAAGCTAAAGGTTTATATGATAATGAGGTAATTCCGTCTACTGCAAGCTTAATCATCTTCTTTAGCGGATATTTTGTTTCACCTGCAAATCTCTCTTGCCTTACGAACTCTACGAAGGTTTGCTTATATCCTACCCAACTTACAAGACCTCTTACATATCTATTCTTTTCTGGAAGTGATTTTAAGGAGTCACAAACCTTTCTATCTATCAGTCTGAAATCTCCTGTATCCACTGGAATGTCAACACTAGACATATTTTTTAAAATCCTATAAAACATTTTTGCACTGAATTTCTTAAAAAATGTTTCTCCTTCTCTTTTTGCTCTCTTTCCGTAAACAACTTCATATCCTTCTTTCCACTTTTCAATCATTTTAAGCATTACTTCCGGTGGATCTTGAAGGTCTGCATCTATAACTATAATGGCATCTCCTAATGCTATATCCATCCCAGCTGTTATGGCTGCTTGATGTCCAAAGTTTCTAGAAAAATTAATTAATTTTATATTTTTATCTTTTTTGCAAATTACATCTGCTTTTAACTTAGTTCTATCTTTACTGCCGTCATTTATAAATATAATTTCATATTTTTCATTTGTTGAGTCCATAACTGCTTTTAATCTTCTGTAACTCTCATCAATAACCAATTCCTCATTATATAGAGGTACAATAACTGAGTGAATAATTCCTTGAGACATTTTAAGCACTCCCTTTTTACTAGTTTCTTTGTTTAAATTATAGACAGGAAATGTAGTAGTAATATCAAATAATTATGTGAAATTCATGTGATAAAAACACAAAGGGCAGAAGTCTATATACTGACTTCTGCCCTTTGTAGATTATTAACACTTATATGAACTTATAATTTTTTCTTGCAACTCAGTTACCTTATCACAAAAATTATCAAACTCTTCATCTTCTACTTGTAACTCAGGATTAGCTAGCAAATATTCTATGCTAAGCCTAACACCCTCATAGAACCTAGTAGTTGCTATGAAGTCTGGCACTAATCTCTTAATTTTACTATTATCAAAAATTAGACTATTAGCCTTATCCCCTATTAAATCTCCTTCTAGTTCTGGCTTTAAAGCTACTAAAAGATCACTTGCTACATGTACCTTTTTTACTTCTACATTAAGTATATTCCCAATGCAATCATAAACTTCATTCCAAGTTATAGCTTCGTCTGAGGTAATATGCACTGCTTCACCTATAGCCGAACGATTTCCCATTAATCCTATAAATGCTTTTGCAAAATCAGTATTGTGAGTCAATGTCCAAAATGATGTTCCATCACCATGAATTATAACTGGCTTACCATTAATAATTCTATTAATAACTGACCAGGCACCTTTGCCACTCTTAACTGCTAACGGAATTTTTTCAATTCCATAAGTATGACTAGGCCTTACTATAGTAACTGGAAACTTACTTTTCCTAAACTCCTCAATCAATAGCTCTTCACACTTAATCTTATCTCTAGAATACTTCCAGTATGGATTATATAACGGAGTACTTTCATTAATCATATGATATGTTGCAGGTTTTTGGTAAACAGATGCTGTACTTATAAAAATGAATTGTTTTGTTTTCTTAGTGAACAACCTTATATCTCTTTCAATTTGTTCTGGTTTAAATGCAATAAAATCAGCTACTACATCAAATTCCATATTCTTAATAAGTTCTGAAACCGCTTCTTCATTATTGATATCAGCTATTATAGCCTTTGCCCCTTCAGGAATTTTATCTAATCTATTTCCACGGTTTAGAAGATATAAATCCCACCCTTTTTCTATTACTAGCTTTGATATTTCTCCACTTATATTTCCGGTACCACCAATAAATAAAATCTTCACTTAAATTCTCCCCCTACTATAATATTATATGTTTACTTTTCCCACTTCATAATGTATTCAATATATCCCGAGTCTTCATTAACCTGTTCCTTTATTATCTCAAAACCACAACTTTTATAAAAACTTACAGCTTTTACATTATCCGAATATACTCCTAGTTCTAAACTTGAGTATAATCCCTTACAATGATTTATTAGCTTCTTTCCTATTCCACATCCTTGGCAATTTTCCGAAACAAATAATGCCCCTATAAATGCCTTGTCTAGAACACTAATGAAGCCTTTAGTTAGATTATCCTCTTTAAATACAAATGTTGTAGCCGCTGGTATATATCTTTTCTTAACAACCTCATAATTATTAATCCAATATTGTTTAGGTATAAAATTATGTGCTGTAATATTAACTTCTAACCATATATCCATAATTTCATCAACTTCAAAGTTTTCTAATTCTTTGATCATTCTTTATCCCTTTCAATAATTAACCTATTTTAAAAATCTTTTTCGAATAAAAGTAGAGGATAAATAGTAATTAACTATCTATCCTCTATTCATTATACTATATTTATTTTTATTTATCCTTAAGTGGATACTTGATTATAAAACTTACTCCATTGTCTCTATTTACTGCTTTAATCTCACCATTATAGAAATCAATAATCTTTTTAGTTATTGCTAATCCTAATCCAAAATTACCGGTCTTATCTTTATATAAATTTTCAAAGATATGATTTATACTTTTTTCTGGTATGTTAGGTCCATCATTATATATCTCAAGTATTGCTGATTCATTTTCATTTTTGAGCTTTACTTTAATTGTACTTTCTGCATATCTAAGTCCGTTTTCTAATATGTTCTCAATTGCAACTTTTATTTTATCTTTATTTCCGTTTATGCTGATTTTATCTAAATCTAAATCCCACTCTATTTTACTATTAACAACTTCTAATCTACTTATAATATGTATAAGTAATTCATTTAAATTAAACTCAGAATCTTCATTGCCATTTCCTAAAACATAATCTAGAGTATTTAGATATAATAATTGTTTTATCTTCTTCTCTAAGCTTATTGCTTCTTCTTTTATTATCTCTGCTGTTTTCTCAACAGAATCTATATATACCCCGTCAATTATAGCCTCTGCATGACTCATAATTACCATTACTGGGGTTTTTAAATCATGTGAGATACTTTGGAGAAACATTTTTTCTTCTTGATCAGCTATCTTCAGTTCTTTTTGCATCCTATTCATAGCTTCAGCTAATCTTCCTATCTCATCTTCATTTTTAATTTTAATTGGTTCTTTCCAGTCTTTATGTGCAATTCTTACAGTATGATCCTCAAGTTCTTTAAGAGGCTTTGATATATAGTTTGCTACCAACTTAGCTGTTAAGAATCCTATGGCTATAAATACTAGTCCAATTATAATTACTGTATATAAGATGGTGTTGTCTTGTATATTAGGAATAAAGGTAACTAAATATGCTTTACCACCGTCCTGAGATTCCATGGAACTTATGATGAATATAAACTTCATATTCCCATAAGATGCTTTATGTACCTCCTCATAAATGTTATCACCATTTATATAGCTTACCATCCATGCTTTAAGATCCGCTCCATTTATGTTGGGTGGCAAATGACCATTTTCTGCACCAGGCGGCGGATTTCCATCCTTTGCCTTAACCATATTCTGTACTTCAGTAGTATTATTACTTCCTTTTTTTACAATGAAATTCTCACTACCTTTAAGATTTTTAAATTCATCAAACCTATTGGGTGCATTAGAATTGTCTCCTTTTAATACCATATCATGTACAACTTTCAAATCTTGAATCTTTGCATTATCATTATAACTTCTAACTGCAACCAGATATAAGAAAGAAATACTACATATTATTATAAGTATTATAAGAGTAAAAGTAGTCCAGATTCTCATAGTTAATGACTTAAACTTAAAAAACTTCATGATTTATGTACCAACTTATATCCGTAGCCATATAAAGTTTCAATATTCAACTGATCTACCTTTTTACGAAGCCTTCTGATTGTATCATCTACTACTCTATCTGAACCAAAATAATCTTCTCCCCAAACTCTCGTTAGAATCTGTTCCCTAGATATTACATTATTTTTATTTTCAGCTAAATAATTTAATAATTCAAACTCCATCTTAGTCAATTGGATCTCTGTGTCTCCTAAAAATACTGTTCTTTGTTTATTACTAATCCTATATTCACCTATATTAATAGTTTCATTATCTGTATCCTCTTTTTCATTACCATAAAGTCTTTCCATAAGCTTATTTGTTCTAATAATAAGTTCTCTAGGTAAAAAAGGTTTTGATAAATAGTCATCACTTCCTAATTCTAAGCCTACAACTCTATCTAGTTCTTCATTTCTAGCTGACATAAAGATAACAGGCGTGTTTTTATTATTCTCTTTCACAGCTTTAATTATTGAATAGCCATCAACACCAGGGAGCATTATATCTAATATCCAAAGATCCGGTTCATCAGATATTCTTTCTAATGCAGAAAGTCCATCTGAAAAAGTGGTTACATCATAACCCTCTCTTTGAAGATATTTTTCTAATAAAATATTTAAACTCTTTTCATCCTCTACAAGATATACACGTTTTGGCAAATTAATCACCTCAAATTTATTTTAGTTCTCTATTTTCTCTTATTTTAACATATAAATTTGTAAATATTTTAGATTAATTGTGTGATTTTTATGTGTTTCAGCCCCTTTATTAATAAAAAAAAGTGCCTCAAATATATTGAGACACTTTGCAATTCATATATTACTTTTCTTCATTTTGTAGTACGCTATGCTTCCTTCCATATGTGAAGTAAACAATCATACCAATAATAAGCCAAATTATAAATCCAATCCATGTTTTTAAGTGTAATCTTGATAGTAGATATAAACAACAAATTATTGTTATAACTGGAGTAAATGGTACTCCTGGACATCTAAATATTCTTTTAAAGTCAGGCATCTTTTTTCTAAGTGTTATTACTGCTAATGAAACAACTATAAAACTTAATAAAGTACCTATACTTAAAAATTGAACTATCAAATCAAGTGGTAAGAAACCTGCAATAATTGCAGCTACAGTACCAGTTATTATTGTAGATATATATGGAGTCTTATGTGTCTTATGAACTTTTGAGAACATCTTAGGTAAAAGACCATCTCTTGACATAACCATAAATACTCTTACTTGGCCGTATAATACTGCTAATATAGTTGATATCATACCAATTATAGCTCCAGTTCCTACTAATGCTGAACCCCAATTAATCCCTACTCTAGCAAGAGCACCTGGAACTGCATTTTCAGAAATAATTTCTTTAAATGGAACCATTCCTGTTAATACAAAGGCAACTGCAATATATAAAAAGCTTACAACTGCTAAGCACATAATTAAACCTAAAGGAATATCTCTCTTTGGGTTTTCAGCCTCTTCTGCTGCTGTTGATATAGCATCAAAACCTATATAAGAGAAGAATATTGTTGCAGTTCCAGCAAACACTCCTCCCCATCCATATGGTATAAATGGTTTATAGTTAGCTACATTAATATGAGAAGATCCTAAAATAACAAATAAAAGAATTATACATATTTTGATTCCTACCATTATGTTATTTACTCTTGCACTTTCCTTCATTCCATAACATAGCATTATAGTTATAACTGCTATTATAAGAATTGCTGGAAGGTCCACAATACCACCTTTACTTGGAGAAGCTGTTAATGCTGTTGGTAAAGTTATACCAAGGTTGCTTAGTATTCCAAGGAAGGTTCCAGACCAACCTGATGCAACTGCACTACATGCAACTAAATACTCAGCAGTTAAACACCACCCGATTATCATTGCTATTATTTCCCCAAATGTTATATATGCATAAGAATATGTACTTCCTGCAACTGGGAACATTGTTGAAAGTTCTGTATAAGAAAGTCCACATAAACATGCTACAATGGCTGCAATTATGAATGATAATATAACAGCTGGTCCTGCTACATGTGCTCCCTCTCCTGTTGCTACGAATATACCAACTCCTACTACTGCCCCAATACCTAATGCTGCTATATCTCTAGCCTTTAAGTTTTTCTTTAAACCAGTTTTATTAGCCCCTTCAAGTATTTGCTCTAGAGTTTTTTTCTTAAATATGTTCATTACGTCCTCCTCATAGGATCAAGATTGATTAAATTATCAAAAATAAATTAATATATATGAAAATTTATCAGTACGATTCACTATTATATACTAATTTATGATTTTTTCATAGATATTTCCCTATAATTACTCATATTTCTCTTTTATTTGGTTTATTTTTTTCAATTTATTAATTATTTATTTAATTTTTTAGTCAAAATATTAATTTATTAATTGTGAATATACTATTTAAGTAAGTTTTACCTTATGAACCCTTTTATTTATTAAATAAAACATCAATAACATTTAAGCCATCCTCGTTACATTACTTGTAAACAATTCTTAATTAGTAATTAAATTGAAAATGAAATATAATTTAAATATCATATTATGTACGACTATTTTGAAAAATAGGAGGTGTGAATTGAAGAAAATAACATTACTTATTATTTCATCAGTTATATCTTTAGTACTATTGGCTGGTTGCTCATCAACCAAAAATCCTTCAAATATAATTAATGAAAATGGAGCTAATACAGCCACAAAGAGTCAAGACATTAGAGAAACTGCATATAATCAGCTACCTTCCAGGGATAAAGAAAAAATCGACGGAACTTGGGAAGATAGCAGACTAGACAAAATTACTTTAAAAGAAGGAATGGGAATTATTTCAGACAAGTCTTACATTGGAAAAGAAGTATATCTTGTAGACTTCCCAATAAAAACTAAAGCAATACCTAATAATATGATTGTGTATCTAAGTACAGATACTAATAAATTCTTAGGTTATGGATTAGTTGAATAATAAAAAAGTGCGAAGTTTTTTCTCCGCACTTTTTATTTAAAATAAGTTGTTTTTTTATCTATTTTCTATTTCTTTAATTTTCTCTGCAAATTGAGGTAAATGTTTTTTATGAGCAATAAGCATTTCATCTAATAATTCTTTTGCTATTTTTCCACTTGGAACTAATGGATTAATTGTAAATGCATGAAGTGCTTTATTATAGTCTCCTGTTATAGCAGCCTCTATAGTAAGCTCCTCCATAGCCTTCATAATTTGTACCATTCCTCTTGCTCCTGGTTCAAACTTGCCCCAATTTAAAGGAATTGGGCCACTTGCTGTTATTGTACTAGTAACTTCTACTATTGAATCGTATGGAAGATCATCAATAGCTCCATTATTTTTAGTACTTACAACCATATTGGTTTTCTTATCATTATATATTGATGCTATAAGCTCGCACGCTGCATCACTATAATGAGTTCCACCTCTCTTAGTTAATTGTTCTGGTTTATAATCTAGCTTTGGATCTTTATAAAGTTCAAATAATTCAGCTTCAGTCTTTTTAACAACCTCAGCCCTAGTTTCTCCCTTACTGAAATCTTCAAGAGAATGGTTTAACATATCTTCAGAAATATAATAATATCTATGATATGCACATGGTATTATTCCTAAGTCTAAAAGTTGTTCATAATTAAATGGAGTTTTCTTTATATTTTTTACTTCGTCCACTTCTATAGTAGAGTTTGGATCATATACCTTCTGTAATACTTCTTTAGTTCTTTCATTTCCTTCATTATCCCACACTCTATGCCAATGGAAATGATTTAGTCCTGCAAACTTGAATGTTAACTCTTTTTCAGCAGCTCCTAAAACTTGCTCAGCAGTTCTCATTGCGCCTATTGGCACATTACATAGCCCTACAGTTCTGTCCCAACCTCCATGTTTTATAGCTGCTTCTGTAACCATTCCTGATGGGTTTGTAAAATTAACGAGCCAAGCATTAGGGCATAACTCTTTCATATCTTTAATTATATCTAGAATTACAGGAATTGTTCTAAAAGCTTTAAACATTCCTCCTGCTCCATTAGTTTCTTGTCCTAATATTCCATGGCTTAAAGGAATTCTTTCATCCTTGATTCTAGCATCAAGAAGTCCTACTCTAAATTGAGTTGATACAAAATCTGCATCCTTTAAGGCTTCTCTTCTGTCTAAAGTTAAATATACTTTCCAGTCAAGCCCTGCTGCCTTAACCATTCTTTGAGCCATTGCGCCAACAATCTCTAGTTTTTCTCTTCCATCCTCAATATCTACTAGCCAAATTTCTTTTATTGGAAGCTCGTCCTTTCTTTTGATATATCCTTCAATAAGTTCTGGAGTATAACTTGAGCCTCCTCCAATTGTCACTATTTTTAATTCTTTCTTTTTCATACCCTTCACCTCTTCTTCTAATTTGTTTTTATTGCACAAACCAATTATAAACCTTTACATTGTTAAGCAGTTTTCTAAATTTGAAAATTAAAGGCTACCATTTTTGGTAGCCTTTATGAATTAATATTATTTGTTTTCTTCTATCATTTTCATAGCCTTAGCTAAAACCTTAGGACCATTACACATACCATAATCTACAGAATCAATTACATCTACTGGAACTCCAATCTTTGATCCTTTTTCTTTTAGAACTTTTAATTGGAATCTTATTTGTGGTCCAATTAATGCTACATCAGCTTTTGGAAGATTTCTATCTACTGCATCAGTAGATACAGCCCAAATTTCTGCTTCTATTCCTTTTTCCTCTGCTGCTTTTTTCATTTTAGTTACTAATAGACTTGTTGACATACCAGCTGAACAAATTAATAATATATTCATATCAATCACCTCATATTTTTATTTTTATTTATATTCAAAATTAAAATCATCAAATTCAAATTTTCTTTCTTCACTAAGTTTTTTATACCATTCACCGGATTTTTTAATCTTTCTATTTCTGTTATCTTCTAAGTTTATCTCTACTAATCCATATCTATTTTTGAATGCATTTTGTGGAGATACATTATCAGTAAATGCCCAAAGCATATATCCTGTACAGTTTGATCCTTCTTCAATACCTTTTAGAAGCCATCTTAAGTGATCAGAAATAAATTCAATTCTATAATCATCTTGGATTACTCCAGCTTCATTCTTGTATCGATACTCATTTTCTACACCCATTCCATTTTCAGCAATAAACCATTCAATATTTCCATATTCCTCTTTCATTCTAATTGCAAAATCATACATTACCTTAGGATATATCTCCCATCCTCTAAATGGATTCATCTTTCTTCCTTGAAGTTCATGTTTATCAAAGAAATATGATGGATGGAATGGAACATTAGGATTCCATGCTTCATTTCTTGCTTTAACTCTTGTAGGCGCGTATATATTTACTCCTAATACATCAATGGTATTGTTCTTGATTATTTCAAGTTCTTCTTCTGTATACTCAAAGCAACAGTTATGTTCCTTTAATATTGAAATTAACTCTGCTGGAACTTCTCCTTTAATTGAAGGATCTAAGAAAATTCTATTAAAGAATAAATCAAACTTATCAGCAGCTTCTACGTCATGCTTTGCTGAAGATCTAGGATAGCATACATCAGGATTTAAGATAACACCTATCTTTCCTCCATCCTTATTGTATCCACCTTCTTTAAAAACATTAATAACTTTTGCTGTAGCTAGTATTTTATTGTAGTTCCATTGCATAGCAGTTTGAGTATCTTGTTTAAATGGATATCTAATACTATCTAGGAATATTCTTGTTTGAACTACAATTGGTTCGTTAAAAGTAAACCATTTTTTAACCTTATGGCTATATCTCTTAAACACTTCTTCTGCATACTTTACATATAATTCAACAACGTGCTTTGATCCCCAACCACCGTGATTTAAAAATAATTGTGCTGGTAATTCATAATGCTCTAAGCAAATCATAGGTTCAATTCCATTTGCAATTAATTCATCAATTAGATTATCATAATACTCAGCTGCTTCCTCGTTTACCTCAACAGTTTCATAATTAATTATAAACCTAGACCAATCTATAGATGTTCTAAAACTTTGTAAGCCAACCTTTTTCATTAATTGAACATCTTCTTTGTATCTATTATAAAAATCTGTTGCGATTGTTGGACCATATCCATCATGCCATAACTCAGGTGTTGATTTATACCAAAGATCCATGTATGAATCTTGTCCATCTTTTTTTCCTGACCAGCCTTCTGTTTGCCAAGCTGATACTGCAGCTCCTACAAAGAAATCCTTTGGCAATTCATATACTTTTTTATTACTCATATTCTTCCTCCTTATAAATTACTATTTCTGCTTCTTTATTGCTTCCCATATTCCTGTCAAATACATTGCTCCTAAAGCTCTGTCATATAGTCCATATCCTGCCTTGCCTGTTTCGCCCCATATCATCCTTCCGTGGTCTGGTCTAATATATCCAGTAAAACCTCCTTCATAAAGAGCTTTTAATATTTCTGTCATATCCAGTGACCCACATTTTGATAAATGAGCTGATTCTTCGAAACTTCCATCTTCTAATAGTTTAACATTTCTAGCATGTACAAAATGTACTTTTCCTAACGGTGTAAACTTCTCGATTATTTTAACTACATTATTATCTTTTGATGCTCCAAGGGATCCTGTGCATATGGTTAATCCATTACTAGGACTATCATATATCTTCACAAGTCTCTCTAGTGCTTTTTCGCCAGTTATTATCCTAGGTAATCCAAATATTGGCCAAGGTGGGTCATCTGGATGTATTGCCATCTTTATATCATTTTGTTCTGCAACTGGTACAATTTGTTTTAAAAAATACTCAAGATTTTCCCATAACTTTTCTTCTGTAATATTTGAATACTTCTCAAACAAGTCTTGTAATTCATCCAGTTTATATGAGGAATCCCACCCTGGTAGTGATAAGCTCCCATCTAAAGGGTTCATATCTTTAATTTGCTCTTTATAGTAAACAAGGGTTGTAGATTCATCATCCAAAACTTTATCTAATTGACTTCTAGTCCAATCAAACACCGGCATAAAATTATAGCAAATAACTTTAATACCCATTTTAGATAGATTCCTTATTGTTTCCTTATAGTTCTCTATATACGTATCTCTAGTTGGCAATCCTAATTTAATATCCTCATGAACTGGCACACTTTCTATTACTTCAAAACCCAAGCCTTTACTTTCTACTCTTTTCTTAAGCTCTTCAATTTTATTGAGTGGCCACGTTTCTCCTACCTGTACGTTATATAGTGCACTCACAATTCCAGAGATACAAGGAACTTGTTTGATGTACTTTAGGGTTACAGGATCCTCTTCACCGTACCATCTAAATACCATCTTCATCTTACTCACCTCTTCTACTATATACACTTTCTACTTATATCTTTACTTCTTATACTGCTTCAGCTTCATCTATCATATTTTCTTCATGAACCTTTTGTCTATCCCAAACTTTTACGAATGGTAGGTATATTACTACTGATAATGCTATTGCTAATAATTGAAGAATTATTGCTCTCCAGTCACCATTTGTTGCTAGGAATCCAGATATTGGTGCTGGAATTGTCCAAGGAATAGCTATACCTGCTGGTCTGCTTACAAGGTTTAATGCCATTGCTACATATGTTAATATTGCAATTGAAAGGTTTGATAATATAAATGGAATCATCATAATTGGGTTCATTACTATTGGAACACCAAATATTATTGGTTCTGATATATTAAATATTGCTGGTGCAAGTGCTAATTTACTTAATGTTTTTAATTGCTTAGATCTTCCAACTATTAGTATCGCTATAACCAAACCTATAGCTGCTCCACATCCACCTATATTAACAAAGTTATCATAGAATTGCTTTGTAATAATGTTTGGAAGATGTTGTCCTGCTTCTAATGCTGCTCTGTTTTGATCCATTGCTGGTAATAAAACTGAATCCATAACTCCGAAAACAACACGAGTACCATGTATACCTAATGACCAGAAGAACATATATAAGAATACTGTAACTATCATTCCTCCGAAGGATAATCCAACTTTTGATAATGGAGCTCCAACGAATTGAGTTATAAATGAGAATACTGTTGTGAACTTAGTAGCTTCAAATCCTAAACGAATTAAGAAGAATAATGTTATTATTATTAATCCTGGTGTAATTGCTGCAAAAGATTTTGCTACTGCTGGTGGAACTGATTCTGGCATTTTAACTACCCAGTTCTTTTTAATTACAAATACAAATATTTCTGTGGCTATAATAGCTGTGAATATTGCAACTAGTAAGCCGCCGGCTCCCATGTTAGCTGTTTGCCATGTTTTACCTAAGTTTAAAGCTGTACCATCACTTAATTTTGCATTAATATTTTGTACTGGAATTAGTAATAAAAATGCTGCAAGTGAAACTGCACCAGCTGAAAGACCATCTACATCCTGATCTTTTGCTATCTGATAAGATACAGAGAATACAGCAAGCATACCAACTATATCGAAAGTTACACGTGTAGGATATAGTAACTTAGCAGTAAACCCACTTCCGAAAATACCGTTAATAAAATCATTGAATGCAGGTACTGGTACGTTACCTAAAATCATGAATATTGATCCTATGATGATAAGCGGCATCGTTATTGCCAAACCATCACGCAATGCTCTAATATGTCTTTGGTTAGCTATTACAGCTGCTACTGGCATTACTTTCTCTTCTAAAAAGTTAATAAATTTATTTCCCATTAATATTTCCCTCCTAATATTTCACTTATTAATAAATCGTTCCGCCTTCAATTCCTGAAGTGGCATTTGATGTATATAAGCCTAAAACTCCATCTTTAAATTTTTGTTCATGTTTTCTTAAGTTTTTCATTCTGTCATTAAATATTTCTACTACCTCTTCTTTAGATAGTATCTTCCCTTTAATACCAACAACATTTATTTTTCTTTCATCTATATTTATATCGACTATATCTCCATCTTCAACTACTGCTATTGGACCTCTGCTTGCTGCTTCTGGAGACACATGCCCTATTGCTGGCCCTCTTGTTGCCCCTGAAAATCTTCCATCAGTTATGAGAGCAACTGTTGAATTAAGCTTTTCGTCAGAGGCGATTGCTTCTGTTGTATAAAACATTTCTGGCATACCACTTCCACGAGGTCCTTCATATCTAATGAATACTGCATCTCCTGGCTTAATACGTTTTTCTATTACAGCATTAAATGCATCTTCTTCACTATCAAATACTCTAGCAGTTAATTGTACTTTCCACATAGTCTTTGGTAATGCTGAATGTTTTATTACACAACCTTCTGGTGCTATATTTCCCCTTAACACTGACACAGAGCCACTTTCATTAATTGGTGTGTCTACGTTTAAGATAACTTCATCTTCTTTAACGTTCTTGTTCATTGAAGTAAATACTTGATAACTTTGTTCTGCATTAAATTCCTCTAGATTTTCACCTAAGGTTTTTCCTGTAACCGTTATAACATCAAGGTTTAGATGTTTCTTTATCTTGTTCATAATGGCAGGTATTCCTCCACTATGATAAATATAATCTGCTGGCCAGTGTCCACTTGGTCTTACATTAAGTAAATAAGGTACTTCTCTGTGTATTCTATCAAAATCATCTGCTGTTATTTCAATGCCTAATTGCTTTGCAATCGCTGGAATATGAAGCATCGCATTGGTTGATCCTCCAATTGCGGCATGAACAACTATTGCATTCTCAAAAGCCTCTTTTGTTAATATTTCCTTTGAGGTTATTCCTTTATCAATTAATGTCATCAATGCTTCTGAGGATTTTGCTGCATACTCTTCAATAACCTTTGATCTTGATGGAAGTAATGCTGACCCAGGTAATGCAAGACCTAATGCTTCAGTCAACGTTTGCATTGTAGCTGCTGTTCCCATAAATGAACATGCTCCACAACCCGGACATGCATTTTCCTTATAAAAGTTATATTTTTCTTCAGTAATTTCTCCTCTTTTAAACATTGCACTGTAGGTTCCAATTTGATTTAGAGTTAGAAGTTCTGGCCCTGATCCCATTATTCCGCCTGGCATTACTATCGCTGGAATTTTAAGTCTTGCGATTGCAACTAAATGTGCAGGTAGACCTTTGTCACAACTTGATATGAATAATCCACCATCAAAAGGAGTTGCTTTATAATGTATCTCAATTAAATTAGCTATTATTTCTCTAGACACTAACGAATAATTCATTCCATCATGCCCTTGAGCCTGACCATCGCATATATCTGTTCCATAATAATCATATGGTTCAACATCTAATCTAGTAAAATTGCTTTTTGCTACTTCAACTAATTTATTAAGGTGTACGCTTCCTGGATGACTTTTCCCGAAGGTACTTTCTATTAGCACTTGAGGTTTAGAAAGATCTTTTTTATTTATCCCCATTCCAATTCTTAATGAATCCATTTCTGGAGCTATTGATCTAACTTCTTGTGAATTCAACATTACCTAATCACCTCTATCTATTAATCGCTATCTTCATATTGCCTATCTCTTTTATGCTATTTTCCGAAACAATCATGTGATCTCCCTTGATAGTACATTTAAGTGTTGCACTTGCTACCCCGAAATCTATTGTTTCTTTAAGTGAGTAATTATTTATTAATCCATAAATTATTCCTGATACAAATGCATCTCCACTTCCAACTCTCTCTATCATGTTAGTTTTAAGTGTTTTTGATTCATAAAGTTTATCGGAATATGCATAAGCTTTATATGAATTGCTATTTTCCGAGTTATTTTTTCTTTCTGTATGGAAAATACATTTGAATTTATATCTGTCTTTTAATAATTTCATTCTATCTTCGATATCTTGTGCACTTGCTTCATCTCTATTAAATAAATCATAATCATCATCTGATCCCTTTATTGGTTCTATTCCAAAACAAATATCTACATATGGAGCTATTTCACTTAAGAAATCCTTTGCTTCTTTAATTCCCCACATTTTGGACCTATAATTTAAATCCATAGAGATAGTAATCTTATTATCTTTTGCCTTAAGTACTAATTTCTTTAGTATTTCTCTTACGCCTTCACTTACTGCTGCAGTTATTCCGCTGAAATGAAACCAGGTAATATCTTTTAGGACTTCTTGAGGATCTATTTCTTCTACTGTAAGCTTTGAGAAGGCTGAGTTTTTTCTGTCATATATAACAGAATCCCCTCTTACCCCTGTGCCTCTTTCTGTAAAGTAGAAGCCCATCTTTTCTCCACTTCGTAGTATATATTTAGTATTAACACCTAATCCTTTAAAATGTCTAACTATATCATCACACATATTGTTCTTTGGAATAGCTGATAATATTGATGTTTCAACTCCAAGTCCTGAAAGTGTTGCTGCTATGTTTGCTTCAGAACCTCCATAAAAGTATTCCACTAGATTTCCATTTGAATATATATTGTTATCTTTATTGGTATATCTTATTAATACCTCTCCGAAAGCTAAGAATCTCTCCATTTCTTCACCTCATTTAAAACACATTGATTAATTATTTAATCTTGTTACAGAAAGCTTTTGCTTTGTTTACTATGTTGTGGTATTCGAGATTCGTATTTTCAGTTAAAACACTTCCTATACCCAAGGCATCTGTTCCAGCCTTTATCCACTCTTCCATATTTTCTAAGTTTACTCCACCTGTAACCATGTATTTAATATTTGGAATAGGAGTTTTAATTGCTTTTATAAATTTGGGTCCTACCAAATCTCCTGGAAATATTTTAACCATGCTGCACTTATATTTTTGTGCTTTAATTATTTCACTAGGAGTTATACACCCTGGAATATATAATACCTTTTTATTATTACAGTATTCTGCTATTTCTTCATCGAAGTTTGGACCTACTATAAATGTTGCTCCGCTTTCTATTGCTTCTTTTGCTATCTTAATATTAGTCACAGTTCCTGCCCCGACACATAAATCCTCATCATTAATAAAATGTTTAATAAGTTCGGATGCGTCTTTATTGGTATAAGTAATTTCAATTGATGTTATTCCTGCGTCCTTTGAGGCTGTGATAATATTTTTTCCTTCTTCTAAATTTTCACCTCTAACAACAGCTACAAGTTTTTTATTTAGAATTGAATTTAAAACTTCTTCTTGGGTTTTCACATACTCACCTCCTTTATGATGTGTGTTGTTTATTTCAAAGACTGTGTTATTATGCTAACACACATTTATTTTTTCTTTTAGTTCTAACACAACTTCATACACATCAATAATCTCTTGAGCTAAGTCTCTTACTGTCATTGCATTCATAAAGTGATCTTGTGCATGTACCATAAGAAGAGTAACTTCTTTAGAATTTCCTGCTGCCTCATCCTGTATTAGGCTTGTTTGAATATTGTGTGCTTTCTCTAACGCCTCACCACAACTCTCCAAATGTTTTTTTGCTTCATCCATTTGTCCTTCTTTTGCTGCTCTTATGGCACTCATTGCATAGCTTTTTGCATCTCCGCCACTAACTATAATTTGAAATACTATATCTTGATAGTCCATTTGCTTCACCCTTCCCTAAAACAATCTGTTTCGTGTTATTTGTTTTCTCGATATTAATATAAGCAACTATCGTGCCAACACACATTTATTTATAAAAAAAATTCCTATTTGATTAATTCAAATAGGAATTTTATTTCTATAGTTCATAGAAGAAACTCATTATACGGCATATATCATCATCTGAGATTTTAATAGAATACTTTGTGTTAAGCATTGCACTGTTACTTTTAATAGTCCTAAATACATCTTCTTTCCCTTTAATATATTTTTCTTTCTCCTTAAAAGGCTCAATTGCTCCACCTTCTTTTAATCTATCTATCATGCATGCCACATGAAAAGTTTCCCCAATCAATATGTTAGTTGATATTTTTAGGTTTAAGGATTCAATAATTGTGTTATTAAAATTCTTTATGCTTTCCAGCACTTCTATCCCTCTAACATTCTTTAATTGTTTCTCCAAAGTTTGACCCATTTTTATATAGGTGGTCTCTACATCAATTTCTCTCTGAATAATTTCAGTGTCTTCGAGCTTCAACACACTTTCTAAACCGAACTGCATTATTTCAGTATTAATTTTAAATGGGCTTATAATACAAATTATCTTATATTCTTTTGAAAGTTCCTTAACCTTCCTTTCAATTTCTTTATTGTTGCTATACATTATAGGTAATATCTCTACTAACTTCTTATCAAAATGCAAATTCTCTGATAATATATTTTTAATTGTGACAGCTCCACCTTCTCCAGTTGTGCAAACTGTAATGATAGCAAGCCTTTCATTCTTATTGCCTATATCTTTTAACTTAACTGGCTCATCCTCTAATAATGTATTAACTTTCAAGGTTTCCTCATATACTTCCTCAAGTGAATATCCAAGCATAGCTCTTCTTGTAGCCTCAATTACGTGTAATGTACTTACAAGTGGAAGCGTCTTAGTTCTTATTCCAAGCTCCTCCTGTAATTCACCTCCAAAAGTTGTTAGTGAACCCATATCCACTAAAAATAGAATATCCGATTCAATTTTAGATTGAATAATAAAGGTTTTAAGCCTATTAATAACTTTTTGAGGCTTTTCTTCTATAGGTGCATTTATTCCAATTGCATAATTTGCTCCCAGAAGCTTATTAGTAGCATCTGCCATAGATGTTGCAGTCGATGCTCCATGAGCTACAACTATTACTTTTACCTCATTATCTTGCTTTTCAACATTTCTATCATCATAAACTAAAAACATAGCTAAGAATGCAGCTTCATCTATAGGCATAGATATATCCATTACTCTGTCAATTAGCTTCAAACAATTTAATGCTATATTGAATTCCTTTTTATATTCTGTTCTTACTGTGTTTAGTTGAGGATTTACAATTTTTTGATTTTTTCTAATTCTCTCAATAGAATTTGCAATATGAACTGCCATTCCATAATAGATTTTTTCGCTTAAGGTTCTATTTAAACCCTCTTCACAATATGACACGATTTGTTGAACTATATTAATTACTTCTTTATCAATAACACTCTCAAGATTTGATATATCCCTTTTCTTATTAACACTATAAATATAGTTATTGAAGTACTCTTCTATATCTCTTCCCATCTCTTTTTCAAGTTCTTCGCTGTCTACTCCTCTGCTCTTTAGTTCATGAACTCTTAAGTCAATCATATCGTATATACTTACTTCACCTTGCTCCTCTTGGAAAAGCACCTGCTCACTATCATTATCAAATATACAATATCTATTATTAATACCTATTAACTTATTCCAAAGTTGTCTATGCTCAACTGCAGAATACAAACCTTGCCTTATATATACAGGAAGTTCCATAGTATTTATCTTCATTTCTTTTTTCTTTCTAGAAACATAATCAGCATATGCTTTTGCACAAGCTAACTGCACATCTGTTTTAAGTTGACCTATGTTGTTAGGACAATTATAGCTAGATAGTGCTTTCATAGAATTTACTGATACCATTATGGTTTTATCAAGTCTAAAGGATTCTTCTCTAAGAAACTCACAGATTAAATTAAATCTTTCCTCAAGACTTCTCTCATTTAAACTAGGAATTCTTATAATCATTGGTATTCTTCTAGTAAAGGTCTTAAGTAAAGTTGATTCCGGATTCTCAGTTGTAGCTGAAATTATTAAAACATTAGCGCTTCTTTCAGTTTCTGTTTCACCTAGTCTTCTAAATGTTCCTTTATCCATAAAAGTAAAGAACATCTCCTGTCCTTCTGGTGGAAGTCTGTGTACTTCATCTAGAAATAATATTCCGCCATTAGCCTTTTCAATTAACCCTACTCTATCTGAGTCTGCTCCAGTATATGCTCCCTTTTTACTTCCAAATATTTGTCCTATAAGAAGTTGAGGGTTATTAGCATAATCTGCGCAGTTAAAGGTTATAAACGGAGAATCCTTGCCCATGCTTTCCATTTCCATTGCATACTTATGAATAAGTCCTGCAAACATGGATTTACCTACACCAGTCTCTCCTAAAATTAAAATATTCATTCCTTTAGGCGGATATAGAATCGCTGCCTTTGCTTGTTCAACCGCTGAAAAAAGGCTACCATTTTTGCTTGCAAACTTATCAAGACTACTCTCTTCTTCATTTGCTTCCTGAGGTGTAAAAAGTACTGGCTTTCCTTTAATTTTTATTATTTTACCTTCTTCGCTTAATTTATTTAAATCACTACTTACATTGGCCCTATCAAGTCCTAGTGCAGAGGATATATCACTTGCACTAACGCCTTCCCCATTATATAGTTCTATTAACTTTTCATAAATCAAATCTATTCTTCTCAACTTTTCATCACCTCTATAAATGTTAACCTTATCATAGACCTATTATATATTGTTAAATAACTTAAATCAAATTAAATGATTTATAATTTGAAAAACTTTAAATTAATTAGAAAACAGTAAGATTATCTATTCTAGTTTAGGTTATTTTACCCATATATAGTATTTATAATATTGCATACCACAATATATTGTGTTTAGAATATACTTATAGGCTTATTGTTTTTAAAGGAGAGATTAAAATGAATCACTTATACAATCTTATATCACGTTATTTTACTAAAGATTTAGAGGGGACTAACAAAACAGTATATGATTTATTCAATTGGAAAACTGTAAAAGTTGAAATATTGGATTACAAAACAAATAAATTAATTTTTTCTCGAGATAACTTAGAGTTTCCTGATTTCTATTCTCAAAATGCCTGCAACATCATAGCTAGTAAGTACTTTAGACAAAGTGGTGTTCCTAATGGCAATGGACACGAAAGAAGTATGAAAGAAATAACCCATAGATTAGTTAATTTTTGGACTACATATGCTTTAGAACAAGGTTTAATAACTAAAGATAATTCTCAAATATTTTATGATGAACTAGCTTATGGAATACTAAGCCAAAGGTGGGCTCCTAATTCTCCTCAGTGGTTTAATACTGGGTTAAAGCTATCTTACGGAATAGATAAAGCTTCAGAAGGACACTTTTATTATGATGAAAAGCTAGACAAAGTAATGCCATCTACCGATGCCTTTACAAGAACTCAAGGATCTGCTTGCTTTATTAATGGTATAGATGATACATTATTAGGACCTCGCTCTATAACTGATTTAATTACTACTGAAACTAGACTCTTTAAGCAAGGTTCTGGTACAGGTACTAATTTTTCAAACATCAGAGCAATAGATGAACCTCTATCAGGAGGTGGAAAATCTTCTGGATTAATGTCATTCCTAAAAGTTCTTGATAGAAATGCAGGAGCTATAAAATCTGGCGGAACCACAAGGCGTGCTGCCAAAATGGTATGCTTAGATTACGACCATCCTGAAATAATGGAGTTTATAACTTGGAAAGCTAGAGAAGAACAAAAAGTAAGAGATTTAGGCAAAATGGGATATGATATTAGTTTTGAAGGGGAAGCTTATGAAACTGTTTCTGGCCAAAATGCAAATAACTCAGTAAGGTTTTCTGACGAATTCATGAGAAAAGTTATTTCTAGAAATGATGATACTATTTACCTTAAAGGAAGAAAAAGTGAGAGTGTAAATAAAGAAGTTTCCGTAAGTAAGCTATGGAATACCTTTAATGAAAGTTCTTGGAATTGTGCTGATCCGGCTCCTCAATTTGATGATATTATAAACGCATGGCACACTTGTCCAGCTGGAGAAGATGGGTTATATGGTGAAAAACACAACAGAATAAATGCCTCAAACCCATGCTCAGAGTATCACTTTCTTGATGATACAGCATGTAACTTAGCAAGTATAAATATACGAAAATTCTATGATGAACACACAAAGACTTTTGATTTAGAAGGATTAACACACTTAACAGCTTTAATTCAAATTGTACTAGATACCACCATATATCAAGGTCAATTCCCAACTGCTGAAATTGCTAGAAAATCCTTTATGTTTAGAACCACAGGACTTGGTATTGCAAACACAGGCTCTACCCTTATGGCAATGGCCATTCCTTATGATAGTGAAGAAGGAAGAAATGTATCCGCTGCTATAATGGGGATAGTAACCGGATATTCATATTATGTTTCTTCTCTTATGGCAGAAAAGGCTGGAGCTTTTCCAAAGTTTAAAATAAATAAAGAATATATGTTAAGAGTTATAAGAAATCATTCTAGAGCAGCAGGTGCTATGCTGGATGACTTTGAAGGATTAGATTATTCACCTATAAAAGTAGATCATGACCTTCTAGATAAACTTTCCTTAACAGATTTATCAAAGACCTTAAAAGATTCTTGGGAACTTGCCTACTCCCATGGAAAAGAAGTTGGGTATAGAAATGCTCAAGTAACTGTAATAGCGCCTACCGGAACAATTGCACTAGCAATGGATTGTGATACTACCTCTATTGAACCGTTCTTCTCTCATATAGTATGGAAGAATTTAAGTGGTGGAGGCTATATGAAGTTAGTCAACACTACTATAAAGACTGCTTTAGATACTTTGGAATACAATAAAGAAGAGATAGCTGCTATTATCTCCTATATAGATGGTAATGGCAGAATTGAAGATGCTCCATTCTTAAAGGAAGCTCATTATCCTATATTTGATACAGCCAACAAATCTCATGGGGGGCACAGATTTATTTCTCCATTAGGCCATGTTAAGATGGTTGCTGCTTTAACTCCATTTGTTTCTGGAGCTATTTCTAAGACTGTAAACTTGCCAAATGATGCTACCGTAGAAGATTTTAAAGCTGTTCACGAAGAATCTTGGAAGTTAGGAGTAAAATGTATTGCCCTATATAGAGATGGTTCAAAGGTATCTCAACCTTTAAATGTTTCTTTGGATTCTGGAGAGAAGAAACTTGAATCCATGACTTATCAGGAATTAATTGATTATGCAAAATCCTTAGAAAATAAACTGAAAAATATTCCTGCAGAAGCTGCTATTTCTGAAGAAGTCATTCCAGAGGGACACCATAAAGTTAAATGTGGTAATTGTGGAAGTGAGCAAATAGTTCCTAATGGAACCTGCTCCTTATGCTTGACTTGTGGATCTACTAGCGGATGTAGCTAATTATTAAGAAAGAAGAAGTCACCTGTGTACCGACTTCTTCTTTTTCTCTTCATAAATATATTAAATACTTACTCCATATTTTGATAGCTCGTCTCTTAAATCTTCTGCACCTTTAAACACTATTCCATTAATTCCAAGTTTGTTGGCTGCCTCAATATTAATTGCAGTATCATCTATAAATATGGTTTCCTCTGCTTTCATGTTATATCTATCAAGTACTAGCTTATAAATTTCTTCCTCTGGTTTAAGAAGCTTTTCTTTAAAAGAAAACACTCCTCCATCAAAATGTTCAAAAAAGTCATGTTTCTTAGTGATATTTTCATGAGCTAATAAGTGAAAATTTGATAATATATATGTTTTATATCCTGCATCCTTAACTGATTTTAATATTTCTACCGAATCTTCTATTGGCGTAAGAATCTCATACCAATTATCCATAGCTAGTCTTATTAAATCCTCGTTTTCCTTACTTCTTTTACATAGTACATCAATTGCCTCTTCTTCAGTGATTGTTCCCCTGTCAAGCATTGACCATTCTTCACTTAGAAATACTTGATTAATCAATTCCTTAACCTTATTTTTTTCTATTCCCTTATTCATTAAATATTCTACTGGATTATAATCTAATAAAACATTTCCTAAGTCAAATATTATGTTTTTAATCATACTATTTACCTCATCCTTTCACATAGATATATCTTAATTTATATTATATACTATAGATAGATTTAACGGGAGGATTTAATAATGCATACACTTAAGGATTTAAATCTGCATCTATCAACTGCAGATATTGCTATAATTGAGTCTTCAGTACCAGAAACTCTAACAAACTATTTATTTAATGAAGTTCTAAGTAATTACCTGTCTTTTGACAAAGGACATGGGATTAACCACATTATTACTGTAATTAAGTCTTCATTAAAGCTTTCAAAGTTTCATTCTGTAAAAATTCCAATGGTTTTAACTGTTGCTATATATCATGATCTTGGACTTAAATTTGATAGAGCTACTCATCATATACACTCTAAACAACTCTTAATTCAAGATAAAAAACTTAAAACTTGGTTCTCACCTGAAGAAATATTTATAATGGGTGATGCTTGTGAAGATCATAGGGCTTCGAATAGCTACAAACCTAGAAATATATATGGACTTATTATATCTGATGCTGATAGAACCACAGATATTGATGATATGATTACACGTTGCTATAACTATTCAAAAAAGCATTTTCCTGACTTAGATGAAGAAGAAACATACAATAGAGTTAAATCTCACTTAAGAGATAAATATGGTGATGGCGGTTATGCTAAATTATACTTGCCAGAAAGTGAGAAAATAATTATGGATCCCATATATAGTGCTAGAAAAATACTATCTGATGATGATGAATTTTATAAAGTATACCACAAGAAAATCTTTGGTGAATAATAAAGCAAAGCTTGCAATAGGATTACCTTTTGCAAGCTTTTATTTTTTATTATCTTGTTGTAGCATTACTTTCTAGACTTTTTACTATTTCATCTGACTGAGCCTGATTAATTACCCCTTTTTCAACTAATTCTTTGAAAAAATCTCCTCTAGTCTTATGATGTTCTTTCAGATAAGCCTCCCTTTGCTCTTTACTCATATCCTTTAGTTTTTCTCTTTCTTCCTTTCTAGCTGCCTTTTTTTCTTTTGCATATGCTAGAATCTTATCCTCTTGATCTTGTGTAATCTTTGATTCCTTAACCAATTTATCAAGATTTTCTTTTAACTTACCATGATGTTTTTTATTTAACACTGTTATAGTCCTAGTTTTAGCGCCTTTATCTTGTGTAGAGGCAGTTGATGCATATGCCTTAGTTCCCATGGATATGGATATTGTAGCCGCTGCTACCCCCAATAGAACTTTTCTTTTGATACTTACTTTGTTCATTTGTTCACTCTCCTTAGAAAATAAATACAACCATATTTTTACCTAAAATAGAAAATTTATTTATATTTTTTAAAATAATAGTCTTTAGTGTTAAAAAAGTAATCAGTGATTTATAGCCACTGATTACTTTTTTATTTATCTTTAATTTTATTTACCAAATCAACGAGTTCCTTTGAATATTTTAAGGGTCCTCTTGAAGAATCCTTATAGTGATATTTATCACTATATTGAAATGTGTTTACAACTGAATATTTAGAAGTATCATTTTTCTTATCTTCTAATTGAAAATATAATTTATTATATTTTATTGATTGAAGTAAAAGTATATTTATATAACACTTTTGTTCATCATTATAAATAAATTCAATACCAACTCCACCTTGACGTATATATTCTATTGTTGAGTCATCTATATAATCTTTCGTAATATACATATTGAAGTTAAATCTCCCCTTAGTTAGCTTAACTATTTCATTAAATTCTGAACTATCTTTTGATACTTCAGTTAACTTGCCATTATCATGTACTATAATCTTGTCTGGAGTTGCTATAGTCTTTTTACTAATCATATAAAAAATTATAGATATGAAAACTATACAAACAGCCAATATAATAAATTTCTTTTTATTCATAAATCTCCTTTAAATATCAATTCATATTTATGCCTTCACTTATCTTTACACCATTTAACAACATAATTCCATGTTTTAATTAAAATTCCTCTTTGCTTACAATAATATTTGAACTTATTGTTAATTAACCTCAAATGCGAATTATTTGCATTGATTCACATTTCCCATTAGTTTAAAATGAACAATATAATATTTTTGTGAGGTATTAATTATGAGTATTAAAATAGATGTTTTCTCAGGATTCTTAGGTGCTGGTAAAACTAAGCTTATAAAAAAGCTTATAGAAGAATCTCTTAATAAAGAAAAAATAGCAATAATAGAAAATGAGTTTGGAGAAATAGGTATAGATGGTTCCTTTCTTAGAAATTCCAAAATAGAAATTACAGAAATAAGTGCAGGTTGTATTTGTTGTAGTGTTTATGGCGATTTTAAAAAAGGAATACTTGAAGTTATAGATAAATATTCGCCTGAACGAATAATAATAGAACCTTCTGGCGTCGCAAAACTTTCTGAAATACTTTCAGTCTTTAAAGAACCAGATATAAAAGAAAAAGTTTCATTAAATATGCTTATAACTGTTCTTGATGTAACTAAGTATGATTTATATATAAATAATTTTGCTGACTTTTATAAGGACCAAATAGTAAATGCTAGAACTATCATATTAAGTAGAACTCAAAACATTTCTAAAGATGATGTTTTATCACTTACTGAAAAAGTTAAAAAGTTAAACTCACATGCCAGCATCGTTACAACCCCTTGGAGTGATGTACCTGCATCTTCAATTATTGACATAGCAGAAAACACTGAGGAAGTTCCTTTATTAAATAAAATAAACATATTAAAGAGGGATTTGGGGAAAGGCATCTTAAAGACTTCCACTGTAGCTGGAACCAAAGAAGCTTTTGAATCAATTGGAATAGAAACCCCAGAAGTTTACTCAAGAACAAGAATTGAATCTATATTAAATAGCTTAACTGACAGTTCAAAATATGGACTAGTTCTAAGGGCTAAAGGAATTATAGAGACAGAGGAAAATAACTGGTTAGAATTTGATTATGTTCCTGGAGAATATGAGATTAGAAGTTCCAGTGCAGATTATTCTGGAAGAATATGCGTAATAGGAAATCATCTTAATATAAATGAAGTTAAAAATCTATTTACCTGTAAGGAAATATAACTATGAAATTTAAAACTGATATTGAAATAGTAACAGGTTTTATAGGATCTGGGAAAACCTATTTTATAAATTCACTTGTTAAAAACACATTACTAAAAATAGAAAAAATATTAATAATTCAATGTGAAGAAGGCAATAGCAAAATAAACGAGGATTTAGTTAACTTCAAAAACATTACTATTTTAAACTATGATCCTCAAAAACCTTTGGATGAAGATGGCCTCAAAGAAATCATCTTAAGATATCAAGTTCACAGAATAATAATTGAATATAATGGCACAAGAAATTTGGCTGATTTATTAGAGATTCTTAATAAAAGAGAACTAAAGAAAATATCTAACGTGACTTCTATTTTCTTTATAGCAGATTGTAATACATATAAAATGTTTTTAAATAATATGCCTACTCTTATATTGCCTAACTTGTATCACTGTAATTTGGTTGTCTTTAATAATAGTTCCAAAATACCTAAAGATGAATTTAAATCCATTGAAAGACACATCTTGTCACTTAATAGAGATACATTCATATTAAGTTCAACTTCGAATGATAGTTTAGAAAAAGACTTAAATGAAGAAGATTTCTTAGATGGAGGACTGCTTAAGTTATCTAGAATACTTACCAAAATCCTCTTATCTAAATTCTAGTGTACATTAAAAGGGAGATAAAAAATTGGAATATAACTATAGTAACAATAAAAATGTCTTAACTACACTATCTAAATTAGCCATAATTCCGCTAATAATTTTAATAATTATATTAATGGTGAAATTTAAGATAACCTTAAACACAAGAACCCTAGCAAACTTTTCTGCAATATTTATAAGTATTGTATTAGAAGCCATGCCTTTTATTTTTATAGGCTCTCTAATATCATCACTTATTCAGATTTTTGTTTCTGAACAAACTATTGCTAGAATACTTCCTAGAAATCATTTTTTAGCACTACTATGTGCTTCCTTATTAGGTATCTTCTTGCCTATATGTGAATGTGGTATTATCCCAATCGCTAAAAAATTAATAAAAAAAGGAGTTCCTGTAGGGGTTGCTACAACCTTTATGATTTCTACTCCAATCATTAATCCAATAGTTCTTTTATCAACCTACTATGCGTTTGGAGGCAACTTGAAAATATTATCTGCAAGAGCTATTTTAGGTGTTATTGCCTCTATTATAATTGGTTCCTTAATAACAATAATAAATAAATCAAAAACAGATGTGCTAAAAGAAACAGATTTTAATGATGATGATCTTTGTGGATGTGGAGTTTCTCATAACACCAACAAAAAAAATCAATCAAAAATATCTTTGCTATTAGATACAATAATCTCTGAATTTTTAGATATAAGTAAGTATCTTATCTTTGGGGCTATGTTATCAGCAACCTTCCAAGTTCTTGTATCTAGGAGTAGTTTAAATTATCTTGCAAGTAACCTATTTCTATCTGTAATTGCAATGATATTTTTAGCTTTTATACTTTCTGTATGCTCGGAGGCAGATGCTTTTATTGCAGCAAGTTTTATTGGCCAATTTACCACAGGTTCTATATTAGCATTTTTAATATTCGGCCCTATGTTAGATATAAAAAATACACTTATGTTAATTGGAGGATATAAGAAAACTTATGTAATTCCTTTAATACTATGCATAATCATAATTTGCGCTTCAATAGGGTTTGGACTAAATTTAATAGGATTTAAGGTGATATAGATGAAGAGATTTAACACTAATGAATTTTTTAAATTTTTAATATTTTTATTGCTATCCTTATTCCTTTTTAACCTAACCTCTACAGGTAAGATTAAGCTTTTTATAGCACCTAGAATAATAGTGTACCTAAATATCTTTCAGGTATTCTTAAGCTTACTTACTGTATATCAGTTTGGAAAGATATTCACAACCATAAGCAATAGACCTTCAAGTAAAGTTATAATTTTATTTATCTTCACTATACTCGTAGGTTTTGGAGCATCTCATGCTGGTATTGATACCACTATTGTAGACACTAAAGGTGTTAAAGCTGTAAATAAACTAGCCAATGTTGCCGGACAAATGACACCTGAAGAAAGGAAACGAAATTTACCATTAAATATAAATGATAATAATTTTGTAAATACACTCTCTGATGTCTTTCAACACATAAATGATTATAATGGCAGAGCTATAACCCTAAGTGGTTTTGTCCACAAACAAGATGGACTTAATAACAATGAATTCATTATTTCAAGGCTATATATGAGCTGTTGCGCTGCTGATGCCCAGATTATTGGTCCTATAGGAAGGCTTAGAGATTCTACTGAACTAAAAGAGGGGCAATGGGTAACGGTACAAGGAAAACTTTCTGCAAAAAGCCAAGCTACTGATGGGCAATTAACTACAACGCCAGTT
The DNA here is from genome assembly GCF_022324735.1 of Clostridium sp. YIM B02551. Classification (NCBI taxonomy): domain Bacteria; kingdom Bacillati; phylum Bacillota; class Clostridia; order Eubacteriales; family Clostridiaceae; genus Clostridium; species Clostridium sp. YIM B02551. The sequence continues at coordinate 140,631 of NZ_JAKGTF010000007.1, read as the reverse complement.
GTAATCATAGACTCAGTAAAGACTATTCCCAAACCTAATAGTCCTTATGTATATAATAATTAACTACCGTTCTCAATATGAATACTTATTCAAATGTAAAAAACCTATTCTGCTATAAAGAATAGGTTTTTGAATTATTTGTATCTATATGTTTTTTATAGGAAACTTAAATCCCTATATTAAAATGCTTGAAATTTATCTTTACTTACTCCACAAACTGGGCATTTCTCAACATTATCACCTAATTCAGTAAATCCACAAACTGGACAAACATAGATAGTTTCACTACCTATATCTTTTCCTGACTTAGCTGAATCTTGAGCATCTTGAAATAACTTAGCATGAATTTTTTCTGCTTCTAAAGCATAATGGAAAGATCTTTGAGCATCTTTTTCATTTTGAAATTTTGCAGTTTCAAGATAAACAGGATACATCTGATTAATTTCATGTAATTCACCATTAATTGCACCTTGTAAATTCTCGACTATATTGGTATGCCCAAATACAGCCCCTGCAGCAACTGTATTATCTCCAACTTGATCTTTTAATACAGTAAAATGATTTTTTGCATGGCATAACTCTGCATAAGCGACCCCTTTAAATAGTCTGCCTATATTAGGATATCCATCTTTTTCTGCAGCTTCTCCCCATATAAGATATCTCATATGAGCCATACTTTCTCCACCATATGCTGAACGTAAAAAATCAGCAGTCATTGCATTGTTTAATGACATTAACTACACATCCTCTCAAAAATATTTACATGTATATATAATGCAAAAATCATATTACATCTCATGTAAGTGACATGTAAATTCTTTAATGCATTATATAGGTATTATTGTTTACTAGCAGTAATTTCATTCATTACTTTTCTCTGTAAGAATAGTAACAATTTAAATTTATGATAATATCTGAAAAGTATGCATTTATAATATTATCTTCTTTTGAATAGAATTCTTAATAATTAATGTGAATGTCTGTGGTGTATATCTGGAGTATGAGAGTGTTCATGCTCCATTTCTTTATGCTCATGAACATGAGAATTGTAACCATCCATCGGAATTTCACCTAGTACATGACTATGTTCATGATGGCTGTCTGAATGACTATGTCTATGTTCATGAACAATATGTTCGTGTTTGTGCTTGTGAGCATGATCTTCTTTAAACAAAAGAAGTGTTCCTATAATCATAATAGGCAAAGAAACAATAAACATAATACCAGGTGCTTCCCTAAATAAAACAAATGATAGAATCGCTCCAATGAAAGGTGCAGTTCCAAAGAATGTACTAGTTCTTGCACTTCCTAAACTCCTCATTGCTAACACAAACAATACTAAGCTTACTCCATAACTAAAGCAACCTAATATCATAGCCTTTATTATAGTAATTATATCTGGAAAAGGACTATGTATAAAATATCCTATTAGTAAAGAAAATGAACCTGCCCCTAACCCTTTAATTATAACAATAGTAAATGGGTTTTTAGCTGATATGTTCCTTGTAAAATTATTATCTATACCCCAACAAACACATGCCCCAAGTATACCCAATGCTCCAAGTGATATTCCCCATTGATTACTAAAATCCCATGACAATAATATACTTGCACTAGTTATGCATAGTATTGCTATCCACATCCTTTTAGTAATTCCTTCTTTAAAAAACATAACTGCAATTAAAGTAGTTGCAATTCCTTCAAAATTCAATAATAGTGATGCTGTAGACGCAGGTGTAACCTTCAGGCTTGTCATTGAAATTATTGGTGCCATAACGCCTCCAAAAACAACTGCTCCTATAAGCCATAAAATGTCCTTTTGTGATAATGGAGCTTCTTTCAAATCTTCATTCTTCCCTCTAAACATAATTGTTTGATATATAAACAAACCTATTCCACTGCCTAAATATAGAAATGCTGCAAGTGGTACTGGTGCTACATCCCCTAATAGTATTTTTGCAAAAGGTGAACTTGCTCCAAATAATAATGCTGCTAGCAAAGCTTGAATTATTGGATATTTTTTCACTTTGTCCATTGCTTAACTCCTTTATCTATTCTTTATATGAAATATTATATCAATATTATTACTTCTCTTAGGTTGTTAATTCTCACCATAATAAATATCTTGGGGTTTTATCCTTATACTTAATATATTCTTCACCAAACATTTCTTCAAGATGCTTCTCTTCTTCAATAACTAATCTATTCATGGTATATATATTTAATATCATAACAATTAGGGTTATTATATCTAAGTATACAAAGAAAAGCCCTATAAACATTAAATAAAAGCCTACAAATGCAGGATTTCTACTATATTTATATATTCCTTCAGTTATAAGTTCTGATTTAGTAGATTTATCTATTCCCACTCTCCATGAATTTTTCATTGTTATGGCTGCAACACAAAAAAATATTATACCAGCAGTAATTACTAATAAACCTACAATGCTTACTAAATTACTGTTCCATAATTTAAGTAAATCATTTATACTTAGCTGCTTTGATATTACTTCTCCAAACCAAACTACTATCCATATTAATGTTGAAAGTTGTAGCATCCTCTCTACTAACTGCGTTTTTTTACTTTTGTTTCTGTTAGCTAAGACATTCGCCTTTAAATTATACCTTTTGCTTAAAGCATAAAGCTTCAATAAATATGCTATTCCAAAAGCGAATAATAATAAGATGGATATAAGATTTATACAATTATTCATAGAATTCCTCCAAATCATCATGTGAATATCTGTTCATATATTCAATTGTATATTATAATACATATTTTCACAATAAAAATATCATGTTTTTATATATAAAATTAGGACTATATAACTACTACTGTAATTATATAGTCCTATCTCCATTAAATATCAATCCTAGTATTTAACTTAATTCATGAATAAATAGTCCACTTCTAAGCTTTGGTTCAAACCAAGTAGACTTAGGAGGCATTAACATCTCTGCATCAGATACTGCAAAAAGCTCAGTTATTGATGTAGGATACATTGAAAAAGCTACTTTCATATCACTGTTTACTCTCTTCTCCAATTCCTTAAGTCCTCTTATTCCTCCTACAAAGTCAATTCTCTTATCTGTTCTTATATCCTTTATGTTTAATATAGGATTTAATAAATTATTCTCAAGTATAGCCACATCTAATCCCATTACTGGATCTTTTGAAAATAATTCTTCTTTTGCTGCAAGCTTATACCACTCATTCTCAAGATACATACCAAAGATTCCTTTTACAGACGGCTTAAAAGGGTCAGCCCCTATTTTCTCAACAGTAAAAGCCTTTGAAATTTCATCTAAGAATTCATCTTTGGTATAACCATTTAAATCTTTCACCACACGGTTATAGTCTAAGATCATTAATTGGTCATGTGGGAATAACACTGAAAGGAAGAAATTAAATTCCTCATCTCCAGTATATCCTGGATTCTCTTCTCTTCTTTTTAATCCAACCTTAACTGCTGAAGCAGTTCTATGATGACCATCTGCTATATATATGCTATCTATTTTCCCAAAAGCTTCAGAAATAATCTTTATATCTGCTTCTCCATCAATCTTCCAAACCGCATGTCTAATGCCATCTGGTGAAACAAAGTCATAAATAGCTTTTTCTTGTTTTATCTTATTTACAACATTATTTATTTCTTCTTGAGAACGGTAAGCTAGAAATATAGGACCTGTTTGTGCATTACATATATCTACATGGTTTATTCTATCTAGTTCTTTATCTTCTCTAGTCTTTTCATGCTTTTTTATTGTGTTATCTAAATAATCATCAATTGATGCACATCCTACTAGACCTGTCTGAGCACGACCATTCATAGTAAGCTCATAAACATAGTAGCAGTTTTGCCCTTCTTCTACGAAGGTTCCATCTTCCTTCATTTCCTTAAGTATATCTCTTGCTTTCTCATATACTTTCTTATCATATGGATTAAAATCCCTATCAAACTGTGTTTCTGCTCTATCAATTTTTAAGAAAGACAAGGGTTCTCTTAATACTTCTTCTAACGCCTCTTCACGATTATAAACATCATAAGGAAGTGCTGCTACCTTATCTGCCACATCTTCTCTAGGTCGTATACAATTAAATGGTTTAATTGTTGCCATCTTAATTCCTCCCAATTACTCAAGGGGATCAAAGTTACTTGTCCCCTTAGAATATAAGCTATTTAATAATTCTTACCTTAACTACTCCGCCAATTTCTTCAATCTTCTTAGCTATTTCTACTGTAGCAGGTGATTCAATATCAAGCATAGTATATGCCCATTGACCTCTACTCTTATTAATCATATCTGAAATATTAATATTTTCATTTGCTAAAGTTGATGTAAATTGACTTAACATGTTCGGAATATTTTTATGATTTATTGCAATACGACCTGCTTGAGTGCAAACTCCCATATCGCAATTTGGATAGTTAACTGAATTCTTGATATTTCCATTTTCAAGATATTCCATTAATTCTTTAACCGCCATAACTGCACAGTTATCCTCTGACTCATTTGTAGATGCTCCTAAGTGAGGAATTGCAATTACTCCTTGAGTTCCCGCAACCTTTGGATTTGGGAAATCTGTTACATATCTATTTACTTTACCTGAATTTAATGCTTCAATCATATCATCATCATTTACTAGAGAATCTCTTGAGAAGTTTAATATCTTTACTCCATCCTTCATGATTTCAAAAACTTCTTTATTAAACATTCCCTTAGTAGTATCTGTTAATGGAACATGTACTGTTATATAATCACATTCTCTGTATATTTCTTCTAATGATTTACTATGCTTAATATCTCTTGAAAGATTCCAAGCTGCATCTACAGAAATAAATGGATCATAACCATATACCTCCATGCCTAATCTATTAGCAGCATTTGCAACTAATACACCTATAGCTCCAAGTCCTATTACTCCAAGCTTTTTACCTTGAATCTCTACTCCAGCAAATTTAGATTTATTCTTTTCTACTAATTTTGCTACTTCTGGCTCTTCTTTTACTGACCCAACCCAGTTTACTCCTCCAACTATGTCTCTAGATGCTAGAAGAAGTCCTGCTATAACAAGTTCCTTTACTCCATTTGCATTAGCTCCTGGAGTATTAAATACTACAACTCCCTTTTCAGCACATTTATCTAGAGGAATATTATTAACCCCTGCCCCAGCTCTAGCAATTGCTTCTAAGGATTCAGGTATATCTAAATCGTGCATGCTTGCACTTCTAACTAAAACAGCATTTGCCTCATTATAGTTATCAACCTGTTCATATTTATCTGAAAATATATCCAAACCAATATTAGCTATTGGATTTAAACAATTAATTTTAAACATTATAGCACCCCTTAATTCTTTTACTTATTTTCTTCTTCAAATTTCTTCATGAATTCTATCAATGCCTTAACACCTTCTATTGGCATAGCATTATATATGCTTGCTCTCATTCCGCCAACAGTTCTATGTCCTTTTAAGTTCTCAAAACCTGCAGCCTTAGCTTCTTTTACAAACTTAGCATCTAATTCATCTGAACCTGTTACAAAAGGAACATTCATTAATGAACGATCTTTCTTCACAACTGTTCCCTTAAACATACTGCTTGAATCAAGGTAATCATATAATATTGCAGCCTTTTCTTCATTAATTCTCTTCATAGCTTCTAGGCCGCCTATATTTTTAATCCACTGAAATACCTTTCCACATATATATATTCCATATGCAGGTGGAGTATTATAAAGTGAATTATTATCTGCATGTATCTTGTATTTTAACATTGTTGGAGTTCCTGGTAATACATCATCTGTGATTAAGTCTTCTCTAATTATTACAACAACAACCCCTGCTGGTCCTATATTTTTTTGAGCTCCTGCAAATATAAGCCCATACTTACTTACATCTACAGGCTCAGATAAAATATCTGATGACATATCTGCTACTAGTATCTTATCTCCTGTATCTGGTAGGTCATTATACTTTGTTCCATATATTGTATTGTTATGGCATATATATACATAATCTGCATCATCAGAAATCTTTAAATCTTTTAAATCTGGTATATATGTGAATGTCTTATCTTCAGAAGATGCTAGCACATTAATTTTTCCATATAACTTTCCTTCGGATATAGCTTTTTTAGCCCATTGTCCTGTGTTAATATGATCTGCAACTCTATTTTTCATTAGATTCATTGGAATCATTGCAAATTGTTGTGATGCACCACCTTGAAGGAATAGTACCTTGTAATTATCAGGAATATTCATTAGTTCTCTTAATGTTTTTTCAGCATCCCCAATAATACCTTCAAACGCTTTCGAACGATGGCTCATTTCCATTACTGACATACCAGTTCCTTTGTAGTCTAACATCTCCTCAGCTGCTTCTTTAAGCACTTCTTCTGGTAATACAGCTGGACCCGCAGAAAAATTATATACTCTTGACATTTATAAAAGCCCCCTTTTATTTTTTACATTTTGCTTAGCAGTAAACCCATCTATATTTCATAAGATTTTAAGGTTTTATCCGTGCATAAACACAAATGTTATTTTGAAAATTTAATATTTTATTTGTAATTCTACTACTTTTTATGCTTTAAAACAATGGTTTTATTATTAAATTTATCTTAAATCACTCCATTTAGTGATATTTTATAAATTTAAATTTTGCATTTCTAATTGCCATAAATAGCCATGGTTTTTTGTAAATTTCACAATAAAAATAGTGATTTAAAGGCTTATTATTTAATATTCCTTCAAATCACTATTAAACTAATAAAATCTTAAATTAACCTATAAGGATTTTAATATAAATAAAACTTAACTTTTATCTTGACTCATATCCTTATCACAACATTCCCTACTACACTGACTACTTTCATAACTTTGACAATTTAAACAACTTAATCTTGAACTACAATAAGATACTGGCCCTAATTCTACTGGAGAATAATCATGACAACCTCTAGCTACAGAGCTTAAGTCTTGAAATAACTCATAATTCATACTATCTTCTCCCTTCTAATTCCTATTAATAATAGTAATATAGGAGTAAGCATCCTTAAGGCAACTACCTTTTTCATATTCAATACAATTTTTACAAGTTGAATAAACTTCCCTCATGCTAATAGACGGCAAAATTGTATTCGGAAAAAAGTCGGGACATAACTCTCCACTTATTGAGGATAAATGAGATTTATTCATATCATCTCTCCTTACAAATTTATATTACCTCTATTATTTTGTGCAGTATTTTAACCTTTATACATGATACAATTTGGTATATTTTTCTTCTAAATAATCAATAAAGTATTTAGGATTCAGCTTTTCACCTGTTACCTTTAAAAGTAATTCCATTGGCGAATATACAGCTCCATGCGTATGAATTTTTTCATTTAACCATTTTGTTATTGGTTTAATATCTCCTTTTCCTAATAGCTCTTTATAATTAGGAATATCTTTTTTCATTGTGTTTAAAAATTGAGCTCCATATAAGTTTCCTAATGCATAGCTTGGAAAATATCCAAAAGATCCATCTGACCAATGCATATCTTGAAGAATTCCTTCTGAATCATTTGTAGGCTCTACACCTAAATATTCTTTATATTTTTCATTCCATAGTCTAGGTAAATCACTTGTAGCTACCTCACCATTAAAAATAGCTTTTTCTATTTCATATCTTATAATTACATGCAATGAATAGGTTAGTTCATCTGCTTCAGTTCTTATTAATGAAGGTTCAACCTTATTTACACATTTATAAAATGTTTCAAAGTCTAAATTCTCTAGGTTAACAAAATATTTCTTTATTTTATTTTCAAATAAAAAACTTAAAAATTCTTCACTTCTTCCTACAATGTTTTCATAAAATCTTGACTGAGACTCATGTACTCCCATTGATGCTCCTTGTGCTAACCAAGTTCCATTAAGTTCGTCACTTATACCTTGTTCGTATATTCCATGCCCACCTTCATGTATTGTTGAAAATAATGCTGATAGAAGCTCATCTTCATAATAATGAGTGGTTAATCTAACATCCTTATTTGAAAAATTAGTTGTAAAAGGATGTACGCTTTCGTCTAATCTTCCTGCATTCATATCAAATCCAATTAGATCAAGTGAAAAAAGACTTAAATCCTTTTGTAGTTCTCTTGGATAAGAGGCTTTAATTACACTTGTATCTATCCTAAGATTACTCTTTTTAATCCTTTTAAGTAAAGTTACTAGTGCATCTCTAAGCTCTCCAAAAACTCCATCCAGCACTTCCACTGTAATTCCTTTTTCATACTTATCTAAAAGTGTATTATATTTATGGTGTTTAAAACCCCAATAACCTATAAACTCTTTTTGAAATTCAATTATTTTTTCTAAATATGGTTTAAATATTAAGAAATCATTTTTCTCCTTAGCTTCCTCCCAAGCAACTTCAGACTTGGATGCAAGAATTACAAATTCCTTATATCTATTTACTGGAATTTTCTTAGTTTCTTCATATTCCTTTTTCAATGTTTCAACCATACTTTTATTAACCTTATCTAAATCTTCAAAGTTAGCTTCAAAATAATCTATAAATTCTTTAAGTTTTGGTGATGTTTGAAGATTAAATAACTGTTCTGAAAGATGAGCAACTACTTCTGATCTTCCTTCTACAGCTTTCTTTGGCATCATGACCATCTTATCCCAATAAATTAAATCTAATGCCTGTTTAGTATTCTCCATTACTTTTATATAATCTTTTAGTTCTAATAACTTAATTTCAATACCCTTTTCCATACCTTACTCCTCTATAGTCAATATTGACTCTGTTTCTCTACAATACTTCACGCATAAACACTGTCCTAAATTTCTTGGACATTCATAGCATAAACATGTTGTATCTCCACTACATGCGCCTTTTTTAAACTCTGGACAATGTTCACAATTAAATCCGCTTCCTCTAGTCACAGAACCATTCCTTTCTCTTGTAGATTTATAACCTAATTATATCACTTAAAACCTACTTAAAAAACTTTACATAAATAAAAATAGATACAGCATAATATGATTTTTTCATTACATATGCCCTATCTATTTCTATAATTACCCTATAATTTAACTTTTAGTCTAGACCATAAAAGTTATGTCAGCTATATTTACCTCACACATATATATAGCACTAAAATCGTACAATCGTTCAAAAATAATTAGTATCAAATTTATACTCAATACCTCTTATAAAATTCTCAATTTAAATTTAACCAAAAAACTTTTTTAATTATTTATCACAAGGTTGCCATGGCTTAACCAAGTGTACTTTATTCCTTTGGGGGCAGAATAAGTATATAATTTTTCTGGATCCTTGTTATTTTCCTCGAGGTAAACAAGAAAGAAAAAAGCGCTTAATAGAGTTATTGCTCTATCAAACGCCTTCGTTCAATCTGTTATACTTTTATTATATTGCCATAATAAAATAAATCAATCCTTTTTTTCATAATTATGTTTTTCAAAATTTAGTCTGTATTTTTTTATTATCTTGTTAAAAATATCCACCTTTTTTTATTCTTTGTCTTTTAGATAACACCTTTTAAGTTGCAATCTATAAAATACTACTGAAGTAATAATTACAACAATATTTAGTAGTAAATTCATATTATTAAAGCTATGTGGTGAAAGTACTAGAACTAATAAATCGAGAATTACTAATAAAGAAAATGAACCAATAAAAGCCATCATCAAGAAAACTATCTTTACAGTCCAGGAAAAATAAAAAAGATTTTTTATCTTTTCAGACTTTAGCTTTCCAAATATTAAATAATCTATCCAAAATAGAAGTATACCAGCTATAAAAAGTAAAAATACCGAAATTATTTGATTGGTGAAAGGTTGAAGTTCTATCCTCCAATCAAATGTTAGGGATAGTGCAAAATAATCAACCATTATACTTCCTATCATATCTAGTACCCATTTTAATGGCCATAGGTAATTACTCAATAACATTTTAAAAAGACCAAAAAATAAAAACAAACAGTATTCAATGCATGGAACGAAAATTATTGCTAAAATCTTGTTTTTAACAAGCACAAAGGATAAAAAAATCCCTCCGCAAGATACTATGGAAATTGCTAGTGTTAATAGAAAGAATATAAATATATTGTACCCATTAATACCTAATGACTGAAAGTCCTGTCTTTTCGCCATATAAACTATTAATTTAAATAGAAATACAATTATTATACTTGTACTAGTAATACCTATTAAGGTACTTACCTTAGTGAAAAAGACTTCTTTCAAATTATATTTTTCTTCTTCTATGCTTGAGACTAAAATGTCCATATCTCTTAAAATAAAACATGTTAAAAACCCATAAGTTAAATAAAGAATACAACTTTTAAAAGGTGCTAATGAAAAATATTGTTTTATTACCTCCTCTGAATTAGTACCATAATTTTTGTATTGAATCATTTGATACATGTTTGTTAAAAAAAGAAATACCATTGTCATTAAAATAACACCCCAGAGTATTATCTTTTTATCCTGATTCAATATCTTCTGGTTTATTAAGTTTTTCATTAAATTCCTTCCGTCAATAATTGCTTCTATATATTGTATTAGCATAATTAAATTTTTATTTATTTTTTGTAACACATTATTTGCATACACATATACTAATGTTATATAGGAATACTCTTTAATTCCTTACTTTACACCTCTAATATTTTTTGTTTTGAATACCTCAAGACTCCCATCTATAACATAAGGCGCATAAAAAATCGCAAAGATTTTTTTATGCGTCTTTGTTGGATTTGAAAGAATCATAAAAAAGGTGAAATATCTCTCTAACAAGTTGAGATATTTCACCTTTTTATTAACTTAAAAGAATAGTTTAAATACTACCATAACTATAACCCCTGGAATACCAAAGAAGCCTGCTATTAATGCTGTTACAATATTGACTCCAATATTGATTCCAAATGGCCCTCCTATAAAATTAACTACTACTAGAAGTAAAACTCCTAATATACCATTAATTATTAACTTTCCAAGCATCTTAATAGGCCATGCAAATACCTTAAATAATATTACTAATATTAGCAAGCTTATTATTCCGTAAAAAATTTCTACTGGAAACATATCCCATACCCCCATTTATTTATTCAGCTAACCCTGAACTTTTCTCCACAATATAGGTATTATCTACTTTTGAATTGTTATCCTTTGCTTCTCTCAATAAGAAATCTAGTCTTTTTCTGGCAACTTCTTCAGAATAAATTGCAATTTCTATAAGTTTAGGATCACTTACACTTTCAAACATACTTTCTGCAACTTTAATATCCTTTACGGCTTGTTCAATATCTTTAATCAAAGAAACTTCATTGGTTACCTTCTTTTTCAATAATGATTCTAGAATAAACTTCCTATTCATATAACCCCTCCAATAATTTATATTCAAATTATTGACTGAATTTATATGAGATATTCATTTATATACTAATCAAAAAATATTTTATCAAAAATAAAGTAAATATTGCTCTGTTGTGAAACAGTAACAATCTAAAAGAAACAAGGGAAAAAGCCTACTGATTTTCCTATTGCTTTTTCCCTTCTATTCTTTAATTATAAAGTCTTTTACCTCATTTTTCCATTACTTTTCTAAATTATTTATCTATTATTTCTTCCCTTTTTAGCCAAAATTCATAACAAACTTCATTTTCTCAAACAAAACTTCTATTGCTGTTTTCTCTTAAAAATTCAATTGCTTCTTCTGGTAAAAGTGGCTTACTGAAATAATATCCTTGGATTGTATCGCAGCATTGCTCTTTTAGATATTCATACTGCTCTTTTGTTTCTACACCTTCCGCAATTATTTCAGCATCGATACTATGTCCTAAAGAGATTATATGGCTAATTATTATCTTATTTCTTTCATCATTTACATTGCTAACAAATGTTCTATCTATTTTAATGCAATCAACATTAAACTTCTGTATATACTTCAATGAATTATACCCCGTACCAAAATCATCAATAGACACTTTTATTCCTTGCTCTCTTAAAAGCTTTAAGTTATTTGATAAATTATAAACTGAATCTATAAGTGCACTCTCAGTGATTTCTAGTTCAATATATTTAGCAGAAATACCCTCTTCCTCAAGAAGTTTACTTACATCTTTAGCAAAATCCGGCTTTTGCAATTGAACTACAGAAGCATTTACTGATAGTCTAAAATCCTTAAACCCTGCCTCATGCCATTCTTTAAGTTGTTTAAGAGCACTTTTTAGTACCCATTCACCTATGGGTATAATTAGTTTTGTTTCTTCAGCCACAGGAATAAAATCAACAGGACTTATTATTCCTTTTTTTAAGTGTTTCCATCTTATTAGTGCTTCCATTCTTACCACTCTTTTAGTTCTAGCATCTATAATCGGCTGATAACATAAAAATAGTTCTCCATTATCTATAGCATCTTTTAAATCGCTTCCTATATTATTACGAAAGCCTATTTCTTTCATCATATAATTATTAAAATGCCGCAGATTATTTTTCCCCTCTTCTTTTGCTTTATACATAGCTATATCCGCTTTTTCTAGAAGTACTTTTCCGTTCCTTCCATTATCGGGATAAACAGCAATACCAATACTTATTGAACTGGAAAGTTTGTATCTTTTAACAATTAAAGTATAATTGAACGAATCTAAAATTCTTTGTGCAATCTCATCTGCTTCATTTATGCCGTTAATATGTGGTAATAAAATTGCAAACTCGTCTCCACCAATCCTACATAATATGTCTATATTTCTAATACATGACTTAATCCTTGTTGCAATTTTCTTTAAAAATAAGTCGCCTATATTATGTCCATACATATCATTAACAGTCTTGAAATTATCAACGTCAAGGAACAGTACTGAAAGCATTAAGCCCTCTTTTTTTGCTTCTTCTATAGAAATTTTCAATTTGTCCATAAATGCTGTACGGATAATTGTTCCAGTTAGCTGATCATAATATACAAGGCGTTCCAGTTTTTCTTCCATCTTTTTTTTCTCTGTAATATCAGTATGTGAGCCTGTTATTCTAACAGGTTCTCCCTTATCATTAAATTGTAACTTACCTTTACTAGAAACCCATATATATTTGCCTTCATTTAATTTTATTCTATACTCACATATGTAAAACTGACTTTTTTCTTTAAAGCATGAATGTAATGTAGAGGTAGCTCTTTTAACATCCTTTGGGTGAATGCGTTCCGTCCATTTTTTATAATATTGGTGAGTTTTTCGTTCTTCAAATCCTAGCATTTCCCGCCATACTTTTGATATGTATACTGTATCAGTGATCAAATCCCAATCCCATAAACCATTGCTTGAGCCTTCTATAACAAGTTTATATCTTTCCTCAATCTTTTGTAATTCATCTATCTGTCTCTCTAGCTTCTTTACTTTATACTCTAATTCTTCTTTTATCATAAGCTCTTTATTCATATAAACCAAGTATTATCACCTTCTTCAAAATTTAAATTTATTGCATATAACTACATTCAAACCACACATTCCTCTTCACTTTAAATCTTGAATTGGGATACAATTTTTATAAGCATATTAGATTTTTCCTTCGCAGATTCGGATAAATTAATAACCTCATTTGACTTATTCATTATGTCTTCTGATTCCTGTGCTATACTTGCAGCTCCATGAGCTTCTTCATTAGTAGAACTTGCTATCTCTTCTATAGCTCTAACCATATTTTGCACTGAAGCGAAAAGTTCTTCTGATGTTGCACTAAAATCTGTAACCATGCTATCTATACTAAATGAGTTTTCACTGTATTTTTCACTAGATTCCACAAGCGTATCATAGTCACTCAATACTTTTTTATCAATAAACTCTAATATTTCACCAGAACTGCTTGATAGGTTATTCACAGCTTCTAATATCACATTGGTAACTTCCTGTATTCTGTTGACCATATTTTTAGAATCCTCTGCTAACTTTCTAATTTCATCAGCGACAACTGCAAAACTTTTACCTGCTTGACCTGCTCTTGCAGCCTCAATAGCTGCATTTAAAGCAAGCAAATTAGTTTGTGAAGTTATTGCAAGTATCCCTTCAGCAAGTTCATTGATTTGGTTTACTGCTTTTGATTTTTCTATAGCTTCCTTCAAGCTACTTTTTGTACTTCCATAAACTTGAATAGCATTTTCTTTTGAGATTATTGCATTTTGCTTCATTTCTTCAGTCATCTTACTTACATTGTTCACAACACCAGCACCTTCTTGTGCTTTAATAGCAATAGACTCTACTGCCTTTTCAATCTCTGTAGAAGTGGCACTCATTTCTTCAGCAGAAGCTGCAGTCTGTTCTGTTCCTGCCGACATTTCTTCTGTTGTAGCTGAAATTTCCTCTATTCCTTTATTAAGTTGCTCCATATTGCTATTGACGTTATTAAGCATCTCGCTTACAGAGGATGATTCATCAACCACTTTTTTTATAATATTTCTTATTGATGTCTGCATAGTATTTATTGCATTTGCAAGTGTGCCAGTTTCATCCTTTGCTTTGAGAAGTTTTACAGGCACTTCCTTTGTGAAATCTCCTGTTGCCACAACTTTAAGATACTCTGAAGCTGTTTTTATTGGCTTCGATATACTTGATGCTATAAAATAGGTAATTATTATACTGACTGCTAAAATAATTATTGATAAAATCGAAACTGTTTTTAAAAGACTGTCTACTTTTGCCATTACTTCTGACTTGGGAGCAGTTATACTCAATGACCAATTAGTTCCTTCTACAGGGGCATAACCCATGTATTTAGTCATACCATTGAAGGTATATTCTCCTACACCCTGTTTACCTTCAATCATCTGCTTCTCCAATTCAGCTAGCGACGTAAGTCCTGAGTCTTTCTTGACTTCCTCAAATACATTGTACATTTTTATAACAAGGTTTTTATCTTTATGTGCAATAATATTACCATTCTTGTTAATCATGGCAGCTTCTCCATTGCTACCAAATTTAATGTCATTTATCAGTGCACTTAATTCATTTCCGTCACGTACAGAAACCAAAACCCCCTTTACCCTATCGTTATCTTTTATTGGAACTGCATAAGCAACTATTAAATCATTAGTAATCTTACTTTTAAATGGGTCTGAAACTGCTCTCTTCCCAGCCATTGCTGTTTTAAAATAATCCAAATCAGAAATATTTGCTGTTCCACCATTTGTAGTGATTGCATTTCCATCAATATCAACAATAGTCATCCACAGATGATTAGCTCTTTGTGATTCTCTTTTCAATATTTCAAGTTTTTCATTTATGCTCAGTTTATCACTTTTGATAAAGTCACTTTCAGCTAATACTTCTAGTGCATTGAACTGGCTATTTATTCTTTCCTGTACAACCCTTGAAGCTTCTTTAGACAAATTAGGAAGTGATTCATTTATGTTTTGCGTCAAGGCATCTTTTGAAACTAAATAACCTATAACCCCAAGTCCAGAGCATATAAATAATATCAATATCCCAAAAATTACAGATAATTTAGTTTTAATACTTTTAAATTGCATATGTATACCCCCTCGTTTTATACCGAACTTTCATATGAAATGTGTAATAAATATTTCAGCTATCTCATTTCAGTATCACTTGTTTCTTTTTGATAATAATTAACAATTAACTTATCCAACTCCTCACTAATCAGTAAAATTTCTTTAGTAATATTATTTTGAATTATTGAATCCCAATGCTTGTACAAAGTTAGTCTTAATTTTTCAATTACATCCGCATCTTTACAATCTTCGCATGAATTTTTATCCATCAGTTGCACTCCTATTTTTAGATAAATTTTAATATTTTTTGTGAATAGTGTTATCATAGGTATTGGATTAAGTTAACTGTTATATAATAATATGTATCTACTATTATATAATAAAAATTATTTTTTCAATTCTATTTATAAAAAATGTCATAGCTATGGCTATGACATTTTTTTATCCTTATACTATATGTGAATCACTTAAGCTACTATATACTATATGTGAATCACTTAAACTACTATAATTATTATATTGATTATAACAGTTTGGGAAGGAGTAACATTATGATTACAAATATGAAATTTGGAGAATCTCTTCGCTCTCTACTTTCAATTTTAGATATTAGTATTGTAAAACTATCAAAAGTCATAAATGTCGATAACTCACTTGTCAACCGGTGGGTTAATGAAAAAAGAGTACCTGCATATAGCACAAATTATATTGAGAAAATTTCTGAATACCTTTCTAGCTGTATTCTAAATTCTTTTCAGATACAATATTTAGATGAGCTGTTCTTAAAGGTATGCGGAGACAGTACAATTGAAATTAGCTTAAAAGAAAAAATCAAGAGAATTTTATTGCAATCGCAAGGATATTCTTTAGAATGTAGAAAAAAGATAATAAAGGAAAATAACGCTCATTTAATTAATAATAAAAAAGTTTTAAAATCAATGGACATCTATCAACATTATTCTAATAAAAGTTATGATACTAATATGAATACTGACTTATTAAATATGAAAGGCTCTAATTTGTCTATAAACTTATCAAGTGAAGATAAAATAGTTATTGGATATAAAAATGTATTAGCTGAAAGTATCTCGTTATTAGAATATACTTCAAACCGTAAATGTAATAATGATATGATCTATATTTCATTTAATGACAATATGTTTATTCCCAGGTATCACAATGACTTGATTAATTTTAGAAATGCTATTCTTAAAGCAATAAATAATGGTTGGAGTATTGTATTTTTATTGAAATTAAACAACAACATCAATAATGCAATGAATTTTATTGATTTTGCGTTACCATTTATAAGCACTGATAAGTTTTACCCTTATTATTTAAAAAAATATAACCTTTTTTCCATATATCAAGAATTTATTGTTATTCCAGAGATTGGAACATTATTAGGATTGCCAAATGATCTGCATTCAGAAATTGATGCTGCCTTTTATTTTAGGAATAAAGTCGCTGTTGATTTATTCAATAATAGACTTAACACAATAATTGCTAAAGATACCAAACCTCTTGTTAAGTATTATAAACATAATAATGTTATTGATTATTCAAAGTTTCTAACTGATCAGGAAGATGTCATAGGCAATCGAATTCTATACAAACGTGATCTTAGTATTTTGTTGCTTCCAGAAAATTTATATAAGAAGCTTCTACAAAGAAAAAATCTTAAAGAAGATGAAATAAATACATCTTTAGACTTTTACAAAATGAGATTGCAAGCATTTTTATCAAACATATTTAAATATACATATACGGATATTTACCATATAGATTGTATTAACAATCTAATTAAACATAAGGAACTTTATCTTTATTTATATAATAAGGTAACTATAATTAGTTTAGAAGTCGAGGATATTATTGAGATTTTAAAAAACATCGTAACTTTACTTGAGAAATATTGCAATTACAATATTGCATTCATTTCTAAAAACTCCAATAATACTATACCAAATTCTATATTTTATTGTATGGTTAAAGAAAGAAACGCTGTAATGCTTGAAGCATATGAATGTCCAAAAAATATACCCAAAGTTCGGTTATCAATCAAAGAACCTATACTTGTCAAAGCTTTTGAAGTATATTTTAATGAAATTTTGGAGCAAATTTCTCCTATTAATAAAGATAAAATGGAGATTATCAATTGGATACAACGCCAAATAAATTTGCTTAAAAGTTGTAATTAGGATATTAGACAGAATTTACAATAAAAAAAGTAAGCTCAACGAAGTAAGGGAAAAAGACTAGTCTTTTTCCCTTACTTCATTGCTTACAAAAGCTTTCGCCTCATTTTTCTATTCTTTTTTCTAAATTCTTAATCTATTTTTCCTTCTCTTTTTAATCTAAATTTATAACAAAACTTTTTTTTGTTTTAGACAATTTAAAATGAAAGTTTAGATTTCTTTTCTTCCCTCTAGTGCCTTAGATAAAGTTACCTCATCAGCATAATCTAAATCTCCACCTACTGGGATACCTGCAGCTATTCTTGTTACTTTAACATCCAACGGTTTAAGTATCTTGGATATGTACATTGCTGTAGCTTCACCTTCTATATTAGGATTTGTAGCAACTATAACTTCTTTTACATCGGAATTCATTCTTGCAACTAGTTCCCTAATTCTAATATCCTGTGGTCCTCTTCCTTGCATTGGAGATATATTGCCATGTAGAACATGATATACTCCATTAAACTCTTTAACCTTTTCCATAGTCATAATATCTTTTGGTTGCTCAACCACACATATAACTTGTTTCTCTCTGTTAGGGTTTGAACATATGGCGCAAGGATCTTTATCTGTGAAATTACCACAAATAGAACAATATTTAATAGTTCCTCTTGCCTGCACTAATGCCCTAGCAAATTCTTTTACTTCCTCTTCAGGTAAGTTAAGTATATGTAACGTTAACCTTTGGGCAGTTTTTTGTCCTACACTAGGCAACTTTGCAAACTCTTCAATAAGCTTTTCTATAGCAACTGGATAGAAATCCATAACTTTACAACTTCCTTTCTGTACTATCATATCTAATATTTAAGATTATTTCTTTATATAAAAACTTTTTTGTAATTATAAAATGTTTATAATCCAAAAATTCTAACCATCTTTCGTATTAAAGAATCTTGTGGTCGCACCAATATAGCTGAGCTTCTTTAATACTCATAATGGAGAATTTAAAGGATTATAAAATAGGCATACAGATACACCTGTATGCCTATAGTTAATTAAAATAATCCTGGCATATTCATGCCGCCAGTTAATTTTCCCATTTTACTACTTGTTTCTTCATCAGCTTTTTTCATTGCTTGATTTACAGCACTAAGTACTAAATCTTGAAGCATTTCTACATCATCTGGATCTACTACTTCTGGTTTTATCTCTATGTGAGTTACTTCCTTCTTACCATTAACTTTAACTAGAACGGCTCCTCCTCCAACTGTTGCTTCGAATTCAGCTACTTCTAATTCTTTTTGCATTTCTTCCATTTGTTGTTGAAGTTTTTGAGCTTGCTTCATTAAATTATTCATATTTCCAAGTCCGCCGCCTGGAAAACCACCTTTTGCCATGTGATACCCTCCTTAAATTTTATCTATTCATTATTATATATTATATTATTTGATTTTGCTATATATATATAATCTAGAGGTTTTTTTAATAAAACTTAATTTATACATATTAGAAAATCGTGGTTTCTAACGATTTAATGATGTGTATAAATTATTAGTTGAATTTAAAAACCTCAAAAATTTCCTAATTGTCTATTCATCTAAAATCTCTAAAGCTTCTTCCCCTATGGTTTCTCTAAGTATATCTTCAGTATTCTTTTCTGTACTTTCCTTACTAATTATTGTGTAAACTACCTTAACTCCATCCTTTAGTATCTCACTAAACACTTCATTTACTATTTTAGAATTTTCAAGCTGTTCTAGTCTCTTCTTGTTGAAGGCATATTCATCATCATATAGAATTTCAACCACACCATTTTTACAAGCTACTGGTTTTCCAGTTGATAATGATGCATATATAACCATTGCCCTTCTAGCTTTAAATCTCTCTAGAATATCTCTCCAGTATCTTTTTACATCATCTAGAGTAACCTTTGAATCTTCATTAAAGCTGTGTGTGATAGTTGCTTCTCTTTGAACTTCTTGCTTCCTTATAGTTTTTGGATTCTTCTCTGGTTCTATCCCCTGAGAATCTCCCTGTGATTTAGCAGCTACTGTAACCTTTCCAGATCTTAATGCTTCTTCTAATCTATTTATTCTTGCTAATAGAGTTTCCTTTGACATATCAAACTCTATTTTGCACATCTTTATAGTTGCTAATTCTAGATATATTCTAGCTTGCTTACTAGCTTTAGAATTTTCCTCTGCTTCTTGAAGAATTCTGACATCCCTCATGATTTCTTCATATCGTAGTCTTTCTCCTTGTGTCTTTAACAAATCTATATTTTCTTCTGACATATCTAATATTTCTTCAGGATTATTTGTAACCTTAGTCATTAGAAGGTTTCTAAAATGGCTAGTTAAGTCCTTTATAAAAAGTCCAATATCCTTTCCTGAAAGAACTATTTCTTCAATAGTCTTCATAGATTTCTCTATATCTCTTTCAATGATAGAACTGGTAATTTTAAATAAATACTCATTGGTTACAAGACCAAGCATTGATACTAGCTGCTCATAATCAACCTTACCATCTCCCATAGAGATAGCCTGATCTAATATACTTAAAGAATCTCTCATTGCTCCATCTGAAACTCTAGTAATAAGACTTAAGCTCTTATCATCTGCAAAAACGCCTTGCTCTTTGACTATCTTTCTAAGCCTAGCAATCATATGCTCATTAGAAATTCTCTTAAAATCAAATCTTTGGCACCTAGAAAGAATTGTTATAGGTAATTTTTGAGGATCTGTAGTTGCCAAAATAAATATTACATTACTTGGCGGCTCCTCTAGTGTTTTTAAAAATGCATTTACAGCTCCTGTCGTTAACATGTGAGCTTCATCCATTATGTATATCTTATATTTAGCTTCTTGTGGTGGATATTGAACTTCATCAATAATATCTCTAATATTCTCTACTTTATTTCTTGATGCAGCATCCATTTCATTTATATCTATAGCTAAACCTGCATTTATCTTCTTACACATTTCACATTCATTGCAAGGCTCACCATCCACAAGGTTTAAACAATTTAAAGCCTTTGAAAATACCTTAGCAGTTGAAGTCTTACCTGTTCCTCTTGTCCCGCAAAATAAGTAAGCATGCGCTATTCTATTTGTTAATATCTGATTTTTTAGGGTAGTAGTTATATGCTCCTGCCCAACAACATCCTCAAATTTTTGTGGTCTCCACTCTCTATATAAAGCTCTATAAGCCAAGGAACTCACCTCATCTTCTATTTAAACTACTTAATATTATATCATTTTTAGCTATTAAAATAACTATTTATTATAACTAAATATTTAACTATGTTATAATATTATTAAATCTAATTTAGAGGTGAATTTATGACGACACATTTTATATCTAAAACAGATAAATTATTTAAAGATACACTAAATGATATTCTTACTGATGGAATAAGTACTCAAGGTCATAAAATAAGACCACAATATAAAGATGGTACACCAGCTCACACAATATACATAAACCAAGTTGTAGAAAAATATGATATATCTAAAGGGGATTTCCCTATCACCACACTTAGACCAATCGCTTGGAAATCTAGCATCAAAGAGATTTTATGGATATATCAAAAGGCTTCAAATGAACTTTCCGTATTAGAGGAAATGGGCATTACCTGGTGGGCAGATTGGGAAATTAATGGTACCAGAACTATTGGACAAAGGTATGGTGCTACTGTAAAAAAATATGACTTAATGAATAAGCTTTTGAATGGATTAAAAAATGAGCCTTATACTAGAAGACATATTATAGATTTATATCAATATGCAGATTTTGAAGAAACTGCTGGCTTGTATCCTTGTGCATTCCTTACAGTTTGGTCTGTTAGAGGAGAGTATCTTGATGTAACTCTTCATCAAAGAAGTTCAGATTATTGCACTGCTGGCCATATAAATAAAATTCAATATGTTGCATTAATGATGATGGTAGCAAGACATGTTGGTTTAAAACCTGGTGTGTTTATGCACGTTGTTGATAATCTACATATTTATGACAGACATATAGATCAGGCAAAAGAATTAATAGCTAGAATACCTAGTAGTAAACAACCTAAACTAATACTTAAAGAAGGTAAAACAAACTTCTATGAATTTACTATAGATGATTTTGAAATGCTTGATTACGAGCCAGTTAAACCACAATTAAAGTTTGAATTGGGGATATAGTAATTAACATAATAAACTACAAATTAAGATTAAGTGTATGCTAAGTTTCTTTAACAAAGGAATATTTATATAAACTTTAAAATATAAGAATACTAAGAAACTTAAGAATTTATTGAACCAATAGAAGGAGGTTTTATATCATGCTTTCAATAATAGTAGCAGTAGCTGAAAATAATGCTATTGGTAAAAATAATGACTTACTTTGGAGATTACCGAGTGACTTAAGGAGATTTAAGGAGATTACTTCTGGTAAAACTATCATTATGGGTAGAAAAACTTTTGAATCATTGCCTAAAGTTTTACCTAATAGACATCACGTAATTTTAACTAGAGATAATGACTTTTCCGTAGATGACCCTCAGGTAGAGGTTATTAATTCCTTAGATGCTGTAGTTGAAAAATATCACCACTCAGAAGAAGAAGCTTTTATAATTGGTGGGGGTGAAATTTACTCTGCGTTCTTACCTTATTCAAACAAGCTGTATCTTACAAAGGTATTTAAAGATTTCGGTGCAGATACTTATTTCCCAAACATAAATGAGAATGAGTGGATGCCTGTATTAGAAAGTAAAGTTTTTGAAGAAAATAACTTAACATATCAATTTACTGACTTAGTTAGAAAATAAAAACTAGGAGGCGGGTGATGTTATCATCCGTCTCCTAGTGTTATTAATCCTATTTAACCTTGAAAATTTAATTTAATAACTATTTTATATCAACATTTGCCTTTAATACTCCATTATATATGGTATATACAACATCACTCACAAATACTGCTAATTCTTCTGGACTTTCTTCCATGCCAGTTCTAAGCCATTTTTGAAT
This sequence comes from Clostridium sp. YIM B02551, assembly GCF_022324735.1. Lineage (NCBI taxonomy): Bacteria > Bacillati > Bacillota > Clostridia > Eubacteriales > Clostridiaceae > Clostridium > Clostridium sp. YIM B02551. The sequence goes on along the minus strand of NZ_JAKGTF010000007.1, from coordinate 117,919 downwards.
AATACCTAATTGAGCTGATGCTGCAACTGCGCCTATATATTTTAATTTTATTTCTCCCACAAATTCTACTTCTACATTTTTTATTAACATACTTTCAATGAAATTTTTAAGCTTCATTTGAAAATTTAAATCCCCATTAGCTCCTAATAAAACTTTCATAAAGTCAGAATTTTGCTTTATGTAAGTATATACAAAATTGAAAACTTGCAGCAAATTTTCTTTCTTTGAAAGTAACTTAAAATCCCTAGGATATTTTTCAGATATACTTTCTGCTAATTTAGCGAATTCTTTTAGAAATTCATCTTCTTTTTGTTCTAATAAGTCATACTTATCTTTATAATGCAGATAGAATGTCCCCCTATTAATGTCTGCTTCTTCTGTTAAATCTTTTATACTTATCTTATCAAAGCCTTTTTCTATCATTAGCTTTATTAAGGCATCTTCTAGTAATTTTTTAGTTTTACCACTTCTTCTATCCATATAACTTCTCCTTAAAAGTAAGATAATTAACACATACATATTATTTGTCTATTAATGAACACTAGTAACTATGGTGATTATTGTTCTTTACCATAGCTTAATTATAATAGAAGTATGAGAAACTAATCAACACATTGTTAATTTATAGCGTTTGGGATTCCTTATATGGAACCCTTTAATAGGAGGATAAAAATGGATGTTGTAAGAATTTCAAATTTAGTTAAAAAATATTCTAATATTACCGTTCTAAACAATATAAATCTTACCCTTAATGAGGGTGAAATTATTGGTTTCATTGGCCCATCTGGCTCCGGAAAAACTACCCTTGTAAAATCCATAATAGGTATGGAAAAAGTAGACAATGGGGCTATTGAACTATTAGGTAAAAAAATTCCTAACTTAAAGGTTCTAAATGATATTGGCTATATGGCACAATCAGATGCTTTGTATGAAGAATTAACGGGAAAAGAAAACTTAGAATTTTTCTGTAAATTATACAGGCTATCTAAAAATCAAATTAAATCCCGAATAGAATATACTTCAAAGCTAGTTAATCTTGAAAATGAATTATCTAAAAAGGTAAGTAATTATTCAGGCGGTATGAAAAGAAGGCTCTCTCTAGCAATTTCTTTAATACAAGACCCTAAACTTCTTATATTAGATGAACCTACTGTAGGAATTGATCCCAAGTTAAGATTTAGTATATGGGAAGAATTAAAGTCTTTAAAAGCTGATGGCAAGACAATAATATTAACAACTCACGTTATAGACGAAGCTGAAAAATGTGATAAATTAGTTTTAATACGAGAAGGTAATATTATTGCAACTGGAAGCGTGGACGAACTAAAACAACAATTTAAAGTAAATACAGTAGAAGAAATATTTCTATAAAGGAGGAGCCCAATATGATAATACTAGCATTAATAAAAAGAATTATAATACAAACCATCAGAGATAAAAGAACCTTAGCACTTATGATGATTGCTCCTTTAATACTCTTAACCTTAGTAAACTTTTTATTTAATTCAAACAATAAATCCACACTGAATGTTGGAGTATATAATACTAGCGAGAGTTTTAATAAAGATCTAGAAGCAAATGATATAAACATAATAAAATATGATGATACTGCAAATATAAAAGATAAAATAACTTCTGATAGCTTAAAAGCCTTTATAAGCAAAGATGACGATAAGTTAAATATAACCTACGAAAATAGTACTCCCTCTGATAGCACACAAATTAAAGCTAAAGTTCAAGGCACTCTTGCAAAGGAACAACTAGAAACTTTATCCTCTAAGATATCCCAAGTAAGTGGTAAGGCAGCCATGCAACAAAAGTCTATTTCAATAGAAAGTAGTTACGTATATGGAGATGAAAATTTGTCTTTCTTTGACACACTTAGTCCTATATTAATAGGTTTCTTTGTATTCTTCTTTGTATTTTTAATATCTGGGATATCTTTATTAAAAGAAAGAACCTCAAAAACTTTAGAAAAGTTGTTATCAACGCCAATTAAAAGAAGTGATATAGTATTTGGCTATTTATTAGGCTATGGAATATTTGCAATAATTCAGACCGTTATAGTAGTACTCTTTTCTATATATGTACTAAACATAAGAATGGAAGGTAATATTTTTCTAGTACTGCTTACTAATATCATTATAGCCTTTGTTGCTTTATCTTTAGGAATATTGCTATCAACCTTCGCTAATTCAGAATTTCAGATGATGCAATTTATTCCTGTTGTGGTTATTCCTCAAATATTTTTCACAGGACTAATACCTATAGAAACCATGTCAAATTGGCTTCAATATTTTGCACACATTATGCCCTTATATTATGGAGCACAAGCCTTGCAGGGAATAATGGTTAAGGCATATACTTTTAGTGATTTACAATTTTATTTATCAATTTTACTTTTGTTTGCTGTGATATTCTCCATCCTAAACATTTTAGGTTTAAAGCGATATAGGAAGATTTAACTCTATGCTATTTATGGTAGTTCAGAAAAAGATTAGGGATAGGGGCTAACCATGCCCTTATCCCTAAAATAATATACTATTTTTCTCTTTCTAAATCTACAACAATCTCTTTTTTAGTCTTTTTATCTGTATCATCACAATTAATATATAACTTAAGATTATTTACATTATCAAACTTTGTTATACTATAGTTTGTACTCGCTATAGTGTACCCATCTTCATACCCTTCACTCAAGTCTCTGTCTATATGATAGACATGTCCTTTATCATCTTTAATATACGAAAAAGCTATATTTTCATCTATTCTTCCAGGCACCTTAAATTTAATATTCAATGATGTTGTACCAGCTTCTGCCTTAAGTATTTCAACATCATTTACCTTTTTACTTACATTATATCTAACAGTTTTTACATCCCAGAACTTATCATCAACTTTAACATTTAGCTTCCAATCACCAGCTATATTATTTACAACTTTATTATCTTTGAATACTACTATATTCTTTATTTCAAACTTTAATGCTGATGTTTTAGTAATCATGCCTTCTGGTGATATTAGTAAAGTTTTTGCACTATATTTATCCCCCTCTTTATTAAAGCTTCCTTCTTCTTGGCTGCTTCCTATAATGGTCGTATAGTCATTAGGTACTTCTTGATTATCACTCAATGAATTATCTATTACTTTTCCTTCTGCATTTTTTATTATCCCTTGAAAATATATCCTGTCTCCATCTTTAAGCATACTTTTATCCTTAAATTCAGCTGAAACTCCATATGCCAATTTACTGTTATCAATAACAAGATTATCTATAGAAATTTTTATGTTTTTGTATTCTACAACGCTTGAATTGTTTTGGACATAGTTATTATCTACAGCCCTTTCAATTCCTCTGTCATTGATATTGAAAATAGCTTTTACAGCTGCAACAACAGGTCTGCAGAAACTTAATCCTACTAGTATAGTAATTGTAGCTGCTGCAACCAATGGTCTTCTCCAAGATTTTTTTATTGTTCTTTCCTGCTTTATTTCTGTATCTTTCATTTCTCTTATTTCATTAAATGCTAACTCCATTTTATCTAAAACACTTCTAGGTACATTATCTTCATACAGCTTATTTAAATTATTTTTTATCCCAATATTACTATCCTTCATAGCATAACCCCCCTTTAGATTCTTCTAGTAAACTTTTAAGTCGACCCCTTCCCCTACTGAGCCAAGATTTAACTGTTCCCTCTGAAACTTTGAGCGTTACAGCTATATCCTTAACTGACATATCTTCTAAGTAAAATAACACCAACGTAACTCTATAATTTTCTGGTAGCCTACTTAACATATCCCTAGCATCAACATTATCATATCCCTCTTCATAAATGCCCTTATCCATTATCTTTAATGAACTATCTAGCAATACAGTCTTGTTTTTAGCACCAATTATATCTTTACATTTATTTATTAAAATTCTTATAATCCAAGTTTTAAAATACTTGGGTTCTTTAAGTTTGTTTAAAGATTTAAATGCTTGAAGAATAGTATCTTGTATAGCATCTCCTACTTCCTCATCATCCTTTAACATGGCTTTTGCTATCTTGTATAAATTACTATCAAGTTTTTTAATACAATTTATAAAAGCTTCTCTATCCCCATTTATGGCCTTTTCTATTTCACTTTCACTACTCATACTTCACCTCAAAATACTCCACGTGGATTGTTTCTTTCATATATTTGACGGTTATAGCTAATAAAAAGGTTGCACCGATATAAAAAAAATATCATCTTAAAAAAATTATATCTTTTTAAGATGATATTTTATATGCACTTTATCTATTTTAACTTATTATAATTTTCACTTTGCTTAACTTATATAGGGTTTTAAGTTCAACTATTAACTTATTCATGCCTGAAAATGTCCAGAAGCCGACATTTTCAAACAAGTATAAGTTAAGTTTCCTATAAGAAACCCTATATATACCAAATATCTTCCTTACTAGTAGAAATAGCAACAGCTCCTGACTTAAGGCTTTGTATAACATCTTCTTTATCCATTATAAGACCACCAGTTATAATAGGAACATTAGTTGTCTTACTAAACACCTTCGTAACCTTTGGCATTATTCCTGGTAATATTTCTATTGCATTAGGCCTTATAGCTTCAACCGAATGTACTCCAGTCTCTAAGGATAGATGATCTATTATAAAAAATCTTTGTATTACAAACATATTAAGACTCTTTGCTGCTTTTACCAAATTTGTTTTTGTGGTAATTATCCCATCTGGATTAATATTTTCGTTAATGTACTTTAAAGCTAATGTATCTTTTGACAGCCCATCTATTAAATCTACATGTACATATACAACTTTTCCTGAGTTTCTAACTCTATCCACAATTGACTTAACGTTAAATATATCTGACTTCAAAACAAATATAACTTCACAAGGAGATTTAATTGCTCTCTCTAGCTGCTCACTTGTTTTTATAGCTGCTATTATGGGGTTCTCCTGTAGTCTATTATAAAATTCATTTTTCATGCACTCTCCACCCGTCTTAAGTAATTGTAATACCATTCTATCATAAATACGACTAAAATATTACATAGTAATGAACCCCTATAGATTTCCATAGAAGTCCATTACTATATTTAACTTTTTATTTTTCCCAATCTCTAGATCTTCCAACGGCCTTATGCCACTTACTAACAATCTCTTCTCTATTTTGTGATTCCATATTAGGAACAAAAGTTTTTGGTGATTTTATATTTGTACATATATCATCCAAGTCTTTCCAGTATCCTACTGCAAGACCTGCTAGATACGCTGCTCCTAAAGCTGTAGTTTCTATAACCTCTGGTCTTTCAACTGGTGTATCTAAGATATCTGCTTGGAATTGCATTAAGAAATTATTCGCACATGCTCCTCCGTCTACCTTTAATGCTTGTAACTTTATTCCTGAATCTTGTTCCATAGCTTTTAAAACATCATGAGTTTGATATGCCATAGATTCAACTGCTGCTCTTACAAAATGTTCTTTCTTAGTTCCTCTTGTAAGACCAACTATTGTTCCTCTTGCATATGGATCCCAATATGGTGCTCCTAGTCCAACAAATGCTGGAACTAGATATACTCCATTTGTATCATCAACTTCAGTAGCATATTTCTCAGAGTCAGCTGCATTGTTTAACATTCTAAGTTCATCACGTAACCACTGAATAACAGCCCCTCCTATAAAAATACTTCCTTCAAGTGCATATTCAGGTTTTCCATTATAACATGCAGCCATAGTTGTAAGTAATCCATTCTTGGATTCTACAGGCTTATTTCCAGTATTCATTAGTAGGAAACATCCAGTTCCATACGTATTTTTAGCTGTACCTTCCTCACAACAAACTTGTCCAAATAACGCAGCTTGTTGATCTCCTGCATCCCCTGCTATTGGAATAGGTGAACCAAAGATAAGCTCATCAGTTTCTCCATAAACTTCACTTGAAGCTTTTACTTCTGGAAGCATTGATTTTGGAATACCTAATTCTTCTAGAAGTTCATCATCCCATTTTAATTCATGAATATTATACATCATTGTTCTTGATGCATTTGTGTAATCAGTAACGTGTACTCTTCCCTTAGTTAAGTTCCACATTAACCAAGTATCTATATTTCCAAAAAGTAATTCGCCTTTTTCAGCTTTTTCTCTAGCTCCAGGAACATTATCAAGTATCCATCTTACTTTTGTTCCTGAGAAATATGCGTCTAAAATTAGTCCTGTTTTTTCTTTTACTTTTTTATCAAAACCTTTAGCTTTTAACTCATCGCAATATTCAGCAGTTCTTCTACATTGCCATACAATTGCATTATATACAGGAATACCTGTCCTCTTATTCCATACTACTGTAGTTTCTCTTTGATTTGTTATTCCTATAGCTGCCACATCTGTTGCATCAAGACCAGCTTTTGCTAAAGCTTCTCCTGCAACTCCTATTTGAGTTCCCCAAATTTCCATAGCGTTATGCTCAACCCATCCGCCCTTTGGATAAATTTGTTCAAATTCTTTTTGTGAAACAGCAACCATTTCACCATGTTTATTAAAGATTATACATCTTGAACTTGTTGTACCTTGATCTAGAGCCATTATATACTTTTCTTTTTCCATTTTGCTTCTCCCCCTATATTTCCGAAATTTAAAGGTTTACATTTACTTAAAATATATTGTTATTTAAAAAACCATACTAAATACAAGTGCACCAAGTACTCCACCTATTATAGGTGCTACTACTGGTATCCATGCATATCCCCAATCAGAATCTCCCTTTCCTGCTATTGGAAGTATTGCATGTGCTATACGTGGTCCTAAGTCTCTTGCTGGATTTATAGCATATCCTGTTGGTGCTCCTAAAGAAAGACCTATTACTAAAATTAATAATCCTACTGCAAGTGTTCCAAGTCCGTCTGTCATTTTAACTTGTCCAAGTCCTAGTATACCAAATACTAATATAAAAGTTCCTATTATTTCTGTTATTACATTACCTACAGTATTTCTAATAGCTGGTGCTGTACAAAATACTCCAAGTTTTGTTGCTTTATCTTCTGTCTCTTTCCAATGTGGTAAGTATGCTAACCATACTAAAGTAGCTCCTGCCATAGCACCCAAGAATTGACAAGCTATATATCCTGGAACTAAAGACCAAGAAAACTTACCTATAACTGCTAATGCTATTGTAAGTGCTGGATTAAAATGTGCTCCACTTGTTGCTCCAAATATCCATGCTGGTATTGCTACTGCTGTAGCCCATGCTGCTGTTACGACCATCCACCCTGCATTTTGTGCCTTACTCTTATTAAGAGCTACGCCTGCTACAACTCCATCTCCTAATAAAATCAAGATCATTGTGCCTAAAAATTCTGATAAATAAACGGACATAATAAATCCTCCCTATATAAATTAATACTTAATATATTTTAAATATATGTTGTGTTACATATATTTAATATCAATAATGTTAATAAGAGTCTTGTCCTTTTCAGAAATCGTTTTCCAAGTGTTCGATGAAAAAAAATCCATCATTTATAAAAGGGATTTTGTCCCTTTTACAAATGATGGCTCTCATCTCTCCGCCAAATATTCACTCTAAATCTTTATGCTTAACTATATCTAATTATTACTCATAATATAATTGTATATCGACTAATTACCTTTTGCAATACCCTTTGTAGCTATTATATTTACTTTAGTTCCTGCTATATTTTTAACAATTATATCTCCTATATTTATAGGTGCTTCCACCTCTACGCCTTTAAGTTCTTCTATGCATTCCATAATTTTATCCTTAGGAATATCAGCATCAGTTTTTACAGAAACTGCACCTACTTCTCCATTTCTAACCTTCACTGAGGATGTTACAATTCTTGTAGGATTAGTACATTCCTTTTCTGCATAAACCTTTCCTCTCATGCAGGTGTTGCCTTTGACATCAACTACTTTATTATCTTCTAAGCTTACCTCAAGCATACAACCCATAGGACATCCTATACAAGTCAATTCTCTCTTTTCCTTCATTACTATTACTCCCCTTCCACCTTAACAGTTATCTTCTTACAGTTAGGATGTTTTTCAAATAAAGCTTTTGTAAGTTTAACTGTTTCCATTTCTCCTGGAGAAAGTATTCTTTTCTTTATATGCATTTCTCTTATATCATCAAAATAAACAGAAATATAGCTTTCTTTATAAACATCTCCCACTCTAAACCTTACATCTAAAACTTTTTCTACATTTTTAGGATTAATGAATTTTGGAACTGTATATCTTACACCACTTGTTGCAACTAATTCTATTCCCTTTTCATCAAAGGTTTGTCCGTTAATATATTTTGCAGCATTTTTTCCTGCATTTACACTCTCTTCTGTAACAAAATCAACTAAATCATGAACATGTAGTACATTACCACAAGCAAATATTCCCTCTACATTAGTTTGAAGGCTTTCATTTACTATTGGTCCTCCTGTAACTTTTGATAATTCTACATTCGCCTTTGTAGATAGCTCATTTTCAGGAACAAGCCCTACTGATAAAAGTAATGTATCACAAGGAATATATTCCTCTGTTCCTTTTATAGGCTTTCTATTTTCATCAACTTTTGCTATTGTAACCCCTTCAAGTCTATCCTTCCCTTTTATATCAGTTATAGTATGTGAAAGCTTTAATGGGATTCCAAAATCATCTAAGCATTGTACAATATTTCTTTTTAATCCACCCGAATATGGCATAAGCTCTATGACGGCCTTAACAGTTGCCCCCTCTAATGTCATTCTTCTTGCCATTATAAGCCCTATATCACCAGATCCAAGAATAACTACTTCTTTTCCTGGCATATATCCATCTATATTTACAAATTTCTGTGCAGTTCCTGCCGAATATATTCCGGCACATCTGCTGCCAGGTATATTAATAGCTCCTCTTGGCCTTTCGCGACAGCCCATGGCTAAAATAATTGCCTTAGCTTTAATCTCTAAAACACCATCATTCTCATTAACTGCTGTAATCTTCTTATCTTCGCTTATATCTATAACCATTGTGTTTAATTTGTATGGTATATTCATTTGATTAACCTTTTCAACGAATCTACCTGCATACTCTGGCCCTGTAAGTTCTTCTTTAAAGGTATGAAGTCCAAATCCATTGTGAATACATTGGTTTAATATACCTCCAATGCAGTTATCTCTCTCTATTATTAAAATGTCCTCGATACCTTCTTCTCTTGCACCTATTGCGGCTGCAAGACCAGCAGGTCCTCCACCAATTATTACTATATCATGCTCTATCATCTTTTAATCCTCCAAACCTAGATATATTGTTTTCAGTAAAGATATTAAATTTCCTTATTTTCACCTATTAAAAGTTTAGACTTTCCACCAAACTTAGTAATTTCATACTCAGGCACATTTAATTCTGTCGCTAGTATCCTAACTATCTTTGTTGAACAGAAGCCAGCTTGACATCTTCCCATTCCTGCCCTTGTCCTTCTCTTAACTGAATCTAAATCTCTTGCTCCAAGAGGTCTTCTTATTGCATTTAAAATTTCACCTTCTGTAACAGTTTCGCATCTACAAACAATTCGTCCATAAGTTGAATCCTTTGCTATAAGTTCATTTCTCTCCTTATTATTCATCTCTCTAAACTTAGGTACTCCATGTCTTATGGGATTAAATTTATCATTTCTTGCTGGCAATAACTTATTAACCACTATTTTTTCAACCATTTCTGCTATAGCTGGTGTACTTGAAAGTCCAGGTGATTCTACTCCAGCTACATTTATAAAGTTTTCAACATCCTTTGCTTCTCCTATTATAAAATCATCAGCTGCACTATGAGATCTAAGCCCTGAGAAAGATGTAATAACTTGTCTCATAGGAATTTCTTTGAAGGTTATTTTTGCTCTTTCTAAAATATCATCTAATCCTTCTTGTGTTGTATCCATATTAGTTTTATCATTTAAGTCTACTGCATTTGGTCCTATAAGCAAGTTACCATCAACAGTTGGTGTTACAAGTACTCCCTTCCCCATCTTGGTTGGTAATTGGAATAGCGTTCTAGTTGCCATTGAACCTGCTTCCTTATCAAATAAACAATATTCGCCTTTTCTCGCTATTATATCTATTTTATTACTACTTATCATATTATTTATATCATCAGAGAATAATCCAGCAGCATTTATTACTACTCTACCTTCAATATTCCCCTCGTTTGTCTCTAAAAGGAACTTATCTTCTACTTTTTTTATGTTTTCAACTTTAGTATTAAATTTAAACTCAACTCCATTTGTGTAAGCATTTTCTGCATATGCTATAGTCATCTCATAAGGGCAAACAATTCCACCTGTTGGTGCATATAGTGCCGCTACTACATCTTCTTTTAAATTAGGCTCTAATTCCAATAAGCGTTCTTTTCTTAATACTTGTAGATTAGGTACTCCATTATTTTCTCCTTGTTCTTTAAGTTCCTCTAATTTATGTATTTCATTTTCATCAAAACACAAAACTAGCGAACCATTTCTTTTAAATGGGAAATCTAATTCTTTTGACAACTTATCAAACATCGCATTCCCTTTTGCATTTAATTTCCCTTTAATAGTATTTGGCTTAGCATCAAAACCAGCATGAACTATTCCGCTATTTGCTTTAGATGTTCCTGTTGCAACATCTGAACTCTTTTCTAACACACAAGTTTTCAAATCGTATTTGGATAATTCCCTTGCAATGCTACTTCCAACAACTCCTGCTCCTACAATAATCACATCAAACATATTACCCCTCCATTCAAAACAAAAGGCCATGACCTCAAAAGATAAGGTATTTAAATACACATATCTTTTAAAATCATGGCTCTCTATACTCCGCCTTTTTTATTGCATTTTATGTTTTGATTATAGCACCATAAAATTTCATCGTCAACAACTTATTTAAACCTTTTCATTTCTTCATATATAAAAGAATGCCCAAAGTATTTTTCTGGCATTCTTCTATATATATTCTAATGTATAGCCTTCTTTTTGTACCTTTTTCCTGCAACTTCCACACTTCCTATAGTTATAAGCGCATCTTCATCAAAACCCAACACTATGGTCTTAACTTTTGCTATCTCTAGTCTGGATACAATAACATATACAACGCTTGTTTCTATTCCTTTATATGCTCCTTTTCCATCTAGCAAGGTTACACCTCTACCTAGTCTGTCCATTATTGCTTCAGCAATATCTTGATGCTTATCTGAAATAATAGTTACCGCCTTTGATTCATCAAATCCTTCTACTACTATATCAATTACTTTAAAAGCTATAAAATAAGCTATAAGAGAATACATGGCTTTATCAAATCCAAATAGGAATCCTGATGCTCCTAATATAAATAGATTGAAAAACATAACAATTTCTCCTATGGAGAAGCTTATTCTTTTGTCCAATATAATAGCTGCTATTTCTGTTCCATCTAAAGAACCACCGCTTCTTATTATGAGTCCAACACCTGAACCCATAATTACGCCTCCAAAGACAGTCCCTAATAAGACATCCTGAGTTATTCCTGGTACTGGATGAAGAACACTAACTCCTATAGACAAACAAATAACTGAAAATATGGTTGATAAGGTAAAGGTTTTTCCGATATGTTTATATCCTAAAATAAAGAATGGAATGTTTAATATAAAAGTGAATACTCCAAGAGGGAGTTTAGTTAAATGACTAACCATGATTGAGATTCCGACTACGCCACCATCTATTAAGTTATTTGGTAATAAGAATATCTCTAACCCAATTGAAACTAAGGCACAGCCTATCATCATAGAAATGAATTTTGTTATAAGATTTAATTTCTTGTTTTTAACCAATAATCCTCCTCCTAACTGATTTCTTTTTTCTCTATATTATAATAATATATTATTTTATCAATAACCGTCAAGCAAAACAGCTTTTTGTTGACAAAATTAAAGTTGGGAGCCTGTTTTTTTAACAAACTTCCAACTTTGATTTTTAACTATTTGCTAATGTTTCTGCTCTATCCCAGTCAACTACATTCCACCAATTATCAATGTATTCTGCTCTCTTATTTTGATATTTTAAATAATATGCATGTTCCCATACATCTATTGCTATTATTGGTTTAACTCCTAATGCTAGTGGAGTATCCTGATTGGCTGTAGATATAATTTTCAAGTTCCCTTGCTGATCCTTAACTAGCCAAGCCCAACCTGAACCAAATCTTTCTAATGCAGCCTTTTTAAATTGCTCCTTAAATTTATCAAAAGAACCATAGGTTTTATCAATTTTATTCTTTAACTCACCCTTGGCTTCTCCCCCTTTGTTAGGAGCCATGACCTGCCAAAAAAAGCTGTGATTAAAATGTCCTCCCCCGTTATTTCTTATGGCTTCTCTTACCTCTTGAGGAATCTTTTCTATATTTGAAAGTAGCTCTTTTAATGTTTTTGCTTGAAGTTCAGGGTATTTTTCTAAAGCTTTATTTAGATTATCTACATATGCTTTATGATGTTTATCATGGTGAAGCATCATTGTCGCTTCATCTATATAAGGTTCTAACGCATTATATTTATACTTTAGTGCTGGCACTTCATACGGGTACTTTAAGTTATATAATTCTGATAAGAGTTCATAGGACATATCTTCTTTAAAGGCTTCAGTTGCACTAACATTTATAGTTGAACTCATAATTAAAATAAATCCTAAAAAAATTAATACTAATTTTTTCATAAAAAAACCTCCTTTTATAGAAAATATTATCTTCTATAAAAGGAGGTTTTATTAATGTAATGTTTGCCAATAACTTATTAACCTCTATATATAAAATTCTTTAAAGTTATCCACATTTTTATATTTTCCCCCATGATATTGTGTGTATTATCAACATTATGCACAATATGTTGTTGATAACTTTTTTCAATTATATTCTCCATTTTTTGCGCAAAAAAAACTCAGCTTTCGCTGAGTTTTATTTTTAGAAATAAATAAACCGTGCACCTGGCATCGATAGTAGCTTATAGGCGTTACCTAAGCAGTAAGCTCAGACCAGATTGATCCACGGCACATGCAAGACACCGCTTATCGCTGCTTCCTTCCGGACCTGACGAGATTCACGGGCTTACATTGCGTGGGACCCAGCCCTCAACACCACTTACTTAGGGCAGACCCTACAGGCTAAAACCTAAACCAGGACTTCGACCCTGCTATAGCGGATTGCAGGTTACAGGGCACCGCTGACTCCCCATCTAGCACGGCGTTGGCGGAGAGAGGGGGATTCGAACCCCCGGTAGAGTTTCCCCTACACCCGCTTTCCAGGCGAGCTCCTTCGACCACTCAGACATCTCTCCATACAATGTATGCCACACTTTATATAAGCTTGTATTTAAACCTTCAACAGTTACTCACTTACTAAAGTGTCACGAACTTTATTATATATGTTTAATGATACTTAGTCAATACGGAAAATCAATCCTTAATTATTAAAAAATTCTTTTAAAAAATGTAGCTCGCTTAATGGAGCTACACTTTTTTTCATATGTATTATTTATTTGCTATGATTTCTTAAATCTTCAGCTAAAGATGTTGCTTCTTGTAAGCTTGCAGCTACCTCTTCAATTGCTGCTGTTTGTTGTTCTGTTGTTTCTAACGTTTCATTAGAAGTCTCAATTGTCTTAGCTACAGATTGTTGTATAAGTCCTGTTAGCTGTATTACTTTTGTTGCAGTTTCTTTTGTGTTATTTGATAGTGCTCTTATTTCACTAGCAACAACACCAAACCCTCTACCTACTTCCCCTGCTCTTGCAGCCTCTATAGCTGCATTTAAGCCAAGCATTCTTGTTTGATCAGCTATGCTTTTTATTGAATCTAATATAGAGTTTATTTCTACAGATATCTTTTGAATATTTTCTATTTCTTCATTTAAGTTATGTTGATTATTGCTGACATTAACCGCTGAAGCACTAAGTTCTTCCATACTAGCTGATATTTGGCCAAAATTATCTGCCAAAACTTCAGACATATTGTTTAATTTTAGTTGTTCATAACCAGAATTAGAAAGTGCATTTGCAACAATAAATAACACCTCTGCAGCTGCTTTTACATTTTTTTCATTTGTTCTATAAACATTTCTAGCAGCATCTGCATAATCTTCTTCATCCACTCCTATTTCACTTGCTGTTTTCTTAAATTTTAATTCTTGGGGATCTTCTGTTAATACTTGTCCTCCAAGAATTGTTCCTATAAGATGTCCCTCCACTAATATTGGAGCAGCAAAATCTATTAACCCTGCATGACATGTATATATGTATGGTCTTCCTAGTTTTACAGCTTCTTGACCACCTTTTTTATGGGATTCAGCACATCTTCCTTCTCCAGTCTTTGTAGATTGAGTTAACCCCTTACAAAATCTTGTATAAGAACTTGGATTAGTTACTGGTGTACCATCCTTATCAACTGTTACGCTTGCAATGTTCATTCCAATAGCAAAATTATCTTGGAAGGTTTGAAGCAGCTTAATATCAATTAAGTCTTTTATTTCAAGAACTTCTAGGTCTAATTCTCCATTTTGTAGCTTTTTTATCATAATAACTCCTCCATTATTTAAGTACTTTAATATAGTCTTAATAACAACACATACTCTATTAATCGGAGTTATTTACTTGCCCTTTATATATGTTTTCCTGTCAACACTTTATTATTATTTTTCTGTTTGAATGTTATTCATTTCATAGGTAAAATACTCTCTTTATTTAAGTTTCCAACATATAAAACAAAGGAGGGCTACCCCTCCTTTAAAATGCATTCTTCTTATCTCTATATGTTACTATTGCAATATATATAATTCCGCCAATTATTCCAATTAAACTCACTACTTGAGCTATTCTTAAACCCATAAAATAAAGGCTATCAGTTCTCATTCCTTCAATGAAGAATCTACCGATTGAGTATAAAATCACATATGCAAAAAATAACCTTCCTTTTAGGTCCCTATTATAATTTCTGTATATCCATACTAGTATTATACATACAAGGATGTTCCAAATAGATTCATATAAAAATGTAGGCTGATAATAACTTCCATCTATGAGCATACCTTTTTGTATAAATGCAGGAAACTTACTTATAAACTCTTTAGAAACTATGTCTCCGTGTGCCTCTCCATTAAAGAAATTTCCCCATCTTCCAAAACCTTGTGCTAGGATTATCGATGGTGCTACTAAATCTGCATATTCTATCATACGTATTTTTTTCCATCTAGTATATATGAATGCTCCTAGCATTGCTCCTAGTATTCCGCCATGAATAGCTAGCCCGCCCTGTCTAATATTAATTATCTCATTTGTATGCTGACTATAATAATTCCATTCAAATAGAACATAATATCCTCTGGCACCAATTATCGCAAGGGGAAATGCTACTATAAAAATATCAATTAACTTTTCAAAATCTACCTTTCTTTTTGGAGCATTGTAGTACGCTAATATAAATGCTGCTATTATTCCTAATGATATAAATATTCCATACCATCTAAACTCTATTCCAAACAATTCAAATGCTATTGGGTTCATTTTTTGTCCTCCCTTAAGTTAATAAAGGCCTCTATTTACATTACCCATAAGCTTCAAAAAAATCTATGGGATAATTCAAAACCTTATTCTTATATTATCACAAACCCAACACTATTTTAACATAAAAATTTTTATTCACTCCTCGTTAACATTTTTATAACTATTGACCTTAATAATAGGGATTTTAATCATTTTATTTTTATAATTGAAGCTTCCCATTTCAATCTTTCCTGACACTTCCACCCACTGTCCTTTTTCAGGAAGCTTTTTCTCCTTAATATTACATATAATTGCAACATTTTGCGAATCTGCGATACAGCAACTTATTACATTTCTCCCTATATAAAAAGTATTTTCATCTCCTTGTACTTGATAAACTACACCACTTATTATTGCTTCTCTTCCCACATACTTTTGAGGATCTTCTTGAAGCTGCTCAATATAAGAATATAAATTTTCTTTTGTAAGACTTATTCTTCCTTCATTTGGTATAGTTTCTTCTCCGTTATGACTATGTTCAAAGGAGGTATTATTTATAACTACTGTTACTCCTTTAAATTGTAATGTATCAATTTCTTTAATGCTCTTTGAATTAATCATTAATATAAAAGCTACTACAAAAATTAAATATCCTTTTCTTAGTTTTTCTCTAGTTGGGATTGTGAATATTTTAAAAAACTGAAACACCGCTACAATTGCCAGTATAACTATTGCGCTCCATATATAATATTCTGTTTTACTACTAACATATTCAAATATTCTTCTTGTAGAAATTAAATAATACAAATATATATCTATAAATACTAAAATTAAAAACCAAATAAATTCATTTATATTAAATCGCTTCACTTTAATCCCTCCTATATCAAACAAGCTACTAAAAAGGTAAGTGAAAATACAACAAACATCATTTTAAGCACAAAGCTTTTTTTGTACACAGAAAATAGCATAAGATTATTTTTTAAATCCAACATTGGTCCTAATATTAAGAAAGCCATAACTGCCCCTAGTGAAAATTGCCCTAAGAAACTTCTAGCCACAAATGCGTCAGCTTCGGAACATATTGACAATAAGTATGCTAATGCCATCATTATAATGATACCTAATGCTTTATTTACAGATAATATATCTAAAACCTCTCTTGGTAAAAGAACTTGAAATAGTGATGCTAAAATAGATCCTATTATTAGAAATTTACCAATTGTATAGAATTCCTGAGAGATATGATATATAAGCATCTTTAAACTTTTGTCTTTTTTTAAGTCTTCACATCCGCAATCACAAATTATCTCATTATCATTGCTACTAAGAATAGTTTGTCCATCACTCAAGGCTTCCATTAGAAATCCTATTGCTATAGATAAAACAAAACCAATTATAACTCTTAACAATAAAATCTTTATGTTTTCTCCAAAGGCCTCATAGGTTGAAAGCATAACAATTGGATTTATTATCGGTGCTGCCATCATAAATGTTATTGCAATATTTATTGGTACTCCTTTTTTAACGAGTCCTCTAGTAACTGGAACTGTCGCACATTCACATAAGGGAAAGAACAGCCCTAAAAGTGCTGCTCCAATTGCCCCTGCTACCTTATTTTTAGGCAAGACTTTTTTAATAATGTCCTCAGTTAAAAATGTGGTTATTACTCCAGCTACCAAAGAACCTAATAAAACAAAGGGTAGCGCCTCAATAAAAATGCTTATGAAAACCCCAGAAAAGCTATTTAATAAGACTTGAAGCTCCCTCATTTTTTTACCCCCTGTTTATAAAATCTATTATTTTTTTATATAGCCCTTTATTTATCACCCTACTTGAACTAATAATTCTATAGAAATCTTTACTTGATGAACTTTGCTCAATATACGCCTCTTTATTAAGCTGCCCTAACAAAACCTTAAGCTCCCTATTCTTTTCATAGGAGATATCTTCACAGTTATTTATAATTATCATATTTGCCATATGAATTAATGGAAGCATTATGACTCCCATACTTCTTATAAAAATATCAACAGTTTTTCCATCTAAAATTGCAAAAACTGCTCCTAGTCTTCCTCTAGATTTATGAATTTCCCTAATTATATAATCTACTGATTGCACCCCATTAGCCTCAATGATTATCCTATTAGGATTATTAAAATTAATTATTCTATTTAATGCTCTCTCAGTTATTTCATCATTATTCTTAAATTGCTTTATAACAATTTTGTCTTCACTTAAAAATTCCTCATTGATTTTTGAATTGCCTTTTTCACACTGTATTATCACTAAAATTTCTTCATTAGATCTAGTGACTTCAAGATAGCTATTTATAAAAGATGTTTTACCCCATGATAAAAAGCCTCCTACAATTTCAACGGAACAAATCTTTTTCATTTTATTCCTCACTACTAAAAAGCTTTTGAAGCTTATCTACCCTTAAGTCTTTCCCAATTACACATATCCTTCCATTATAGTCTGGTGAAATGTTTCTTACTTCAACCTCACCAGGAACATAGTCAAAAGCAATCCACTTATTTTCAGAAGACCGAACTATTCCTTTAGCTCTTAATACATATCCATATTCCCCTAAGCCTAATTTTTTCAGTATCCCTTTTAAGTTTTCTTTATCAAATATCTCTGGAGTCTCCTGTCCCCAAGTTTCAAATACGTCTTTAGCAACCAATCCTTCACTTCTTATTTGAGCCCTTGCATATGCATTATTTAAAGGTTTCTTAATAAATTGAATTTCCTTTAAGCTTGACTCTCTTCTATCCTCTAAAACCTCGAGTATATTTTCTCCACTTAGTTTATCCCAAGGTGTTATTATAACTGAGCATCCAGGATTCACCTTCTTTATACCTTTAAGTACCTGCAAAATGTGCTTATTATCTACATCCTGTGTTCTACTCAATACAACAGTTTTTGCGTTTCTTATTTGATCAATATAGAACTCTCCGAAATTTGTCATATATACTTCAAATTGTTTGACATCTATCACCGTAATTATCGAGTTAATTTTTCCTCTATCTCTATGCTTTTTTAATGTAGCAATTATTTGAGAAAGTTTTGCCACTCCTGAAGGCTCTATTATTATTCTCATAGGATTATATTTATCTACAATTTCTTCAATTGCACTCTCAAAACTTCCAGAAATGCTGCAACATATACATCCTGAAGTTATTTCTTTTACTTGAATAGATTCTTCTCTTAAAATATCCCCATCTATCCCTATTTCACCATATTCATTTTCTATAATAGCTACTTTTTCATTAAATAATGCTTCTTTTATAAGTTTCTTAATAAGGGTTGTTTTCCCTGCACCTAAAAAACCAGAAATAATGTCAATCTTTATTGGTCTCACCCCTTAGAATTAATTTATATAATCTAACCTGCAATTTACCTTAATATGTATATGTATATACTTTTTTATTTATTACTTTATTGTTTGAATTGCTTAAAAATCATTGATTTATAGTATAATTGCAGTTTAAATTCATATTTTATATTGATATAAATTTTTTAGTTAGGAGGTTCTATGATTTCATATAAAAATAATGAGTACCTACTTTATATAAAAGATGAGTTATGGAAGTTTTACAAAAATGACGAGGGATCTATTTGTTATAGTATTTTAAAAGATAATTCTTGGAGTCAAGAAATTGAGCTTGTAGATAGCTGTGAGCAACTTCTTTCTGTTATATTAAGCGCAAATGGATCAATCTATATACTTTCTATTTCCTCATCAAAATCACTGGTTTTATATACTTATAAAGAAAATTATTTTTCAGAAAATGTATTACTTAATTTTTCTTTTGAAGTTGATCACATTCAAGTAATATCCTTAAATAATGCTTTGAATTTGATTTATACTAAGTATGATAATAATACTTACTGTCTTTATCACAGAATAATAACCTCTAACCTTACAATTACACCTCCAATAATGCTTGATATAGTTGAGAAGCTAGAAGGGTTTCCTTTTATAGCATACGTTCAGAAGAAGGAAATAATTACTTTGTATGTAAAAAAGCTAAAGACCTATTACATAGGTTATAGAACCTACTCTCCTCAACAGAACTTTTGGGGTAAATACACTTCCATCGATAGGTGCCCCACAAAACCCTATGACTATTCCTTTGCCATTGACGAAAATAATGTAATTGCTATTAGTTATTCAATCAAGGATTCCTCGGCCTCCTTATTAAAGTATGGATTTTTAATAGATAACAACTTTTCAGCAAAAGCTTTAAAATCAAATGAGAGTATAGATACTTATTCAAGCCTAATATATAAAAACAATGTTTATTATTTAATATATAACTTTAAAAATACTATTTTTATAACATCCTTATTTGTTAATGGAGATTTAGATGTAGTAGAAAGAGTTCCATATAGTTCAAGCTCTATTATAGAAAAATACATTTTGCAATCTGATAGCTTAACTTTAAACTCCTTTTCAAGCTTCATAGTAAATGATAAAAACAACATACTATTCTCACCATTATCAATATTAAATATGACGCTAATAAAGCCTGAAAAAAGTGATGATAAAAAGACTAATGAATCTATTTCTACTTATTATGAAAAACAAATTATTTCAAAAAATAAGACCATACAAAAACTATTAGATCAGGTAAATTCTCTTCAAACACATATAAAAAAGCTAGAAACTGTTGCTACAATAAATAATACTATTGAGAGAGAAGCTCAAAACTTAAAAAAAGAAATAGTAACAAAAGAATCCAACATTCATGTCACTAATAAATTATTAGCTGATTATGAAAGTAAATATAAAGATACAAAATTAGTCATTGATAACCTTAAAACTCAAGTATCTGTATTAGAAAATAAGCTGCAATCTTATGAAGGTACTATAAATACATTGACGTTAAAAAACAAAGAACTTAGTGATGCACTAACCTTAGCCCAAGAAAGTAGGATTGATACCACAAACCTAACACTTTTACTACAAGATAAGGATAAGGATATTGCAAATCTTAAGTACTTAAATTCTTCCCTTCAAGTACAAATTGATAGATTAACCCAACAAATTGATATGTTATCAATAGAAAAAGATACTAAAGTCTCCTTTGTTAAACGTCTTTTTAAATAATAATGACGATTAAAAAGTTTATATACAAACTTTTTAATCGTCACTTTTAATGTAAGCTACTGAATTTTTTCATTATATATCTCTTTTACAGAGAAAATCAGCTCATCTAAATCTTCCTTTGAATTAAAATATCCAATGCTTACCCTAACTGTTCCTCTATTTTCAGTTCCGATTAATTTATGAACTAATGGACAACAATGATATCCAGTTCTTACATAAATATTTCTATCATTTAGCCCTCTTCCTACTTCAGAGCTTTCCATTCCTTTTAAATTAAATGAGACTATTGATGTTTTTTCCTTCTCATCCAAAGGTCCATAACATTCAACAAAATCTAAACTTCTTAGCTCCTGAATTAAATAATTAGTAAGCTCAATTTCTTTTTCTTTTATCTTTTCTAACCCTACCCTATTAATAAATTCAATTCCTTTAGACAAGCCTACAATTCCTGGGGTATTTAATGTACCACTTTCAAATTTATCTGGAAGAAACTCCGGCTGTTCCATACTGCTTGATTGACTTCCAGTTCCTCCATACTTTAAAGCTTCAAAACTTATTTTATTCCTAATACATAAAGCACCTGTTCCTTGAGGTCCAAGTAACCCTTTATGTCCAGGCACTGCTAGAAAATCAATATTATATTTCTCCATATCAATTTCTATCTTTCCAGAGGTTTGTGCTCCATCTACTATAAATAAAATCCCCTTATTTTTTGCTAATTGCCCAATTTTCTCAATATCTTGTATTGTTCCAATAACATTAGACCCATGATTTAATATTATTGCTTTTGTATTAGGTTTTATTTCCCTTTTAATATCCTGAACTGAAAGCTTCCCATTTTTATCTCCTCTTATTAAAGATACCTCTGTTCCCTGCCTTTCCTTATGCCTTAAAGGTCTCAATACTGAATTATGCTCAAGATAAGATGAAATTACATGATCTTTTTCCCTTATTAATCCGTTTATAACTATATTTAAAGCATCTGTAGTATTAGAAGTAAATATCACATTTAGCGGATTTTTTACATTAAATAGCTTGGATATATTTTCTCTGCATTTCATTATCTTGAAATCACACTCAATTGACATATTGTGAGCCCCTCTTCCAGGATTAGCACAATACTCCTTTAGACATTTTTCAACCTCTTCACTCACTTCCTTAGGTTTAGGAAAAGACGTTGCTCCATTATCTAGATATATCATAATTCATACTCCTATATCATAACTTGAATATATTTATAACGTTTGCCCTCTAGGACTTTTTCATATACAGCTTTTATTTCTATTCCACTATCCTTTATCTCTTTAGTTATAATATCAAAATCTTGTTTTCTAAACTCTATAGCTCTAGTGCAGCTTGATGAAACGGAACAAGGAGTCGCTATTATATTAACCTTATATCTTTTATCTTTTAATATCTTAAACAATTGTAAACTTGCACTTGAGGAATAGAACACAATTATACACACATTATCCATAAAATCACTCCTCATGTTTATCCTTTTTATTAATATATTCATTACACCTACTTAAATCTACATTTATATATTACAATAATTTAAATTTTAACTTTCTTATTAAAATTCTACACACTATTCCCATATAAAACATATTATGTACTGAAATACAAAACTAAGGAGGATTTTTTATTATGGCATGTTGTGTTGATAGATGCACTAACCCTTTAAGTTTGGTTACAAAATTACCTAATTATACTTCAGATAAATTCCTTCCAGCTGCTCCACTTCCTATAACTGCTGCAACCTCACAGGCTACCGCAGTATTAATTAATAGTTTATCATTAATTCGAAATTACACTGATAGTGATGTTCTTGTAGAAGGAGTTGTTCAAGTTAATATTGATGCTATAACTCTAGCTGCTATAACTGGTACTCTTGCTGTAACAATAGATGTTTACCGTACCCCAACATCTACTTTAGCTAGTGATAGAATTTATTCTGTTACAAAAACTCTAGTAAATGTTGTAGCAATAACTGGTATTTTAGGTGCTATAAGAAACGTAATTCCTTTCCAATTTACTGATAATGAAAATACTACTAATTATGTTCCTGCACCTTATCCTCTTCCTGATGGCTTAAGTCCAGCTACCTATTATGTAAGAGCTAGTATTTTAAATAACGGTATAACATTAGGTGCTGCAACTATTACTGTAGTTAGATCTGACGCTTCTGCTTCTGAAGAAGTAGTTTTCGTATAATATAACTCTTAAGTTCAACTAATTATTTGAAATAAATGATATATTACAGATATTCCTTACCTTTATAAATAAAGAGAGATGGATTTTAATCCATCTCTTCTCTTATTTAAATATGTTATACATATAATTACATTCTTTTTAATTAAGAAATTGTTAAAAAGTGGCTCCAAGTTATTAAAGGAGCCACTTTCAACAGGCTTTTTTACTAGCAACAGTCCCCATGTGATGGTGGATCAAATTCGTCAAAAGGAAATGGTAAAGTGTTGAAGTATTCGCATGGATCATCTGGTAATATATTAGCACATGTTGGAATATCACAATCTCCTGAAGATTGAACATTTAGATTAACAAATCTGTAAAGTTTAATAATTGTAAATAGACCTATAGTTACATCTGCACGATATTCTATTGTAGGAACATTATTTACTAATACTGTATAGGTTCCAGGTACTGCTGTTAATGGATTTCCAGTTGCTTGAATATAAACTAGTGGAGTATTTCCATTGCAGTATGTTGTCGCTGGGCTATAAATTGAATCAAAAGTAGATACTATCTTATTACCAACACATCCACCATATAGGGATACTTTCTTTTCCCATGTTGTGAAAGCAGGTATATCTGCAGTAGTTGTTGGAGTTGGTGAATTTACAGTAACTGTTAATGCATTTCCAGCTGCATCTAATAGATTTAAGATATAGTTAAATCTATAAGTTATACTTACATCAAAGAAGCCTTCTTGTCCAAAGCAACTTGGTTCAATATTAGTTACAGCAATGTTTCCAACGCTAAAATCACAACAATCTACTCTAATACTTCTTACTGCATTAGTAAATGCAATAACTTCATTTAAGGCAATTGTAGTATCTGTAGCTGGTCCAGGAAGATGACTGATTAAAAATGGAGCTGTGATACTATATTGTCCTCCAAGAGAAGATGAGTCTATTCTTATAACTGTCTTTCCAGGTGGAATTACTGTAACATCATCAACAGGAGTTAAGCAATCTTGTTGTCTACACCTACCATATACTTTTTTAGCAATTATACATTCTTCTTTTAGTTGAATATGCTGAGCTGTACTATTTACTTCAAAATTATCTTGCATATTTATCCTCCTCTTACATTCTTAGGATATTTAACTTATTTCATTAATATAATATGGAGGATGCATGTTAAGTGTTCGTTATGGTTAAAAAAAAGTTAAATATGTCTACTAAATTTATTTACTAAAATTTATATCCATTATGAATATTTATTATATCTCTAAGTATTGATGCAGCTGCATTAACAGTTCCTGACGCACCACCTATTACAGTAATTTCTCCTAGTGTATCAGTATAATACTTAACTCCCTTATTTTTACCATTTATGTTAAACAACATATTTTCTCTTTCTACAAGTATTGGAGAGACTTCCATACTTGTTTCATACCCAGTGCATTCGATTTTTCCTACTAGTTTATATCTTTTTCCTTCATATTTTGCTTTTAATATATCTTCCTTTGAAACTGCAGTAATTCCCTTAATTTTTATTTCATTAATATCAATGTTCTTTTTTAATACTACCTTTGAAAGAATCATCATCTTTATTGCTGTATCATATCCTTCAATGTCTAGAGTTGGATCTTTCTCTGCAATTCCTAAAATTTGAGCTTTATCTAGTGCTTCTTTAAAACTTAATCCGCTTTCCATCTCCTCTAAAATAAAATTGCTAGTCCCATTTAATATTCCTTCTACTTTATTAATGTTAGCACCTGCTAAATCCATCAACCCACAATTTAAGCTAGGTAAAGCTCCACCTGTAGTACAACCAACCCCAAGGGATACCCCTTTTTCTTCGCTAATTCTCTTTAACCCTTCATAATCAACTAATATAGGCCCCTTATTTCCGGTAACTACATTAATATTATTTTCTAATGCATATTTTATGTGAGTAAGGCCTGGCTCCCCAGTTTCTTTATTTGTTTGAGTCAGTTCAACCATTAAATCACATTCCCTTTTAATTAATACATCTCTATAATTAATTCCTGATCTCCAATTTTTATTATTTTCTAATGTGCCTGCATTTAACACTTCCATTAGATCTAGTGGCTTGCTACTTAATACCCCACCTTTAGAATTTAATATTCCCCTAACTTTTATATCTAAGCCTTCACTTTTAAGCTTTTCATTCTTATCTTTCAATAGCTGTATAAATGCTTTTCCCACTCCTCCATAACCTATTAATACTAGATTCATTCTTACCTCCAAACAATTAAGATTTTCTTAAGAAAATATTTAAAAATTAAAAATTTCTTTTTATATAATATTGATATATAATTATATTATTGTGTTTCATATTGAGAATTACCATGTGTTTAAATTATATTTTAAAATTGTGGACAAGGAGTTGATGGGATAGTGAAAGAAATATATATATTACTTACTTCTACAAATACTATTTATGCTAGAGCTATTAGACTATATACAAAAAAATCCTATACCCATTCATCAATTGCTCTGGATGATTCATTAAACAATATGTACAGTATGACTAGAAAGTATTATCGTAACCCCTTCTTAGGAGTTTTCAAGAAAGAAGAGATTGATAAAGGAGTCTTCTCCTTTTATCCAGAGTGTCCTGCTGTAGTTATTAAACTTAAAGTAAATGCGGAACAACATAATGAAATTCGCCAAATGATTTGGGATTTTAATAAAAAGAAAATTAAGTACAACCTTAGGGGTATATTTTATAGAGTAATAAAAAAAGAATATAGTGCAAAAGATAGGTTTTTCTGTTCAGAATTAATAGCCTATATTTTAAAAGAAACTGAAGTATTTGACTTTGAAAAACCGCTTAACTTTGTAGAGCCTTCTGACCTACTTACTATTCCAGATGCTGAAGTTATATATCAAGGTCCTTTGGCTAACTATTCTATAGACAACCTACAATTTACAAATTAAAGAACTGGCTTGCAAAAATTAGATTTATTCTATCTTTGCAAGCCATTATTATTTATTTCTTCTCTCTTTAAAAAAATCTATCAATACTTTACTACATTCCTCATTATATTCCCAACTAACTTCTATAAAACTATCTAAATACGGATGATTCAAAATATCTGCAACAGTTCCACATGCTCCTGCCTTAGGATCAAAGGTTCCTATATGTACTTTACTTATCCTACTTTGAATAATAGCACCTGCACACATAACACAAGGTTCTAAAGTAACATATAATTCACAGCCACTTAATCTCCAATCTCCAATAAACTTACTAGCCTTATCTATTGCTAATATCTCAGCATGCGCTAATGGAGATCTTAATGTTTCTCTTAAATTATGCGCCTCTGCTATGATTTTCCCCTCTTTGACTATCACAGCCCCAACTGGAACTTCAATCTTTTCTTTTGCCTTATAAGCCTCTTTAAGAGCTGCCTCCATAAAACTCATACTTCTCTTTACCTTTCTAAAAATATGCACATAATACATACAACAAGCACGTTTTTTTAATAATATTATAGCATATATTTATATTTACTTTATTTTTAGTATGATTTTTGAGTAAAAAAAGTACTATTACTGGGTAGTTTATATATTTTTAAGTTCTAATCTGCTATTTTTGTGTTTTTTAAAATACTGCAACACCCCATATTAATACCTTAAACACCACCTTTAAGTCACTGAGAATTACTATTTTTAACAAATATAATAGTATTATAGGAAAAATTTTTAGGAGGTGACGATTATGGGTGTTAATGACAAGATATTTTCTCAAGGAAATATTAGCAAAACTCTATTAAAGTTTGCTATCCCAGCAATGATTTCTCTATTAGTTGTTGAGCTATATAATATGGTTGATACCATATATGTTGGAAGATATATTGGTTCTAATGCCATAGGCGCATTAACCATAGCCTTTCCAGTACAAAGGTTTATGACTGCCATAGGTATGTTAATATCCGTAGGAACATCTACCTTTGTAGCTAGAAATCTTGGAGAGAAAAACTATACTGGAATAAAACAAACCATAATTAACAGTATTTTAATTACATTTATAACATTAGGCTTATTATCCATATTAATATACATTTTCCGTAAGCCTATTATCATGAATCTTGGTGCAAGTGAAACTTTATATCCGTTAGCTAAAACTTATATTTCAATAATATTAATAGGTACCTTATTCCAAGGTCTATCTATTGTTCTAGGATACATTATGACCTCACTTGGTGATACAAGAATTAATTTATATGGAAATTCAATAGGTGCTTTAGCAAACATCATAATAAACTATATTCTTATTGATATGATTGGCTTTGGTATAGAAGGGGCTGCAATAGCTACAATTATTTCTCAATTTATTGCCTTCTCCTTTATAGTTTATAAATTCATAAAGATAAGAGATTTTATTAATCTATCTCTTTCTTCTTCAAATATAGTTAAGAGTTTTTCACCTGAATTAATAAGAGATATATTTACAGTAGGTTTCTCAACCTTTGTTATAGAAATATCTGATGCAGTAGTTTCAGTTATACTAAATAACTTGCTATTATCAAAAGGTGGAGATGCATCAATAATTATGATTGGTGTTATTACAAAAATATCAATGTTTATGTTTGTAACTATAATAGGTATAAGTTCCTCCATGCAGCCAATTGTTGGTTTTAACTATGGAGCTGGTAACAAAGAAAGAATGTTTAAAACCCTTAAAACTTCAATAAAGTGGGTTACTATTTTCTCTTTAGCTATCTGGAGTATTCTAATGATATTCACTCCAAATATAATAGGAGTTTTCCTAGAGGATTCTACTTTGTTATCTCAAACTGTTATAGCCTTTAGAATATGTATATCTATACTGCCTACAGTAGGACTTTACTATATAGCTATCTATTATTATCAAGCAATTGATGATGCAAGAACCTCCTTTTTGTTTTCAATTTACAGACAAATAGTTGTGTTTATTCCAATAGCCTTAATACTTATTAATACTTTTGGTGTCATTGGTGCTTGGATAGCCTTCCCCCTATCAGATGGAATATCTGCAATAACTTCAGTTTACTTTATGAGGAAAACTCTTAAGCCTGAGCCTAGTAAAGAGCTTAAAGTTAAAAGTGCAGATTTCAAAATTAAGGGTACAG
The DNA here is from genome assembly GCF_022324735.1 of Clostridium sp. YIM B02551. NCBI lineage: Bacteria > Bacillati > Bacillota > Clostridia > Eubacteriales > Clostridiaceae > Clostridium > Clostridium sp. YIM B02551. The sequence continues at coordinate 89,944 of NZ_JAKGTF010000007.1, read as the reverse complement.
GTGTTAGAGTTCAAGGGAGAGCTTAACCCCCCATTTACAATTAGCTTACAAAGGACTAAGAAAACATCTGTTATCTTAGTTCTTTTCTATTTTTCCTAATATTAACTCCACAAAATGTTATAATATATAATGTGTAATTTTTCTGTAAATCATAATTTTACATTTTTAGGTTTTAATTTTACATAAATATTGTATAATATTATGGTAAATTACAGACAAAACTTTCTATAGACTAATTAACTAAATTTATATACGAGGTAATATAATGAAGAATTCAATCTTATCTATCGTCGTCCCATGCTTTAATGAAGAAGAAGTTTTACCAACAACCCATCATGAACTATCCATGCTTTTAGATAGGTTAATTAAAAATGAAAAAATAAGTAACAAAAGTACAATTATCTATGTTGATGATGGAAGTAAGGACAAAACCTGGAGTTTAATATCTGAACTTAATAGTTCTGCAACCTATGCTTGTGGAATAAAGCTTGCTAAAAATGCAGGCCATCAAAATGCAGTAATGGCTGGATTAATGGAAGCTGCTAAAACATCTGATATGATAGTTTCAATAGATGCTGACTTACAGGATGATGTTAATGTGATAGAAGAAATGGTAGATAAATACCATGCAGGCTTTGATATTGTTTATGGCGTTCGTTCTTCTCGAGAAAGTGATACCTTTTTTAAGAGGAATACTGCATTAGCATTTTACAAATTAATGCACGTTATGGGAGTTAAAACTGTTTATAATCATGCAGACTTTCGTCTAATGAGCAAAAGAGCTGTAGAAGAATTAGACAATTATAAAGAAAGAAATCTTTTTTTAAGAGGAATTGTTCCTTTGATTGGTTATAGCTCAACCTCTGTCTATTATGAAAGACATGAGCGTTTTGCTGGAGAATCTAAGTATCCACTAAAAAAAATGCTGAATTTTGCACTTGAAGGAATCACATCTTTTAGTGTCACACCTATAAGATTTATTACATCTATAGGTTTTATAATTGCTTTTGCTAGCATATTTGCAGCGATATATTCTCTTGTGTCATACTTTACAGGCAATGTAACTTCTGGATGGACATCACTAATCTTATCTATTTGGTTTATTGGTGGAGTTCAATTATTATCAATTGGACTAGTGGGAGAATATATTGGAAAGATATATACAGAAGTTAAAGGAAGACCAAGATATAATATCGAAACTATATTAAATAAAGATCTAAAGTAAAGAATGAGGACTAATTATGATTTTTTTTAAAGAAAATAAAATTTTTAATATATTAGGTAACATAATTATTTTTTTCGTTAGCTTATTTTTACTATTTGTCATATTAGGCTTTTTTAGTATTTCAGTTAATGCTTTAAATATAAATATCTTTTTAAAAATCCCTTTATTTATTATTGGTTTTGCTATAATGGTAGCACTTCTTATTTTAATATCAAGGGTGATAGTATGGCTGACTAATAGATTAACCAATAAACAATATATTATATTCTTAATATTATTAACTCTAATTACAAGAATTATATGGGTACTTTTAATCAAATCCCCTATAACCTCTGACTTTAAAATCATGTACGAAACTGCTACTAAATTAATAAGTGGTGATTATTCAACCATTGATAAAAGCTACTTTAACCTGTGGGTTTATCAATTTGGATTTAGTGGTTATGAAGCATTGGTTATGAGTTTATTCCACACAACTAACCCATTAATAATAAAATTATTAAATATATTTTATTGCTTAGGAACTACTTTATTGGTTTATAAAATAGGTAGCAAGATTTTTAATGAAACTTCAGGAAGAGTAAGTGGTTTTTTCTATTCAATTTACATATCCAGCCTAGTTATGACCTCTGCTCTTACAAATGAACATATTGCGACCTTTTTATTCCTATTAGGTATTTATGTCTTTTTATGTAGCAACTTATCTTTTCCTGTTAGAGCAATTATTTTAGGTATTTTAGTTGCCCTTGGAAATATAAATAGACCTTTAGGTTCACTTATTTTATTAGCCATAATTATTTATTTAATTTTAATGCTAATCAAAGATTTTAACTTTATTAACATAAAACACACTTGTGCAAGTTTAATATTAATTGTTTTATCATACTTAGTTATAATGAACTTAGCTAGTTATATATTTATTGCAAAGGGAATTACTCCTTATAAATTAACTAATAGGGATCCTCTTTGGAAATTTGTAACAGGGCTTAATTATGAAACTAAAGGCCAATATTCTGAAAAAGATGATAGTTATTTATATAGTATAAAAGAACCTGCAGAACGTAAAAAATTAGAGATTCCATTAATTAAAGAAAGAGTATCAAATATACCTAAACTAGCATCCTTAATAAAAGATAAAGTTCTTATTATGTGGTCAGGGCCTGATGATTCAACTTACTGGACATGTCAGTATTTAAATAAACGAATCTTAAATATTGCTATAATAGGAACTGAGCGAATACAATTCATTGCAATGGCTTTCTACTCGATAATAGCAGCATTATTTTTATTTAAAGAAAAGAAGTATAATAAAAACTTATTAATCCTTCTTTTAATTGCAGGCTATGCCTCTGTCCACTTCTTTATTGAGATTCAAACGAGGTATAAATATTTTATGATTCCTCTTCTAGCAATTGTCCAAGGGTATGGAGTCTATATTTCAAGCAAATATTTAAAGAGATAAACATAGGGACTATTTCGTATATGAAATAGTCCCTTATATATTATTTTTCTTCCTTTTTTATTATTCTAACAAGATTAGCCTTATGTCTATATATCATTATTAAACTCGCACATATAGTTGCAATTATTATTGGACGAGGTTCTTTTAAAATAATACACATTATAGGAATTGTCGCACCAAGTGAAATTGATCTTATTGACACTATCTTAGTTGTTGCTCTTAAAATAAAATAAACTACCACTCCTGATAAGGTTGCAATTGGGGCTAATAATATAAAGGCTCCCATGGTTGTATTAACACCTTTACCTCCATTAAAACCTAAAAACGGAGTATAATCATGACCTAATATTACAACCACTGCGATAATAGAAAGATATATATCTGTAGAAACAGGTAATTCATATAGCTTTGAAGCAACTATTCCTAAAGCTACTGCCACAACCCCTTTAACAATATCTCCTACCTGAGTTGCAATTGATATCTTAGTTCCTACTATTCTTTTTACATTGGTTGACCCAATATTTCCACTTCCTTGAGTTCTTATATCAATCCCACAAAAATGCTTTACCAGCAAATATCCTGTAGGTATAGATCCTAACATAAAAGCAATTAAAATGGTTATAAAAATAATCATTTTTTCCTCCTAAATATATACTTTTATATATACTAATCTTTACTGCATTATATATTATATACCACATATACTTTACTTACAATCAAGCTTAACAATCTTAATATTTAGTATATCATTACTATAGTTGCCTATTTTGTAATAATATGGGTTTAATGGTATAATTATTTTAAACTTATTTAAAACAATTAAGGGAGATTTATAAATGCAAATAAACTTTGAAATTTCAAAAAGTGATTTTATAAGAGCACAATGTGATTATATCTTTAATTCATCAAGCTATATTTTTTCAAAAGTATCATTTATATCTATACTACCTTTTTTAGCAGCTCTTATAGTGTATATTGGTGATTTAAAAATAGGCCTAATAGGTTTTGCCATTTGCCTTATTGTAATTTATACAATCTTTATACCCATTGGACCCATTATATTTAAATATATTATTACTAGGACAGTAAATAAAAAATATATATTCTTAGAACGCTCTATAAAAATTTCAATATCATTGAATCCTGAAGCTATTAAAGTAACCTACAGTAATGCTAAATTAGAATTTGATTGGTCTTCAGTACTAAAAGTAGTGGAAACTTACCGTTACTTTCACTTTTATACAACTACCATAGTAAATGAGCGTCTATTCATACCTAGAAATAATGAAAATAAACAGCTTATTATAGACATACTTAAGAAAAATCTACCTGATGATAGATTCAGTTCTATTAAGGAAAAACGAAATATCTTTAGCGCTGCGGAGGATTATAAAAGGTTCAAAAATTTATTTAATGACTTTAAATAAAAAGGAGACTTGCTAATGCAAATAGATTGTAATTTTTCAAAATCAGAGTATGTAGAAGCTCAATGTGATAATTATTTTAATACAAATGACTACTTATTAAGAGAATTCTTTAGCATATACTTCATTCCATTTATCTTGTTCGGAATAGTATATTTAGTGTTTAAACATAACTTCTTTATGTTTATCCTTTCTACTATCTTTTTTTATTTACTAGTTATATCTTTTGGTTCAAAATTTTGCAGGTTTCTTTTTAAAAAATCCATGGAAATGAGATATCTAAAATCAGGTAGAAATTATATTATTTCAATATTACTAACTACTGAGTCAATTAAAGTGACTAGCTCCTATTCCACTGTTATTTATAATTGGACTTCAGTAGACAAGGTATTAGAAAACAGTTTATATTTTCATCTTTATATTGGAGTAAATGGTCGTGTCTTTATACCTAAAAATATACAAAACAAGCAATTGCTTATAGATACCCTTAAAGATAATATACCTGAACATAAATTTGCCTTTATTAAAAAGCAACGGAATATATTTGATGTGCTTAAAGACATAAAAAAAGAAGGTAGATAACCTTCTTTTTACATACCCTATTTTATTATAAATGCTGAGGGCAAATACCTTCCTGTATCTGAGCTTGATGGTTTATTTACTATCTTATCCTTATAATACATTATTGTAGAAGCTCCCCCATCTAGATTTGTTGCATTATAAACATCATATTTTAAAAGAATGTCCTGAACTTCTTTTAATGTTGCTCCAGGGCTTAAAATTTGTCTACCGTCTATTACTAACATAACTATTGATCCATCTTTCCTTTGGCCTATAGCTGTTCTAGGTGCAATTCCCCAACCGCCATTTCCACTTTTAATTGTAGGTTCTCCATCTACGATTAAATAAGGGAAAAAAGTTATAGCTTCTTTTATCTTAAGATCTCTCATTTCACTTAAAGTGTAGTTGCCTAGTACCAGGATTCCAGATTCATTAAATCCAACCATTTCATACTTTTTATTTTCTTTACCATATAAGACTTTTCCATTATGAATCACGACCCCCAAGGGAGTCCCACCGTTACCTACTCCATTATCATCTTGAAATCCACCTGCATTTATTCCTGCAATTGCCCCTTCCTGCTTAACTATATCTTCTAGCTTCTTTCCACTCTTTCCAATGGTGTCAGGTATCCCTAGTGTTACTCTTTTAGGATCTTTTATGATTAAGACATAACCTTTATATTTACCGTTTGAGATATCTATAAGTTCTGTTCCGTCATAAGGTGAAGTAACAGCTTCACTCATAGCTGGTTTATCTTCTTCAACTGAAATATCATTAACAGTTGAATTTTTATCATCTTCAATCTTATTTTTTGCCATAACTTTATCTATTTCATCTTGGCTAAATAGCATTGTTGCTAAATATTTATGACTAAGAGTTGTCATTGCAGTAGTTATATAATATTCTCTAATATTCTCAAGAGGGCCATAAACCACTAAAGGTAAACTGATACACATAGTAATTATTATATTAGCTAAAATAAATGCACCTATGTGAAATAAACCCTTTTTCACCTTTGATTTCTTTTTATAACGATCCATTCGTTTAACTTTTTTGTCCATATTACCTCACTTATAAAATATATTCATATGATTATTTTACTTTATATTTCATTACCCCAGCAATAAAAAAAATCTTAAATATATTGAACAAATTAGTAACAAATAGTATAATATGAACAGGGTTCATTTAAAAAATGGAGGATAACAATGCCAAAGATTATAGAGAACTTAAGAGATAAAATACTAGATGAGGGAAAAAAAGCTTTAATTACGCAAGGTTATAAAAATGCAAGCATTAGAGATATTACAAAAGCTTGTGGAATAGGAACTGGAACCTTTTATAACTATTTTAATAATAAAGGTGAACTTGCTGTAGAAGTCTTTGAAAGAGATTGGTCTATGATAATTATTTCTATTCAAGCTATTGTAAAAGCTGATATCTCACTTAAGGATAAACTATTTCAAATATTTCTATATGTAGATGGTTTTCTTAAAAACCATATTAGTGTTTTTGTAGAAATGTCTAAAGAAGATTATACCTATAACGAAGTGGATGTAATGGCTCCTCTTTACGAAGCTATAGAAGAAATCCTTCTATTCCATAAAAATAAAGGTGATATAACTTCATCAGTAGAATTAGCTAAACTAACTAAGTTCTTAGTTTACAACTTGACGAATATATCAAAACAAAAATTTATGACTTTTGACGAATTTTATGCACTTTTAAACTTATAATAATAAGTGCATTTTTTTAAATTTTATATGAACAAGGTTCAGAAAGGAGATTTATATGAAAAAAACAAACAAAAACATAATGTTACTATTATTCTTGCTGGGCATATTTATAGGAGCTTTGGATTCAGGTATTGTTTCACCTGCTAGAACTGTAATTGCAAATTCATTTAACATATCTGCTAGCAGCTCCATATGGATGATTACAATATATACCTTAGCTTATGCTGTTGCAATGCCAATAGCCGGGAAACTATCTGATAGGTTTGGAAAGAAAAAAATATATATTATTAGCATTTTATTATTTGGAATAGGTTCTATGCTATGCGGGATTTCAGATTTTTATGGCGGATTTACCCTTTTACTAATATCAAGAGTAATTCAAGCTATAGGCGGTGGTGGAATAATGCCAATAGCTACAGCATATATAGGTGAAAGCTTTCCTCCTGAGAAAAAGGGGGCTGCCTTAGGTATGGTTGGAGGAATCTATGGTATAGCAACAACCTTAGGACCTACAATTGGTTCTGGTATATTAAACTTAGTTGGTTCATCAAATTGGGGCTTTTTATTCTTTATAAACGTTCCAATATGCATAATAATTTTAATACTTTCTACCATGACTCCAAAGGATGATAAGGTTACTGTACCAGGGAAAATTGACATATGGGGAAGTATAGTTATAAGCTTAACCATACTTTCACTAATGTACGGCTTAACTAACTTAAAATTCTATGAGTTCTCTAGTAGTATTAAATCTAATAATGTATGGCCTTTCTTATTAGCTTTTATAATACTTTTACCAGTATTAATTTTCATAGAAAAAAAGGCTGAGGATCCTGTGCTTAATTTAAAATACTTCACTAATAGAGAAATTACTTTAGCATTGATAATAGGCTTTATTGTTGGTGCTGGTATGATGGGAGTAGTTTTTGTACCTCAATTTGGAGAAAATGTTCTAAAAATCAAATCTGGTTCTGGAGGATATATCGTAACAATCATGGCTATATTTGCTGGAGTAGGTGCTCCTATAAGCGGAAGGCTTATAGATAAATTCTCAGCAAAACTAGTTCTAATAGTAGGGTTCATATTATCTGGTATCGGAACCTTAACTTTGGCTTTATATACTGCAAATCATCCAAGTTTCTTTAGCTTGGTTATAGGTTTGATTTTTGTAGGACTAGGAATGGGCTGTACTATGGGTGCTCCACTTAACTACATAGTTCAGACTAATGTAAGCGCTAATGAAACTGCAACTGCCCAATCAACTCTTTCTTTAGTAAGATCTATAGGAGTTGCTATTTCTCCAAATATACTTATAGGCTTTATATCTGAAGCAGGCAAAAACATGTCTACTAAACTAATGGATGTTATTCCAAAAGCACAAGCTCCACAGATTCCTGGCATGCCATCAGCCCCTTCCGGAAGCATGTCCATGAGTTCAGGGGGAATATCTCCAGATCAATTACAGACTTTGCAAAACTCAGACGTAACCACAATTGTTGATTCTATTAAAAAATTCAGTGAATCAATGATAAATGATAAAGTTGCACCAGCACTTAAGGGCATAACCTCTGCTCCTAATTATAAAGGGCCAAAAGCTGATGTATTATTATCAACTATAAAAGATGGTTATTTAAAACAAATCGAAGACGCTAGAGCAACTATAGAAAATGTATTCCAAAGTACTTTAAATTCTGGATATTCAAAATTATTTATAGGTGCCGCTATTATTGCATTACTAGGCTTAATATTCTCATTAATGCTTTCTAAAAATAAAAAGGAAATATTATAAAAAGTAACCCCAAAATAGAATTTTCCATTCTACTTTGGGGTTATCTTATTCTTTCTCATAATATAATTCTTCAGTTAGCCTAATTAATTCTTTTATTTTTCCACTCTTAATGCTGTAGTACATAAACATACCGCATTTTTTTGCATTAACCACTTTAGCATCCTTTAGTATCTTTAGATGTTGTGAGAGATTTGCTTGACTGAACTCAATATCTTCATTCATCTCACAAACACACATCTCTCCTTCAGAAAGTCTTTTTGCAATTTTAAGTCTTACAGGATGAGCTAAAGCTTTAAAGATATTTACTTGAAATTCATCCATTAAAACTTCACTCCTATTTCTTATTTTCCAAATAGTACGTCTAGTACCTTATCTCCAGCTCCTCTATTTTTTCCTATATAAGGATAACAGTGAATGTGTATAGCAGGATTAAAATTCAATTCTATTATCCCATAATTACTTTCATTTAACGGAACCTTTATATCCTGTATCATCATATCAACTCCACAAATAGTTGCTCCAGCTGCCTTGGCAGATTTTATAGCCATAGTTTTATAGCTCTCATGCATCTCATCCGTAAAGTCAATGCTATCTCCTCCAGTGCTTATATTAGAGTTTTCTCTTAAATAAACAATTTCGCCTTCTTTAGGAACATAATCAAAGTTCTTTCCTTGCGCTTTAAGGAACATTTCTTCAATTTCTCCTAAAGATATTTTTTCAAGAGGAGTCTTATATCCTTTTCCCCTTAATGGATGTTTATTTTTCTCCTTAACTAATTCACTAATAGTTCTTGCTCCATCCCCTTGAACATTTGCAGGAACTCTATGAAGTATTCCTACAACTTCATCAGCTATCACTAAGAATCTATATTCCTTACCACTTATAAATTCCTCTACTAATGCAGTTTTATCATTTTCAAAGGCTATCTCTAGAGCTCTAGTAAAATCGCCCTTTGAAAATTCTTCCTTAAATATAGATATCCCTATTCCAAAATTAGTCGACTTAGGCTTTACTACTATTTGTTTATCCTTAAACAATTCATAGTCAGCCCTTGCATCTTCAATATTGTTATAGTTCTTTCCTGAGGGAACTCTTACTCCATTTTCTTTTAGAACTTCCTTTGTTACAACCTTATTTTCCATAACAAGTACGGTACTATAAGAATCCTTTGAAGTCTTAGTTGCTTGCTTTACATATTCAACCTTGTTATCTTTCTTTAATCTTACAAAGTTTTCTTCTCTATCTAAAACTTCAACCCCTATTCCTCTTTTTATAGCATTTTTAAGTAATATTTGAGTTGAAAGTTCTAAGTCTTCATATCCTATTAAGCTAAAATCCTGCCTTTTACTTTCTTCATAGTAATCATTTGCCTTATCAAGATGAAAGCTTACATAACTACTATCTATTATTTCCTTAGTAATAACCGCCGCATAAGTCTTACTTACGTCTAAAACTTTTTCTCTAGCTGATTCTATAACCTTTCTTAGATAATCAGTTTTATAATCTAACTTATTAACTATATCTATTAAGTCATCAATTATTTTTAGGGCTTCTTCCTTGAATGAAGCTTTTTCTCCATCATTGTTATAGATAAAGCTATCTTCTCTTCTTCCTGCCATGGTTGCAACTTTATGATTTATATTAGCAATTTTTTGCTCAGATTCTGTTAATGTGCCTTCTTTCATGAACAACATGTATATCATAAATAAGTGCACCAAATATAAATCTTCTATAAATATTCCATTTTTATTAAGAGGATTTAGATCTAAGATTCTTATTTCTAGATATTCAATTCCATCCTTCATAAGTTTCTCTTGAGAACATCTTTTACAAGTACTTTTTAATCTAACTGGACCGTAAAATTCACTAGCATTATCTAATTTTCCATCATTAATAAGCTTTTGAATACTTCCAATGTACTGCTCTAATGAATCATAATTAACTAAATAATCTTCTTTATTTTTATATCCCCATTTACTATTTCTTAAAGACATCATATTTTTAAAGTAACAGCTTCTGTCTGCTAACTCCTGAATATCATCTGTACATCTATCTAAATAAGTCTCGTGGAATACTGGACTAGCTCCTGTTAAATAAATCAAAAACCATCTATATTTGATAAAGTTTCTTGTTATCTTAAGATAAATTTTATTTTTAAATTCTTTTAAGCTTTCTCCCTCTCCAAGGCTTTTATATAAACTATTTATAAACTCTTCTTTAAATGAAAAATTGTAGTGTATACCTGATAGAAGTTGTTTCTTTCTACCATACTTTTCTGATAGTTTCTCTCTATATAATCTCTCTTCCTTACCTTCCTCAGAAAAAACAGCTATTGGTATTTCTTCATTACTTGGTAAGATAGGTGGATTACTTTGTGGCCACAAATATTCTTCTCCAATGGATAGAGATACTATGTTTTGAAGATTTTCTATATAATCATAAAGTTCTTCTATACTATTACAGACTGGTGTAATTACCTCTACTTGGCTTTCTGAAAAATCAGTTTTAATATATGGATTCTTTAACTTATCTCCAAATATTGCAGGGTGGGGAGTTAGTGATAGTTTACCATCCTTACTAACCCTTACATTTTCTTTTTCAAGTCCAAAGTTTCCTTTAAATAATTTTGTTACTATATCTTCAGTTAAAATTGATTCTAATAATTTATTATCAATACGTTCCATTACACTGTTCGCTCCTATCTACTACAAAGGTTTTTCTTAAAAATATAATAAACCAAGTAACTAATATTATTCCTTTTATTAAACTACTTAAACTTATACTTGCCCATATTCCATTAAGCCCAAGTATGCTATCTTTTGATAATATCATTGCCATGGGTATTCTTAAAGCTGTAAATGCAATACTTATAATCGGCGGAACATAAGTTTTCCCAACTCCATTAAAAGCACCTACTGTAAGAAGTTCCATACACATAAACACTTGGGAAAACCCTAAAATTCGCATATAACTAGTACCTAAATCCACTGCTGCTTTTTCTTGAATAAAAATACTAAACAATTCCTTTGGGAATAAAATGAAAATAATTGAAATTATAAGTCCAAATATTATTGTGGTCGTTAAAGCACTAAAATAACCCTTTTCTATTCTTTTGTATTTCTTAGCTCCATAGTTTTGACCTACGTAAGCTGCTATAGCTCCTTGTATTCCCCCTATTGCCATATATGATACAGATTCTAATTGTACTCCTACTTTTTGAACTGCTATGGCTGTGGCTCCAAAGCTTGTAATTAGTCTTGCAATAATTATTGATATTCCTATAAAACTAACCCTTTGAAGTGAAACCGGCATACCCATCTTTAATACTTCTTTAGCTTTAATAAAATCAAACTTTACAGAAATACCCTTGAAACTAAAATACTCCTTTGCTGTAAAGATAAAAATAATAAATACTATAATTCTTGATAGATTTGTAGCTATAGCTGCTCCTGCAACTCCCATTCCAGCTACTGGTCCAATCCCAAAAATAAGTATCGGATCTAGTATTATATTTGTTATAAAGCCAATTGTATTTGCCTTAAAAGGTAGCTTACTATTTCCAAAGCTATTTAATATAGTGCTTTGGATTGAATTAAAATACATAAAAATAACGCCTACAGCTGAATAAACTAAAAAATCCTTTGCCATTTTTTCTATTTCTATATCATTCAGTTGAAAAAAGCCTATAAGCTTATTTTTAAGTACTACTATTAATATTGAATAAACCACCGCTAAAATTACTGATAATATAAAACTATTTTTTATATATATTAATGTTTCCTCTTTTTTGTTCGCCCCAACACTCTGGGCTATCTTAACTCCGCTCCCTATCATGATAATTGCAAACAAAGCTAATGCTAGGTTTATAAAAAAGCTTGCCGTCCCTACTGCAGCTACTGCTTTACTTCCAAGCTTACCTACCCATATCATGTCAACCATCCCATAGGCAGTTTGAATAAAGTTAGTCGCAATAATTGGTAATGCTAGTTTAATAAGACCTGTTGTTATTTTTCCTTCTGTTAAATTTATATTATCTTTCATATTAATCCCCCAGTACGAAATAATTATATTAGAATATCCTTATATAGTCAATAAGCTTAATTCTCATTTTAACAATTTATTATTTCTTTATATATCCTTACTTCATAAAAGGGATTTTACTTAAAATCTTTTAACTCAGCTAATAATAAATGTATTTTCTTACCTGTACAAGCTATTTTAATCATAGTTTTTAACATGATTTCTTACAAATAAAACTATGGTACTTAAAATCGCACAAATCATTGCCGCCATTAAATAGTTTTTTATTAATCTTCCGGTAAAATGTACAATTAGAAAAAAGGAAATGAATAAAATAATATTTTCAATTATCCTTCTCATGGTACTCCTCCTAATTACAAAAATTTCGACTGATTGTGTTCTAAAATATTGTTTATTTAATTATATAAGAAGAGTGTTTTAAAATATTATTTATATAATGAAAAGTAGTTTTTTTGTAATAACCGTTATGATTTAGATTTAAATTAAATAAAAAGATACTTAAAGTCATAATTAACCTTAAGTACCTTTTATATAGGTTTTTTATAGGAAACTTAGTTTATTCATACATGAATAAACTATTAGTTAAACTTAAAACCAATTATATTATTTAACTAATCCTTTAATATATCTGCTTGAAATGTAGCATTCTTCTCCATTTACCATATAAGCTATTCTATTTTTTAAATCTATTTCTTTTATATTTGTCTTATTTACTATGTAAGATTTATGACATCTATAAAAATTATTATCTAGCATTTCTTCAAGTTCTTTCATCTTTGAATAAAATTCAATCTGCCTGTCCACACCATGGAGAATGATTTTATGTATAACGTTAGAAGTTTCAAAAAATAGGATTTTATTAAATTCAATATTTATAACCTTATCACCTATTTTAATATAGAACCGCTTTTCATCAGCCGTTTTAATGTGATATCTTTTATCTGCTTCTTTTATACACTCGTGAATTTTATTCTTTAAGTTTTCAAAATCATCTTTTACTATATAATCCATTGCCTCAATCTTATACTGGAATGTTAAGTAGCTAAGTTCTCCATGGGTGGTTACAAAAACTATATATCCATTAGGATCCTGTTTTCTTATTTCCACGGCTAAATCGATACCATTTATGTCTGAACTTAAGTCTACATCTAAGAAGTATAAACCTCTTCCCTTATGATTACTTACGTACTCTACCAATTCGTTTGGATTTCCAGTCTCTAATGCTAACCACATATCAAAATCTTCTATTGTAATTATGTTCTCTATTATTCTCTTAAAATTTTCCCTTTGACTTGCATCATCTTCACAAATAAATACATTGAGCAAGACTTACTCCCCCCCATCATGATTACAGCACAATTTTATTATACCATATGTCTTCCATATATTATCAAGAAGAAAAATGTCTGGAAGTTTGTGTGTATATAAAGGCTTCTTTTGAATTAGGTAATTATAAGGGAATATAGCTATTTATCTGATTTTATTTGCATATAAATATAAATTTAGAACGGTTATTACAAAAAAAACATCACTTATTACTTTTTTGAAACAAGCTATGATATTCTTGCTATAATTCACATAAGGAGTAAATAAAATAGGTTGTGCAAGAAGAGGTGAAAAATAAGTATGGAAAATTACGAAGATAAAACCCTAGGTGGTGGCATAATAGCTGTTGTTGTACTCCAATTATTTTTCAGCATCTTATCAATAATTTTACTAACATCTACTTATTTACTTAAAGATCAAATCGTACAAATTGCCGGAGCAGAAGGAGCTGCCAAAATCAGTTTTGGACAAGTAATTTTAACTGCCATATTGGTTTTAATCATAATAACCGGTATTATTTTTATATTATTTAAAAAAGTTATAGGCATTTTCCTTTACTTTACTTCAGTAACACTCAACACTATATACTCATTGATTTTAAATGGGTTTAATTTAAGCATATTAATATCTTTAATTCTGCCAATTCTTATGGGTGTATTTATAAACCAGAAAAAAGCACTTTTTGGTATAGGGGTTAAGGGTAACAATATAAATATTTAATTAAGTCTACACTGTTGATTAAATATAATTTTTCTCCCAAAATGAAAAGGGTACTTTAAGGTTAAAATTCTTGGGGAAGGATTTTATCTTTGCGGTACTCTTTTTGTTTTGTCTATAAATAAGTATAGTGAATTTAGCTGATATCAATAAATAAAATTGGCTTATTTATTGATAATCCCTTATTTTTAATAAATATAAGTATATGTTCTAGATATATTGTGATATTATCTAAGTATATACCTATTAATTTATATAATATTTATATTTTAGGGAGATTGCTATGACAAAATATACACAAATTGCAAATGATATTAGAACTCAGATTGTTAAAGGCGTGCTTCAAGCCAATGAGCAATTGCCTTTTGAAAAAGATTTATGTATAAAATACAACGCAAGCAAAATGACAGTAAAAAAAGCCTTAGATATTTTAGTAGCTGAAGGGCTGATTGTCAAAAGAAGAGGTTCTGGAACATTTGTTAAAAGCATTAGTAATATAGATATGAATAGACTTTTGGTTTCTAATCAATTTAGAGGTCTTACTGCTTTATATAGTGACCGCAAGGTAACCAGTGAGCTTATTACCTTTGATGTTGTTTCTAGTAATGAAGAAGTTACACAAAAGCTTAACTTAGAAAGCGAAGAATTTGTATATAATTTATTAAGAGTAAGATATGTTGATGAAGAACCTTATGTTATTGAACATACCTTTATGCCGATAAACCTGGTTCCTGGTCTTAGGAAGCAGCATACTATGGGATCAATTTATTCTTATATTGAATCAGATCTTGGTCTTAAGGTTCAAAGTTCTCACAGAACTATTAGAGTTAGAAAGTCAAATGAACTTGAACAAAAGTATTTAAAACTTAAAGCAGATGATCCAGTAGCAGTTGTTGAACAAGTTGCTTATCTAGAAAATGGTACTGCCTTTGAATATTCTATATCAATACATAGGTATGATCGTTTTGCTTTTGAAACTGTAATAGTAAGATAATTAATATAAAACGAGAGAATTAATCTTAAATTCTCTCGTTTTTACTTTATAACTTAATTAAAATCCATTATTTTCAGTAACTTCTTTAAACCAGTATCCAGACTTTTTAATAGTCTTTTTCTGAGTTTTTAAATCTAAAGAGATAAATCCATATCTATTTCTATAAGCATTTATCCATGACCAACAATCTATAGGTGTCCATAAATGATATCCAAAACAACTACTTCCTTCTTCTATTCCCTTATGCAAAAACTGTAGATGCTCAGTTATAAAATCTATTCTGTAGTCATCTTCAATGACTCCTTCTGCATTTAAGAATCTTTCTTCACTTTGTACACCCATTCCATTTTCAGAAATATACCAAGGGATATTCCCATAATTATTCCTAATATTTATTGCTATATCGTAAATGGCCTCAGGATATATCTCCCACCCTCTATGAGGGTTCATTCTTCTTCCTGGCATTTCGTATTCTTCAAAATATTTATCTGGGAACCATCCGTTAGAATAATCAAATTCACTTTCTCTAGCCTTTACTCTAATAGGTTGATAGTAATTAACTCCTAAGAAATCAACTTTGTTGCTCTTTATAATATTTAATTCCTCACTAGTAGCTTCCCATAGCACCCCATCATTTTTAAGTGTTTCCTCTATTCCATCAGGAAACTTACCTAAAACTGCTGGATCAAGGAACAATTCATTATGGAACTTATTTGCATAATCTGCTGCAAGTAAATCTTCTTTTGAATTTGATCTTGGATATGCTGGAGTAAGATTTAATATTATTCCTATCTTTCCATCCTTATTGTGCTCAACTTTTCTAAATTCCTCAATAGCTCTAGCTGACGCAAGATTTAAATTGAAAGCTACCTGCATAGCTTTTTTTCCATCAACTATCTTTGGATAATGAAATTCTCCTATATATTGTCCTTGCACTATAACTATAGGTTCATTAAATGTTGTCCAATACTTCACTCTATCTCCAAAAAGTTCAAATGCCTTTCTTGCAAATTTAGCAAAAAGCTCCACAACATATTTTGATTCCCATCCGCTATATTTCTCATATAATTCAATTGGCAAGTCAAAATGATGAAGATTCATTACTGGTGTCATTCCATTTTTTATACATTCATCAATTACTGAGTTATAAAAATTAACGCCATCATAATCAACTTCTAATGTCTCAAAATCCTTTATCAATCTAGTCCATTGAATTGATGTTCTAAAAGAATTAAAGCCAATACTTTTCATCATTTCTAAATCTGATTTATAGCTATTATAGAAGTTAGATGCTATATTGGGTCCAACCTCATCAAAAAATTCACTAGGTTCTATATCATACCAATAATCGAATACATTTCTATGCTTCTTGTTAAATCTTCCTTCTGATTGTGGTCCTGAAGTAGCAGCCCCCCACCAAAAGTTTTCAGGAAAATTGTATTTCAATCTCTGACCCTCCATTCTTTAATAAGTATTAACTTCTATTTTATATTATTAACACCCTTATTATATGAATTTATTTTTTAAATGTCTATACTTTTATTAGGTATATATAATCTTCCTATTCTTATTATGCTTGAAATAAACGCAATAAAAAAGATGGGATAAACCCACCTCTTTTATTGAATATTTTATTAGAACTTTTGAATAAAGTTTTTATCTAACTAAGAATTTTAGTTCATTTATTAGAATAATGGAAAACAATATTAATAAAATTGTCGCCAATATTAAGAAAGGTATTTTTATAATATCCCATCTTTTTCTTAGATACTCAGGAAACTCTAACCTATTCATTTCTTCTTTCCATATTGATTTTTTATTATCAGTACTCACATTAATTAAAAAACCCTCTGCATTAGATGCGAAATATATTCTATTTCTATCTAATTTTATATTTAAATCTGTATCACCATCTAATATAAGAACCCCTTCACAAACTGCTCTAAATATTCCTATCACATCGCCTTTTCTTGAATATATTCCTGCTTTTGACACCATATCTTTCATAAATCCTAAAAGCCCTTTAACAATCCAATTATCATAATCACATACATGCTTTTTTATAACTTTTATTCTACATCTATCTTTATTTATTTCTAGGACTTCATAACAATTTTTATTCTGTAGTTTAACCATTCTTTCATTTATGTATATATCAAATTCATCTTTCCTTGAGTCTGGTGTATTAATTGTTAACCTGGCCACCATTATATTCCCCCATATATTCTCTCTAATCTATACCATAAAATTGAAATTATAGATTCCGCTCTTATTTTAACACCTATTTGGTACCATTTATTCTATTTGTAGTAAAAGACTAATTTATAGTAATAAACGCAAAAACAGATATTAATTTATACATAATTCCTTATCTTTTTTCATAATTTTATTATATTAAGATTGTCTTAATTATCATAAAAATTACTTTGAATCTTTTATCTTTGATATTCATATGGTATAATATAACTTATAAAGAGTTATTCGAAAAAGTGTGGAGGTATGGTTATGAGTCCAGTTTTTGTTTATATTCTTATTGGAATATTTGCACTATATTTAATTTTGATGATACCACTTCAATACCACTATTTAGTTTCTTTATATGAAAAGGAGCTAAGAGCAGGTTCTCAGGCAAAACTATACGATGAAATGTCCTTTGAAGAGCTTAATATTCACGCTAACACTCAGAGTATACACATTATTCCAAACTTCATAGCTTATATAATTTTTAAGTTCAAATACAAAAATAAACATCTAATGCCCTAATTGTAAAAAGCTCACTCTAGCTTAGAGTGAGCTTTTGTATAAACTCCGTTTCCTTTATATTAGTTTCTAAAAAAACATTATCATATTTATCAATTATTTCTCTTAAATTACTAAGTCCCAATCCCCTATTTTTTCCTTTAGTTGAAAAGCCTTTTTTATTTATCTCAAATATTTTAGGGACACTTACGCAATTATTTTTAATTACGATAAGAAGAGTTTCATATACCCTAACAAAGCCTATATCTAACTTGGGTTTTTCACACTCTTGGGCTGCTTCTATTGCATTATCTAATAATATACCTAGTGCTCTAGTTGCATCTATTACGTTAATTTTGATTTCACTTATTCTCTCAGCTATATCTATATTTACATCTATGCCTATTTCTTGTGCTCTAACGAGTTTAGAAGATAGCAAGCCTTTAACCTCTGGTATTTCAATATTCTTTAAGTGTCCTATTTTAAAATTATTATTTTCCATACCTGCACTTAAGGGAATAATATTACCGTAAAAATGCTTCTTTAAGCCTTCCATATCATTAGTATCCATATGCCCTATCATAGAGGATATTATATTTATATAATCATGTCTAAATGCTCTCATTTCTGAATATAGTCGTTCAAGATTTACCGTATATTCTTGCAGATTTTGCATCTGTGTTTGCTTATTTTTAATTTCTAAATCTTTAGTTACCCCTCTAAGCAATACATACATTATTGCTATAAGAATCCCAAAATATACTAGAAATAATATTACATTTATCTTGGCAGCTCTATTAGTTGCTTCACTATTATCCTCAATTATTATATTTATATAAAAAACTATAAGCGTGAAGACTAACATAGCAATAATTAAATATAGGGGTCTATTTTTAAATTTTAGGGCTTGTTCAACATTTTTTCTGTTTATTATCATTCCAATAACACTACTTATTACAATTATCAGTGGGAAAATTAAAACTATCAAGACATAATAAATATTTGTTTCTCTATAGTTTTCTCCCATATTAATCTTAAAAACAAACATAGCTATAAAAGTTAAAATATATGTAGCCACCACACATATTATTGTAGCTGTTAATGGTAATATTACACTCATTCCAATATTATGAGTTTTCTTATATAAACAAAATATTAAAATTAAATTCATGGGAATTATAGATAAATATGGATATATGAATCCAAAAGGAAATGATCCTAATATTGCTATAGAAATAAATATTAGAACTTCTTTTTTAGTGAACTTAATCGTAACTAAATTCATTATAGAGATAAAAATGCATATAATGCTTATAAAAATATTGATGAAATTCTCCATAAAAACTCCTCATATCCCAAACTTAGATATAATATTACTTCCCGTATCTTTTATTATATAACTATTACTACTAATAACAACTATATCATTAAAGCTTTGTTTATAAAATATATAATCCTTATAATATAACCTCTAGAGATTTATCCCAGCAGTACTATTACTTTGCTATTAACTTCACAGTATATGCCTACATTATATACCTTGATGCAAGAAGGAAAAGTTGCCCCAAGCGACATTATAACCCATAGACTTCCACTGGAAGATGCTGCTCATGGCTACGAAGCTTTTGACACAAAAACAGAAGTTTATATAAAAGTAGTTCTTAAACCTTAAAGTTTTTTAATAGTTATAATAAGGAGGCTTAAACTAAATGGAATAATAGAAACTACTTCACCTGAGGTAAGGCAAACCTTAAGAAATCAATTAAACCATGCTATAGCTACTCATGAAAAAATATTTAGATATATGGAGAAAAAAGGCTATTATAATGCCAATGACTTAAAGGAACAATTTAAAGTAGACATGAAAACTACAGAAACCGCCTTAAGTCTTCCCGGAAGATAAAAATTTGTAGATTGATTAATAAATAAAGTGAGGACTTTACATTTTCCTCACTATTTTTAAATATAATATTAATTTTAACAGTAGTTTCCTACTCAATAGGCAAATTGTGTTGTTTTAAAAAAGATAATTTATCCCAATAGCCTCTTTGAAATACTATCTTGTTATTAACTATTTGAAAAAAGCCACATCCCCTTAATCCTAGTGGATCACGCCATTCCAATATTGCCCATTGTCCGTCTTCAAAAATATTTTCAACAATACATACCATTTTTGCTTGAGAAAATTCTTGCTCAAACATTTTCTTTATAGATTCTTTACCGCTAACTGGCTCGTTAGCAACCTGATGATTTATTGCATTATCGTCATACAAACTTGCAATGGCTTCTACATCTGCATTATTAAATGCATCAACCCACTTATAAAGTATTTCTTTTGGCTTCATATAAATTACCTCCTTTTGCATTACATAATTAAATACGCACCATAATATGAACGTATGATAGGTTATATTATAACATATTATTTAAAATTCCTAATAGTCCCAACCAAAAAGTATAAAGGAGGTCAAACTTAACCTCCTTTTAATTAATATCCTTGGGTTCTATCTATTATTGAACCATCTATAGCATTAATGGTCATAAAACTATTATAAGTATGATCTACTTTCCCATCCTTTGAGCTTTCTGATCCAAAGAAATCCCAAACTGGCACCATAGTAAATTCACCTTCTTTGCCTTTAACATTTACTCTCGTCATTCCAAAGGTTATACGATTTATGTTATAAGCAGTATTTTCACTATTCTTATCACTTTGAGCATATCGTATAAAGAATTGTTTCTTAAAGATTTCCATTATATCATTAAAAGGCTTTATCTTTGCATCAGAGGATATAGTTCCAGTTACTTTTGCAGGAGATTGCCAGTGAAACTCAATTACACCAGTATCATCAATAAGCATAAATAAACGTTCATACCCATATGACTCATCATTTTGTAATTTTTCCTCTGCTAAGTCTAGAGTTGTAGGTACACCTGCTACATCTCGAGTAAACCATAACCCATATGCTTGATTCATTTTATTGGGATCATCCTCCTTTGTTAATGGCATTAATGTAGCTAAATTAATTTCTGTAAGCTTTAAGTCTGTAACTCCAATTGAACTAAGAGTATCTTGTGCTAATTTTTTTACTTCCTCTAAAGACATCTTCATTCCTCTAGCACTACTTCCTGTATATTCATGAAATTTATATACTTGAGTGCTATCGTGATTTATAATACGAGCCATAGAGTCTTTTAAAGAATTTGATGTAGAGGTGTAAAGTTCTTCATCATATCCTTTTCCTGAATCTACTACTACATTGAGTGATTTCCCATGAAAGCCTTTATATATCTTTCCATTGCTTTTAAGATCACTTTCATCAACATTTTCTAATGTTTTTGTGGCCGCTTTTCTCTCTGGACTTTCTGGCGCTTTTGATAAAAGTTCCTGTGCTTCCTTTTGATACATAGTACTAGCTCCTGGTTCAGCCTGTTTAGTTAATCTAGCTTTAGTCTTTCCTCCTATAGCTACCGGATCAATTGGCTCTCCATCACTCTTTTTTATTTCATCCTCTTCATTATTTGGCAAGCTATATGCATTCATTAATGTAATATAATCTTGGATTCCCTTTTTAGTCATAACTTCATTTGGTTTATATAGCTGTTTTCCTTTCATAAAGGTATCTATTATTTTATCTACCCTAGCTTGATCGATTCCATCTGGCTTTACTGTAACTACTGAGACTTTTGATGTTTTAGGCACCTGCACTTTTGCATCAATTTTTAAGCTTGTTCCCCCATTTTTAATATCTTCTTTTATAGTATCAGATAAATTATTGAATATATTAGTTCCATCCGTATTATCTACTACCTTACCATTAATATCTTGCTGCTTACTTGTGACTGGCGGCTTTTCAGGTTCTTTCTGACAAGCAACCATAAATCCTATTGTTGCTATCAATACTGTAAATAGTGCTACCTTTCTTATTAGTTTAATACCGCTAAAATTTATGCTTCTATGAATTAATTCCTTAACAAAATACCTTTTCATCTTTTCCTCCTTTTTATTTATATGAAAAATACCCCTTTACTAAAGCGTAAAGGGGCACTGCATCATGATAGTATATAAGTTGTATCATAATTGCATATTATTTAATTTATTTCACTTTCTGGCTTTCTGTTGATAAATCCATTGAAAATATTGTATACCCAACTTGTTCACTTATGAGTAAATTCATTGAAAGAGATGAATTGTCAAAGCTCCAAACGGCATTTTGATATTGCTTATTATTTAAAGAAACAAGCCGTCCCGGCATATTCATTTGATTTGCTATGACTTCTGCCATATCCTCTATATTAATTGTACTACTCTCATTTATAGTAAATTTAAACCCTAAGAGTACGCCTGTATTTGCATCTATAGCAAGAGATATACCTTTATTATTTTTTGGACTTAAGTTAATATTCCAATATTGAAGTACAGTGCTATTCTCTTTTATTTCTCTAAGCTCCGCGTCAACATTATAGGACTCTGGAAATCCGCTTAAGTTAGGTAAGCCTTGTTTGTCTATTATAGCTGATATCTGCTTTGTGGATTTAGCAATAGCTTCTCTCATTCCCATACTGCCTTCAGTAGATTCCTTAACCAAAGTACCTTCATGTGAATATTTCTCATATAAAGCTACCTTTTTAGCTAAACTTTCTGCAAGACTTTCAGCTCTTGGTTCTAAGTTATTTGAAGGATTTTGTTTAACCGAATTGTTTTCACCACTCATCACAACTGAATGATTTAGTATACCTTCTTCTGATTTACTGAGCATAATCCCTGGCATAAGAACACTTAAGGTAATAATAATGCATGCTATTAAGACCATTAAGGTATATTTTACTGCCTTATTCATTGCTATCACCTCCTTGAGCTTTATAGCATGGCAATTTAATGCTTACTGTAGTTCCAACTCCTACTATGCTATCAATCTTTAAGGTTGTATTATGTAATTTTGTAATTCTTTCTGCTATAGCTAGCCCTAACCCTACCCCATGCTGTGCTCTCGAACGGGACTTATCTACCATATAAAAAGCTTCAGTTATCTTACTTAATTCTTCTTCTGGTATACCTTTACCCTGATCAATTATAGTAAATGTATAACTTTCATGATCTTTATGACCTAATAGTTCAACTGTAGATCCTATTTCTGAGGCTTTTCTTGCATTATCTACAATATTGTTTAATAAAGTCTTCATAAGGTCAGGTTCAACTACTACAGTTCCCTCTTCTGCAGATGACTTTAATGTAATCTCACTTTGTTTAAAGGATGGCATAGCAACCTCAACTACATATCTTATTAGTTCCTTAGTATTAATAGGAATAAACTTAAAATCCTTCCCTTGCATCATTACTAGATCAAGCATTTTTAGTGATAATGCTTCTAGCCTGTTAGCCTCACTATAGATATAGTTTGCAGCCTTAAATGTAGTTTTAGAATCTAATTCCTTACTTCTTAACATATCAGCATATCCAATTATTGAAGTCATGGGGGTTTTAAATTCAT
This sequence comes from Clostridium sp. YIM B02551, assembly GCF_022324735.1. Taxonomy (NCBI): domain Bacteria; kingdom Bacillati; phylum Bacillota; class Clostridia; order Eubacteriales; family Clostridiaceae; genus Clostridium; species Clostridium sp. YIM B02551. The sequence goes on along the minus strand of NZ_JAKGTF010000007.1, from coordinate 66,435 downwards.
GAGTAAAATTAGCTATAAATTCATCCTTTGCAGTAGAAGATTGTTCTAGCTTACTAATCTTATCCTCTACTGATATTGCCATGCTATTAAAGCTTTTAGCTAATTCTCCTATTTCATCTGAAGATTTTATATCTGCTCTTTTATCATATTCCCCTGTAGCAATTCTTCTGCTAACCTCTGTAAGTTTACGTACATTACGAGTAAGTAACCATGAAATTATGAAAACTACAGCTGCACTTAAAAATATAATTACACATTGATAAATCATAAACATATGTAACTGAGTATTCATTTCCATAAATACATCACTAATATCTCTCACGTAGCTTAAGTAAATACTTCCAGAACTATTACTAATTATCCCAGTTACATAAAGATTATATATTCCATCCTCTTTGCGTATATTATATAGGTTATCTCCAGCTTTTAATGAAGTAAGCCCTGATATACTATTATCTTTTTTCCCTAAGGTAGGGTATATCTCAGCCCCATCTTTATCATAAACTATAATTTTTCTTCCACCTTGCTTGCTCTGCTCAATACTTTTAGCAATATCCTGAACTGAAGAAAACACTTCTAAGTTTGTCATACTCTTTCCCTGCATTTCCTTGCTAATAATAGCAGACTCAAGCATGTATTGTACTGATAAGCGTTCATCTGAAGCACGACTAATTTCTCTATCCTTTGAAGAAATAAAGCTTGTGTAAATAAGTAAGTACCCTCCAATTGAAAAAGAAATAGCTACTGCTAGAACTGTGCTTATGAATATTTTAATTGAAAACTTCATTCCTACACTTCCAATCGATATCCTATTTTGTATACTGTTTTAATCTTCTCTTCCCAGCCCAACTTTTTACGTAACCTTTGTATATGTAAATCTAATGTTCTAGTCTCTCCCATAAAATTTGAACCCCATATTCTCTCAAACAGAGTCTCTCTAAAAAGAGCCATATTCTTATTGTTAACTAGCATTACTAAGAGTTCATACTCCTTTAGAGTAAGATCTATAACTTCACCCCTTTTAGTAACTTGCCTAGATTCTGTATTTATCTCCACATCCTCTATAACTAAAATTTTCTTCCCTTTATTATACCTTCTAAGAACGGCTTCTACTCTAGCTGTAAGTTCTGATATAGCAAAAGGTTTTACAATATAATCATCTGCCCCAAGCTTCAATCCCTTAACCCTATCCTGAATAGAACTTTTAGCTGTAATAAAAATTACTGGGATGCCAAGCTGACGTGTATATTCTAATAGTTCATATCCATCTACATGAGGCAACATTATGTCTAGTAAAGCAAAATCGAAACTTTCCTTTTCTAATAAATTAGCTGCAGTGAGTCCATCATGAGCACTAGTGCATATAAAACCCATGTCCCGTAAATTCATACAAATCAAATCATTTATTGCTATATCATCCTCAACAATTAAAGCCTTCATTAATCTATCCTCCTAATTTATATATCATAAATTCTATACCCCAATTGTAACAAAGTTGTATACTGCTTTTAATATTTTTTTCAGATAATACAACTTTGATACAACTTCTATACGAAGATGTCGCAACCCTTAAATATACTATGTAAATATAGTGTGGTTTTCATAGACTACGTTTTAAATACACAAAATGGAGGGATTCTCATGTTATATACTATTGGTTCCGATATTAAACGTGCCATTTACTCAAAAGGTTTTTTAGCAGGAACCTTGAGCATGGTAGTTGTAATAGCTCTTTCTTCCCTTGAAGGCATATTCTCTAGCTTGGCAAACTCTCCAACTTTGCCAAGTGGATATCACGCGCTTATGATTATTAATGTACTAACTTCAGAACCAGTTATGCTCGCAGTACCAATAATCGCGTCTTTACCTTTTACTTCTGCCTTTGTAGATGATATTCAAAGCGGATTTATAAAACAGTTTTTACCTAGAAGTGGTGTGAATTCATATATTAGTGGAAAACTTATTGCATGTACTCTGTCAGGAGGTCTAGTTATCTCCTTGGGGATTATAATTTCCTATATTTTTTCCTCACTAGTAATTACTCATATGGAAGGGCCTTCTATAGAGGGAGCTATCGCTACCTCATATTTGATAATTCTGCTTGAGAAATTATATATTTTCTTTTTCTCTGGGATGTTTTGGTCACTAGTTGGTTTTACTCTTGCAAGCTTTACTCAAAGTAGATATATTGCCTATTCTTCACCATTTATCATCTATTATGTGCTTGTAATAATTTATGAAAGATATCTTGATTTCTTCTACTACCTCTATCCAAAGGAATGGCTTAATCCTACTCACTTATGGCCACTAGGCAACGGAGGACTTATTATCTTTTTATTATTATTTGCTATACTACTTAGTTTAGCTTTTGGAATATTTGCAAGGAGGAAATTAATTAATGGATAAGCTTAGAAAGGTTGGCTCTGTTGCTGCCTACAATTTTAGGGGATGGCACAAGAACCCTCGTATTATAGTAACTTTTGCATTAGCTTTTATACTTTGTTTTTTACTATCTGATAAAACTGTGCGATTTGCTCATGAATATAATACTACCATGCAACTTGTAGAAGCCTTTGTTTGGACTTTTGGTGATAGTAATTCTATTTTACTTTCTTCACTCTTACTACTTTTATTATTTGCAGATATACCGTTTTTAGGTGCCGGAGTTCCCTTTTACCTAATGAGAATTGACAGAAAAACTTGGCTTATGGGGCAATCATTATATGTAGTGCTTGCAACAGGCGTATATTTAATTTTTATCCTGTTCTCAACGGTGCTATTATGCATGAGTAACTCCTTTATAAGCAATATGTGGAGTGATACTGCTGCAATACTTAGCTACTCTGATTCAGGCAAAACTATAGCTCTTCCTTCTCTTGTTAAGACTTTAGAAATGTCTACACCATATGAAACAATGTTTACCATATTCTTATTAATGTTACTTTATACTCTACTTATGGCTTTTATGATGTTAATGCTAAATATCATAAAAGGCCAATCTTTAAGTGTTGTTGGAGTATTTATCTTTAGTTTATATGGATTTATACTTAATCCCCAATTGATTAGAGCTATATTTAATTTACCTGATGAATTAATGTATAAAGCAAATGTTGCAATAGGATGGATTTCTCCCTTAAATCATGCTACTTATAACATGCATAACTTTGGGTATGACTTATTACCTACCCTGTGGCAAAGCTGTTTGATATTCATCCTTCTAATTTTAATATGTTTTGGGATAACTCTTAGATGTATAAGAAATTACAACTTTAATTTTACTGGTACGGAGGTATAAAAATGAGTACTGCAATTCATATAGAACATATTTTTAAAAACTTTGGGCAAGAACAAATCTTAAGTGATGTAAGTCATGATTTTGAAAAAGGGAAAATTCATGGAATAGTAGGCAATAACGGTAGTGGAAAAACTGTGCTTATGAAATGTATCTGTGGATTTTTAGTTCCCACTAAAGGAAAAATTTTAGTACAAGATAAACAAGTAGGTAAAGATATGGACTTTCCACAAGATTTAGGTCTAATTATAGAAACTCCTGGCTTTTTACCTCAACTATCTGGAATGAATAATTTGAAATTACTTGCCTCACTTAAGCGAAAAATCTCAGATGAAATTATAAAAGATACTCTTAAGCTAGTAGGTTTAGATCCCGAAATGAAAAAACCTGTAAGCAAGTATTCTCTAGGAATGCGTCAGAGACTTGGTATAGCCCAAGCCATAATGGAAGACCCATCTTTATTAATTCTAGATGAACCCTTTAATGGTTTAGATAAAAAAGGTATAGCAGACATACGAGCCTTACTTCAGGATTTAAAAACAAAAGGAAAAACAATCATACTTGCTAGCCATAATGCTCAGGACATCGACTTGCTTTGCGATACCGTATGCGAAATGGATTCGGGAGTACTTACAGTTATAAGATAATATAAAAAATAGTAGCTCCTACTTCAATTGTGGAACTACTAATTTTTTATACTAAAATTCTATTTTCTTTGGGGGATTTCCTGAAAAATCTGCAATAGTTGCAGTTCCATGTTCAATATAAAACACTTTAAATATAGGATTATCCGCAGTCTTATATCCCTTTTTTATAGGTTCAAATACATTAAGTATCTTCTCTTTCATACCTAAGTCTTCAGTGAATCTTATTTCTCCACTTACTCTAAGAGTTATCATATCCTTTGATATAATTGAGTATTCTACATAAGGTACTTCTAATAGCTGTTTATAGACTTCTTTCAAGCTATTTGTACAAAAATATAGCTTTCCTTCCTCCTCTAAAATAAAACCAAAAGGTCTTACTCTAGGGTTTCCACTATCCACTGTTGCTAAAAATCCATTAGGATTTTCTTTTAATAACTTTAATACTTCTTCCATTTTAATTACCTCATTAATTTAAATATTTATTATAAGTATTATGGTAAAATCAAAGTAATCATATTACAAGTACGTAGGTTTATATGACATAGTCATGTAAATAAGACTATTAAGGAAGGATGCGGTTTTTCTTGGATAATAATTCTGTTCTTTGTCCAGTTACAGTAACTCAAAATGTTCTTATGGGGAAGTGGAAACTAACAATCTTATGGATTTTACATAATAAGACAAGAAGATTTAATGAACTTCAAAGACTTATTCCGACAATCTCAAGGGGAGTTCTTACTGAGCAGTTAAGAGAACTCGAACATGATGGTCTTATTCATAGAGAAGTTTATAGAGAAGTCCCTCCAAAGGTTGAATACTCCTTAACTGGTATAGGCGTAAGCTTTATTCCAGTAATGTCTCATATTATGGAATGGGGAGTTGGATATATAAAGAAGACTTCAACCTGTAATATTGATATTTGCATTGAAAATGATTTTCCTTGCAATAAATGTCATGAAATGCTGAAAACAAAATAAATGTAATTTAATGAAAAAATCAAGAGTAGTATCTATATAAAGATATCTACTCTTTTTTTCATAAAACTACAAAAGAGAAATTATATGTAGAATAATAAAAATTATAGGGAAAATTATAAAAATCCAATTATTAAATCGTTTGTTTCTAATAAAATAAAAAATTACAAAAACAAACAAAATAAAAGATATGATAACATCTAAGGAATATTTAAAATCACCCTTAGAATTATATATAAAATAAGAAAGCCATGAATAATTCTTAAAAGAAGTTCTTGAAAGATATTCATGCCTTAAATAATCAAAAATAAGTACTACTATATATATTAAAGAAAACAGAGTAAGTTTTAAACTTAGTTTTTTATTCATAACTACCTCGCCACATTAAAACTTTATATATTAATTATATAAATCTCTAATGTGAAAATATAGTATATTTTAATAAGTTCCAAGTATAAATACCATTAATGCTATATCCATTAAAGCTAAAACCAAAAGAAGTATAAATGCAACTGAAAAAACTACTAATGCACTTAAAGATTCTTCATCCATTATCATCACCTCGTTATGATTATGGACAAACAGTAAATATTTAATACAAGGAAAATAGTATTTTTTATAAAAATTAATAATTATGTTAAAATATACTAATACATTGAAGATAAAGGGGGATATTTATGAAAAAGGTATTGTTGCTTCTTGCTAATGGGTTTGAGGCTGTAGAAGCAAGTGTTTTTACAGATGTTATTGGATGGAATGAAACAGATGGGGATGGATCAACTAAACTAGTAACTGTTGGACTAAAAGAGAAACTAAAGTGTACTTTTAACTTTACGGTAATTCCAGAAATGCTTATAAATGAAGTTAATATTGATGAGTTTGATGCCCTTGCTATACCAGGAGGCTTTGAGGAAGCTGGCTTTTATGAAGATGCTTATAGTGAAGATTTCTTAAATATAATTAGAGAATTTGACAAGGCAGGTAAAATAATAGCTTCTATTTGCGTTGCAGCATTACCCATAGGTAAAAGTGGAGTTTTAGTTAATAGAAACGCCACAACCTATAATTTAAATAACGGCATAAGACAAAAAGAGTTAGCAGAATATAAGGTTAATGTTATACCTAACGAACCAATTGTAGTAGACAAAAATATAATTACTTCTTATAATCCTTCAACAGCTTTCCCTGTTGCTTTTAAGCTATTAGAAATGCTTACTTCTGAAGAAAACTGTAATAAGGTGAAAAGTAAGATGGGTTTTTAAAATACTAATGCTCTGTTAAAGAAAAGTGTTGATAAATAAAAACTTTAGGGACGTCTACTTAATTTAGACCTCCCTTGTTTAATTACATTTATTTAGGATTCTTTAATTCAATGGTTTGAATCTTTCCATCTATATTTATATCAACTTTTATTATTTCATCTTCACTCTCAACATATGCCCCTACACTACTTGATTTAAGTGTATAAGTCTTTCCCATTGGTGTATTATCATCAAAATCTTGAGTTAAATTCCCACTTCCAGCAGAGCTTTTATATGATATTTCTAAATGTTTCACTGAAGATAATTCAGATACATCTTTTTTATAAGTTACTGTTAAAGCATTATCAGCCTCATTCTTATATTCACTCTTATCCTTCTTTTCTGTAATTACCTTATTTCCACTAACTTTATATTCAGCAATCCAATAATCATTTTCTCCTTTATAGGTATAGCTGATCTTAGTAACCTTTTTGTTTGCACACCCAGTAAGTATTAATAGCATGATTAGAATTAAAATACCTGATAATTTCTTCAACTTTATCCCCCCAATAAGATATTTAATTATATCATCATGTTGTAATATATTGCCTTTGTTTAATTATATCTGGTATTAACTAGGGATTCAAATATTTTACAAATTAAAAAAGCTTAATACTAATGATTAAGCTTTTTTAATGATAATGTTCATTTTTTTATCTATTATTCATCAATCCTACTGATACTAGGCTTATGTTTATTACGTATTATTTTTAATAAGTATAATATTGATAGTAGTATGGATAATATGGATAGTAATATGGGTATTGATAGTAGTATGGATAACGGAATAAGGATAAAGCTGCTAAAGTAGCAAATGGGAAACTCCTATTTCCAAAACGTCTAAACCTTCCAGGCCCCCCATGTCCAAAGCCGCCAAATTGTCTATGCTGCCCATAATTATCGTCGTCATTATATTCTTCCATTACATCTTCAGGAATCAGCATGATAATGTTATCCTCATCCATGCCTACAATGATTCCATCAACCATCTTTCCATCTTTCATTTTTAAAACAGCATGATAATTCATATATTTTTTGCACTTATCATGCAAAGACATTCCGTCTCTTTCATATTCCCCTATTGTATATTCCATTTTTATACATCTCCTTTCCTATATCATGATATTCACTTATAGAAAAGGTGGGACTATTTTATTAGATAAAACTAGAGGTTTGACATTATATATATTACGAGCATAATATATATTACTAAGTTTAATGTTAAGGAGGACTTTGAGTTTTGAGTACATTCTTTAAAAGACTTTTGAAAAAATCTTTTTCTATTGAGCTTAAGGATGCTCTAGATTACCCAACATCAGAAAAAATATGTGAAGTTATTGAAGCACATTGTAATAAATCTAAGGAAAAACTCCAATTTATAGATAAATCTAATCCAGTTACTTTTAGCTTAGATGGTACTAAATATGAAGCTAAGGTGAATATGGCTAGAGGTGGATATTATATACTGTGTACTGAAGTATAGTAAAAAGCTTAACCCTTGTGTGGTTAGGCTTTTTTATTTTAACACTAGTTATTACTTGTATATTTGGATGAGTCAAATACTATGTTTGGCTTTTACTTGTTTGGGATAAATCATAATCCCTTCTAATCTCAAAATCAAATCCCTGTTCATTATTCTCCCCATTTATAAACGTTTCAAGCTTAATATTATATTCACCAATCTTTTCATTTACTACTTCACCCTTATTTACTGCTTTACAGTTTTTTATTGCTTCCTTTATTTCTTTGTTAAAACTTGTATAGTCATTACCTTTTTCTTCAGTTATGCTATTTATTAATTCAGTTATAAATTTATAATTTTTAATATCAAAATTTTCTCCATCTTTTAAGTCAAATATAATCCTACCTATTTCTCCAGTTTTGTTCTCATCTACAATATTTAAAAAGAATTTAAAAGTCAAATTATCTATTGGTAACTTATTTTTTGTTGAAACTATATATGTTTGCCTTTCTACTTTTTGATAATCACAAATTATAGTATTTTCTTTAGCTACTTTGTTAAGTTCATTAATCTTAGGATCTAATCTTTCCATCCACTCTTTAGAATTTTCAGTAATATTAACTTTCACTGGTTCTATTTTTTTTGCTCCTTGGTTTATTGGCTTAACAATAATCTTTAATGAAACCAATATAGCCACTATAATTGCTGTTATAACTATATTCTTTCTCTTAATATTTTTCATTTATTTTCTCCTATATTAATTTTGGATTTGTCCTTTATCAATTTCATAAACTTTATCACATAATAGCTGTATATCTTCAGAATTGTGACTGGCTAATATTATTGTTTTATTTTTATTTTTTAATTCTAATATAAGCTCTCTAATTTTTTTAACCCCATCTTTGTCTAAACCATTCATAGGTTCATCAAGAACAATAATCTCCGGATCTTCCATAATAGCTTGAGCAATGCCTAACCTCTGTTTCATCCCAAGAGAATACTTTTTTACACTTTTTTTATCTTTATAGTCTAGTTCTACTAAATCTAAAGCATTAATTATATCTTTCTCATCAATTTTATTTTGAATTTCCGCCAAATACCTTAAATTATCAAATCCACTTAAGTGTTCTAAAAATCCTGGATGTTCAATTAAAATTCCAATATTCTCTGGGAAATCAACTTCCTTTCCTATTTCTTTTCCATTTACTTTTACCTTGCCTTCTGATGCTTTAATTAATCCACATAAAGCTTTAAATAACATTGATTTTCCAGAACCATTTCTTCCAATAAAGCCATAGATGTTACCTTTCTCTAATTGCAAATTTATATTATCTAAGATAGTTGTCCCTTTTATATTTTTAGTGTATTTTTCAAAGCTAATAACAATGTCTTTCATCATATCCTCCACTCAGTTATATTTCTATATTTCTTCTATATAGAAGATGTCCTAAAATTAAGCTAGCAACTATTATAAAAATAAATACTTCTATCGAATATATATATGTTATATTCTTGTTTCCTGAAATAAAGCTAGAATTTTGTCTTAACATAGCCACATTTCCTATAAGAAATTTTCCAATATATCCATTATCAATAAAACTAGTTAAATATGTTATTATAATCACTATCAATGTAGATACTTTAATATTTTTTGTTAAAAAATAAGTACTAATTGTAAGTAATACAATTGCTACCATAAACAGGTAGTTTAACAAAAAAATATTAATAATTAACTTATTAATAGTCATTGATACTTTAAGGCTATTAAATTCATCAATTTTTACTATACCATCGAATCCTATAGATATAGATGCAATTATAAAGACCACCACATATATTAATATAAGATATACGAGTACCTTAAGTAATGCATTCATTATATTTGAATAGTACCAATACTTGTATTTTTTAATTCTATAAAAGGCAAATAATTTTTTTTCTGCAAGTTCATTTGTTATAAATGCTATAATTGGATAATATAAAATCATAATAATTCCAAACCAAGTTGAATAATTAATTATTGAACTTTTTTTATATTCAACGCCTCCAAATAAAAGTAAAAAGATATCCCCAAAGCAAAAACTAACTTCCTTTGAATTATTGTGAAAATAACTTACCGCATATAAACCAAATAATATCGCTACAAATAACCCGTAAACTCCCATTTTCTTATTTAAATACTTTATATTAAGAAAAAACACTCTATAGTTTTTCAACTTCACTCCTCCTAAAGCTAACAATTGTCATTATCAATAACATAATTATCATTATTATCAATAATATATTAGAAAAAGCAACGGTTGAAAGCTTATAAGCATTAGGCAATGCATTTTCAACAAGTCTATTTCCACTAAAATCATGACACCAAAGCGTTCCTAATTCCCCTATTGAAAAATATCTAAGTGTTGTTACATCCCTATAGTTAATAAGCAAATAAATAAAACATATTATTATTGATAATATATAGTTTTTTAAAATATATATTATCAAATCTCTTAACAATACTATTAAATAAGTAGTCCCTAAGAATTTTAAAATTGATAGTACTGCTGCTTCTACTGGATTATAATATTCTATAAAATTATTAAAAAATAGGTATTTTTTTGCAACTTCAACATTCTTTTCACTTAATATTGCACTACTCCACGCAAGTTCAAATTTACTGTAATAAATCCCCAGCAAAAATATTAAAATGCTAATACCTACTATGCATGCTGAGATAATTATTAAATTTGCAATTTGTTTTGAAATTATAATTTTATATTTATTTAAAGCTCTTATGTAAATATACTTATTTTCACTATTTACGTTAGAAACTGGAGATGTTATAAAGAAAAGTAGCGGAATTAATAACCATACTAAAACAAATGGATTAGAAAATATTCTAAAGAAATAATCCCATTCATTCACCTCTTTGCCAGTTGTTATATAATATTCTGTAACCTTACTCATATAAACTTTACATGTAATTAAAGTAATTACAAAACTTCCAATAATTAAGTTCTTATTGTAACATTTCATCAAGTTATATTTTATTAAGCTAAATATATTTACATTAGTTCTCATATATATGTTCCTTCCTAGAAAAATAGAAAAATGTAGTTCCAAAAATTAATATAATACATATGAATTGCATAATTAATTGATATCCTCTTATTCCATCTGCTAGTATGACAAAATCAGTTGCTACTTTTGTTTTAAATTGTAATGGTAACTTCAATGTTTCTGTAACATAATCAGTCACATAGAATAATATTCCAGGAGACAGTAAAACAATAATTTCATTATTTACTATTGTAGAAACTGCCAATGCTATAGTTGAATAGGCAAATCCAATAATAAATTCAACTATAAAAAAAAGCAAAATATACATGTATGGTTTCTCCATCAATAAATTATCAAAAATCCCTCCAATTGCAGTTGTCGTATCTTTTATTTTCCCTCCCACAAAAACATTAAGAATATAAAAAAGTATCATACTTGGTAAAGTTACACTTAGTCCTCCAATAATTCCATTAGCTAAAAATTTACTTATGCAATACTTTTTATTAGATATCCTTACATTAATAAATTTATTAAATCCTTTTTTTCTATCTTGTAAAAAAGAAATTCCAAATATAAATGAACATACTATGGGTATGAAATTTATATACAATGAGTTTGCTTCCGTAAATATTGTGAATTGATTTAATTGTCCATAGTTAATCGCATCTTGTATATTTGAATAAGCTGGTGTATAAGGAATAATTCCTGGGACATTACGATAAATAGCATATAAGTAAACTATAACCATACCTATTGTAAAGAAAACAAAACTTTTTTTACTCAATCCTCTTTTTATTTCATTAATAAGCATATTTTTTCTCCTTACTGTGCATAGATTAAATATTTGTAGCTATAAAATCATCTAATAATATCATAGCTACAAATATATATTTTGAATTACTGCTTAATTTATATTTTCTAATTATAAATTAATCTGCTCTTAATACCACCCAAATGTACCACTTGCATTTCTATAATCACTAGTATTATTTAAATTTTTAAGAGCAAGATAATAAGTAGAACCTATACTCATTTGCTTTCCCTTCCAGCCTTCAGGAATTGCTACATTTCCTGCTCCTTGCTGTGCTTTTACCGCTGATGAATATATATTATTATCATCATTTTCTAGATTTCCATAAGGATTTCCTACTGCTTTAGCTTGTACCCAATATGAGTCTGCATCATATATTTTTGCTAAATTAATATATCCACTATAGTAATTAGAATAATCTTTAGTATCCTTAGTATCTGGTGCATCAACAGCCCTGTATACACTACCTGGAGCTAATGCCATATTAAATGATTTGGCTTGTGATATATTATCCTTTCCTAAAATAAATGAGCATAACAATAGCCCTAAAGTCACCTTTGCTACTTTTTTTACATTAATCATTTGATCCTCTCCTCATTATTCACATTTTTAACAATTTGTGCACATATTGTCTAATAAATGATATCATAACAACCATGTTGTAATTTGTAATTATTTGAATTTTATACAATATTTTGTAATACATTTTCATTTACCATTTTACATATTATTTACTATTTTTATTCTATTACTGTTACTTCTACTCATCTTTAACCTAATTTTTAAATTAGGTTAAATTTTATAAACAAACATTCTAATATACCAATTCTCATTGTCTCATTTCCATAATTAAGATTTTACTTAATATCATATTTCTCTCAATATATATAACGCTCCAAACATACAATAAATTACATATAATATAAAAATAAATGGATTAATTATTTTAGTTAATCCATTTTCCATTATTCTTTTATTAGATTTGTACTTTTACCACTCAAAATCCGTTTCTAAAAGCCTTAACCATATACAAAATAAGTTTGAATATAGGCGGTCATTTCATCACCCAAGGTAAGGTAGTTATAAACTGGTATCATATAACTTAAATAAAATAATTTTGATGCCTCTTCTATATTATTTGCTAGTGCTCTTACCAATACTTGTTGATGTCTAATGCTTATAATATAACTATCAGCTATAAATGAAATTTGCTCTGAAAAAAATACATACGGAAATGAATTTGAATATGTATTAGCGTGCTTTTCTAAGCTTACTTTAATATTTTGTAATTGCTTAATATAACCTTGTAAGCTAGTATCAATTGCTTTTAATTCCCCTTGAGGTGTATTTGCACTAATATTTATTACTGTTAAAGTAGCTCTTACTTTCTTTATATCCTCTAAACTTCTAAGAATATCTTCTTTGTTCTTTAATTCTGACACCTTTGGTCCAAAGGGTGAAGGTTGAATTGGTGCTTGAGCATATGCTATATTGCTCATAGAGAATGTTATAAGTATTACGAGTATTAAAAATATCACTATCTTTTTAGTCATTATTAGCTTCCCCCTTAGTTCTTGAACTAAATGTCTATCATAATAACTATTAGTATTTCTTTTATTTTTATTTCTTATTAAACATTTCAATTCTTAAAAAAAACAAAAAAGCTTAACCACTACGGCTAAGCTTTTTAATAAACAACTGGTACCCCCGGCGGGAATCGAACCCACAACGGTCCCTTAGGAGGGGACTGTTATATCCATTTAACTACGAAGGCATATATTAAACTGTATCATGGTGTATTCATAGAATACACCATGGAAATCACTATTAAATTTTAATATATTAGGGTTTTACTGTCAACTTACAAATTATATCTCAGAAAGCTCTAATAACTCAAATTCCTCCATAATTAGCTCTCTCATGAAGCTTTCTAGTGGTAAGCCTTCTCTTATATCCTTAACCTTGCCATTGCTCTCAGTTATCATCTTATATATAAAGCTGCAGGACTTTCGTAAGCTTTCCTTAAAACCCTCTTCCTTAAGCATATATCCAACCACAAGTGAAGCAAAGGTATCTCCTGTTCCTGGGAAGGATACATCCACATGAGGATTTTCTATTTTATAGAAGCTTCCCGCTTCTCCATCATAAGCCAAGGTTAATACCTTATCATTACCATCTTCCTTTGCAGAAGTTAATACTACCTTTTTTGCTCCCAGTTTTGATAGCTTTATTAATATTTCCTTCCACTCAGCTATATTTCTACAGCCTTTATATTCTATATTCAGCAGCATTTGCGCCTCTGTAACATTTGGAGTTATTATGTCACCATGAGCTATAAGCTCTCTCATTTCTTTAACCATATCCTCAGTTATTGACGGATATAGTTCTCCATCATCCCCCATTACGGGATCAATTAACACCAAATTATCTTTTCTTTCAAAATACTCTATAAAATCCTTTATAAGTTCTACTTGTTTGTAAGAACCTAAATATCCTGTATATATACAATCAAAATTTAAGTTTAGCTTTTTCCAATGTTCTATATGTTTCCCCATATATTCTGTTAAATCCTCAAAGACAAAACCTTCATATCCACCAGTATGAGTTGATAAAATTGCTGTAGGTAATGCACATACCTGAACTCCCATAGAGGATAATATAGGAACTATTGTATTTAATGATGCTTTTCCAAAGCCACATAGATCATGTACTGCTGCTACTCTTTTCATAATTTATTCCCCCAAATAAAAAGTGAGCTTTTTATTATATAAGCCCACTATTTAAATTTCTATATTAAATTATATCATAGTTAATGATTTTTAGAAGGCACTACTTCCTCCGCCTCCTCCAAATCCTCCCCCATCTCCTCCTGTGAAGCTGGAGCTTGAACTTGTATTAGGGGCGCTTTGACTAAATTGATCATTAAAGTTATCCTGATAAGACATTGTATAGAAATATAAGAATCCATAATTACACATAGGATTATATGCATCATTATATCCAGGCGTTTTTCTTATATGCTCTGATATCCTCTCAAATACTTCTAATGAAATAGCATAAGGCAGTATTCTTTGCCATACATCCAATTTCTTTAGTCCTTGCTTATCATCTAGGTCTACTAAATATCTCTTAAAGGCTTTCCATTTAAGTCTTTCATTTTCATATTCATTGGTTAATCTATCTTTTCCTGCTAGATGGACATACATATTAAGGTCATAAGCATCCTCATTTACTCTGCTAACCCATTCATTATATCTATCCCTAAAGCTCTTCTCACCTGCATCTTCCATTAGCGTAGAAAAATCTACTCTACCATTTTTAGATAGTTTATTTAACCAGTATAATAAATACTTTTCACTCTTTAATAAATAAGCTTTATCTACTCCATCTACTAGATGAAAGGCAACTTCCTCATAATTATCTTCATCTATCTTTTCTTCAAACTTAATAAATCCTTTATTAGCTAAATATAATATACTTGCTAAGAAATCCTTCATCTCAACATTATTATCAAGTAAGACGGTTACTAAGGCTGGAGTCATATCTGCTGGTGTATCCTCATAATAATTCCCATTAAAGAATAGATAGTCTTCTCTATATTTTGCTATTTCTTTTTTTCTCTTATTACTAACAGTATATATTGAGCCACCTATTAATATCATTCCTAGGGTTATCGCAACCATTATTGCTATGTTTGTTTTAGTTTTTTCTTTATCTAAGCTATCATTATAGTCATCATAAGTTTTATCTATAGTTTTTGAAGTATTTACCCAAGTTGCTGGAAAGTGTACAGCTGCACCTATTACTTCATTTTCCCCCATATCGCTTAAGCTTAGCTTAATAAACTTATTATCAATATTCTCTGCTACTCCTCTATTAGGTCCTTCACCAGTGAAGCTAACATCCTTTGTAATATCTTTTGGTAAGGTAATAAAAACATTTATATTATCTGTCTTAACATCATCCTCATTTTTATAAAAAACCCACTTAATTTCAGACAAATCCTTATATTTTGTAACTACATTTTTTACTGTATAGCTTATATTAAATACCTTTTCTTCATCTTGGCTTTTACTAAAGATTTTAACCTCTTCACTATTTCCTGACTCACTTAACTTATAAGTATTATTATTTTCACTATCACTTTGGCTAATATCCTCTTTGTCATTAATATTAACCTTAACATTTTCTATCCCATCTGAATCTTTGGTTTCTATATTTCTCTTTATTCCATTAAAGCTTCCCGTAAAGTTATACTTATAAGTTTCCTTAACCTGCATATTTCCTTTATCATCTACTGTTGCTTTAATATCAATATTAGATATAGAATATTCCTTCGATGCCCCAAAGGCATGAATTGGATTTATAAACAAAATGCATATAAAACTTATTGCTAAAACTTTAAATACTTTACCTGCTTTTCTCATATTCTCCCCCCAAATATATTAAGAACTTGATGCTGCAGAAGAAGCTGCCGCTACTGAAGCTGCTGCCATCATAGCTTGCTGCTGTGCTACTGCTATTAGTTGCATTGATAACCCTGTAGTTATATCTGCCATCTTATTTTCTCCTTCGGTATACATGCTTGTAGCTAATATACAACTAAACATGGTTTTTATATAACTTTCAACCCCATACTTATATCCCTTCATACGTTTAAGTTCCTCATATATTTCAGAAACTTCACTGCATATAAGAGTCGCATCATCAGTTATCAATGCCATTAAAGCTACTGATGGAAGAGTATAAGCTTTAACCTTGACCTTCTTTTCCTCTAATTCTGATACCATATGATCAAATAAGCTTATTCTATAGTCAAAATCTTCACTTAAGGCTAAAACATGAGATACTGTTTGAAGTCCATTGCTTTTGCTATATCTCATCTTACTTAACTTATTATAGATATATTCTATTCTTTCAGTAGTCTCTTTAACATCTAAATCCGTACATCCAAGAAGTGCTGCATATACATAATCATCCTTGGCGGTTAAAAACATATGATTTCTTTTCATATCTTCATAGAAAAGTTTAGTTCTTTCTATTTTTTCTTCTCTATTATCAAAGCTTGTGTTCTTTAAAATGGTATAAGCTATCATTGGACTATATTCATAAGAAGATATTCCTCTTTCCTTAAGCTTTTGTGTCCATTCTTCTATATCCTTAAATACTTCCTTATAGTTATCTTCAAAAGATAATAATAAAGACATCAAAGATAGGTTATTTCCTCTAAATTTTGAAAATACTCCTGTTGTATCTTTAATGAAGTCTCTTATTTCTTTAATTTTTTTAGCTTCTATTCTTCTGTTTCTTGAAGCATAACTCAATGCTATAAAGTGATTGAGTATCGCCATATCCCACTTAAATTCTTTTTTTGCTTCAAAATAATTATAGGTCATTAACTCTAACTTACCTTGTAATTCTACTCTCATTAAATCCACCTCAAATTATTATATGGTATCGAATAACCTTTTATACGTTAATACTATCATTAGGACTTGCCTATGTCAATATTTTCCGGGAAATTAAAAATGAAGCAAAAACTCAAAGGTTTTTGCTTCATTAATTCATTATTCTATGCTGCTTGTTTTACTTCTTCTATCTTATCTGATATATAGTCGCCTTTTTTCTTAAATACTATAGTTAGTGATACAAATACTACTGAAATTAATGCAAATACACCTGAACACTGAGCTATTACAGATACATCTGTTCCTGAAATAGCTTCTCTTAATGCTTTTACTGCATAAGTGAATGGCATATATGGATTAAGTACTTTGAAGAAGTTTGGTACTACTTCTAATGGGAAAGTACCTGCACAAGCTGTTAATTGAAGTATTAATAACACTATTGCTATTAATTTTCCTCCATCTCCTAGTGTAGTTATGAAGAATTGAATCATAGCTACAAAAGTTAATGACATTAGCATATTAAACAAGAAATATAGTGCCATGTTTTGAGGACTTAAGCCTAATGCTAATACTATTAAGCTTGCAAGTATTGCTTGAACCACACCTATAAGTCCTAGTGTCATATATTTACCTAAAACTACTGAAATTGAACTCATCTTCTTTCCTTCTCTTTCAGCCTTTGACTTAGGTGAAAGTACAAAGAACATCATAAGAGCTCCTACCCATAGAGATAATGGTATAAAGTATGGTGCAAAGCCTGTTCCGTAATTTTTTACCTCATCAATTATCTTATTATCCATGTTTACTGGATTTGAAATAAATGTGCCCATTTCATCTGGAGTATTGACTAATCCTTTATCTAAGTCACTTGCTCCATCTTTAAGTTTAGAGGAAAGTTCGTTTGAACCATCAGAAAGCTTAGTTACCCCATCTTTTAATTCAGGAACACTTCCTTTAAGGTCTCCAAGTCCACCTTTTAACTGAGTTGATCCATCATATAATTGACTAACTCCGCTTGTTAAGGCAGGTAGTCCATTAATTAATGTCTTAGCTTCCTCAATCTTTCCTTGACTTATTGCTGTATTTGCCGCAGCTAACATCTGATCATTTGTCTTAAGATCCTTTTGAAGTCCCTTTACCATACCTACATACTTAGGACTGTTTTGTAATAACTCCATAGTTTGTGGAGAAGATAAATCACTTAATATAGGTTTTGCATTATTAATATCAGTTTGAACTGACATTAATTTTGGAATTAGAGCCTTTACACTTGGATCTTTTGATACTCTTGCTACATCCATTAGTAGATTTAGATTATCTTGATTATTAGCTATATCTGTTTTTAGTGTTCCTACGTTTGCCATAAGTCCATTAATTTCTTTAATATTATCTGGTGTCATTAACTGACCTAGTGAATTTAATAATGGAACCTCATTATTTATAGCAGTCATTGTAGGATTATAATTGTCTAGCAAGTTCTTTAAAGCTGTTACGCTATTTGGATTTTGAGCCATTACGTATGCTTTTGATTTAACTAAAGTATCTAAGCTTGTTAACTGAGTTGATGCATCAGTTAATAATGCTTTATTAGATAGTAATCCTTCAGTTAAGGTTAATGAACCTGCAATTAATGCTGCTGAGCTTGTTGGAACTTGTATAGTTGGTGCATTTGTACTTGCCGCAGCTGCTGCTTGAGTTCTTATTGAATTTATTAATCCTTGAATATTAGTATTTAATGCATTTATAGCTTGGTCATCTGTCATGCCTGCATCTTTTAAAGGTTTAAGCATTTGATCTAAGCCAGCATTTATATTTTTTAGTTGATTATTTGTTGTTTCAATTTTTGTAATTAAAGCCTGCATAGAGCTTGGATTACTTAAAAGTGCAGATAGTTTAGTTATATCGTCATTAGTTATAAGCTTACTTGCACTTTGTAGATTGTTTGCTGCAACAGTTAATACTTTTAAGTTCTCTAATTGTGCATTAGCATCTGCATTTAATAATTCCTTTGGAATCTTTCCTTGTAAATCTGTTAAGGTTCCTTGAAGAGCTGTTGCATCAGCAAGTAGTTTATCAACATTTTGCATTCTTAAAGCTATCTGCTGATATCCATCTGGATTATTAGGATTCATTTGTACTACTAACTTTTGTATTGATGGTTGACTAAGAATTACCTTTAATCCATTTGAATTAGTTACAGCTTGTAAATCAGTAAAGCTCTTATTAACCTGATTTATAGTCTCTGGTGTTATTTTATCTAAAGAAGATAAATCCTTGTTTTCAAATTGTCTTGCTGTAGCTATTATATTTGTGATTTTTTCTTTATTTTCTGGAGTCAAATAACTTGAGATCTTGACTAGCTCAGCAGGATTTATAGTTGAAACATTTTTATTAAGTTCAGCTAATCCTCCATTTAATTGATTTGATCCATCATAAAGCTTATTAACTCCATCTTCTAATGCTGGAATGTTTCCTTTTAGCGTAGTTAATCCATCTGCTAACTTACCGCTTCCATCAGCTGCATCATTCATTCCAGATTTTACAGTATCAAGATTTTCATAAGTAACTTTCACATATTCCTTAGAAATCTTTTCATTAATTGTTGCCTTTAGCTTATCTTCTACCTTACTTCCTATTTGAGATGCTAAGAAGTTTTTTCTATTGTTTGATGTATAAATGATATCTGCTTTTACTGGTGTAGAGTCCTTTGCAGTAACTATATTCTTTGAAAAATCCTCTGGGATTACAAACATGGAGTAATACTTATCTCCCTTTGTTCCGTCTACTGCATCCTGGTAACTAACAAATCTCCACCCCATATCCTTGTTATCTTTAAGTTCATCTGTAATATCTTTACCATAGTTTACTTCTTTTCCATCCATTGTGGCTCCCGCATCGAGGTTTACAACTGCAACTGGAAGTTTATCCATTCTAGAATATGGATCCCAGAATGCCGCCAAGTAAAGTAAGCTATAAAGTAACGGTACTATAATTATTCCTGCGATAGCAAATCTTAAGAATCTATTCTTATAAATTGAAGAAAGATCCTCCTTTGCAACTTTTAAAAATTTCATAACTTCACCTCATTCACCACTTTTTGTACTGACTAGTCAGTTCTATTTTGAGACTTTTTTGGGTTTTTGTAAAACATTTCTTTGTACTGTGTAGTCTAGTTTTAGGTGAAGTATAGGATTTCATGTATATTTTTCTCAGTTTTTCTTTGTTTTTCATCTCATATTATTTTTTTGCAAAAAAATAAGAGTTTATATGAAAATCTCATATAAACTCTATATTATCTATTTTGCACTTAAGCCGTGAAAAGTATATTCAATTAAGTTATTTACTACATCATCTATCTCTTTATCTTGATTTACTAATTCATAAATTGCAGCAGAAACTAAGCTTCCAAAAAAGGTATACGCAATAAAATATGAATCACCATTCTTAATAAATCCTTTATCCATTGCATCTTTTATATAAACTTCTATATTCTTTATATACTTTTGCAAATGCTCTCTAAGCTCTATTTGTCTTATTTCTTGTCCCCAAAGCTGACTCATTAAAACCTTGAAAAAGTCTTTATTTCTATATAAAACAGTAAGCTGTGTTTTACATATTTCCCTAAGGTTATCTTCAGGGTTATTATCTATATTTGCTACTACAGATATTTCATCAGTAAGAACACCGATACCTTCGATTATTATAAATCTAAATATCTCTTCCTTACTTTTAAAATGGTAATATAAAGTTCCCTTTGCAACTCCAGCCTCTAGAGCTATTTCATCCATGGTTGCTCCCTTATATCCATTCTTAGAAAATATTTTTATAGCTGCCTCAAAAATTCCTTTTTTCGTCTTATTCATAGTTATCCTCTCCATATGTTTTTTGACTAGTCAATACACTTAAACATACAAGTAATTAAATTATAGCACTATATCCTTTTAATAACTATCTCATTTACTTACAATTTAAAAATTTAACATATAAATGTTAATATTTTATTCTCTTTGTGCTAAAATTAATCACGTAATTATAATTCAAAGTGAGGATTATTTAATGATTAAAATATATAATAGAAAAACTAAAAGCTATGAAGTAGAAAATGTTGCAGGAGGAAAATACATAGAATGGTCCTATGGTTCTCCTATTGGAAAGAGTATAACTGAACTTTTCGTAAAGAAAAAATTATTTACAAAAATATATGGAGCTCATTGCGATACTAGAGGAAGTATAAAAAAGATTCCTGCATTTATTAAAGACTTCGATATTGATATGAGGATTTCTAAAAAGAGACCTGAAGAATTTACTAGCTTCAATGATTTTTTCGTAAGAGAATTAACTGAAGAGGCTAGACCAATAGATAAAAATCCTGATATTTTAGTATCTCCTGGTGATGGAAGATTAAGTGCCTTTGAAAATATCGATATGGATAATGTTGTTCAGATAAAAGGTTTAACATATTCCTTAAAAGAACTTCTTTTAGATGAAAAAGTTGCTAACGAATATAATGGAGGAACTTGTTTGATTTTAAGATTATGCCCAGTTGATTATCATAGATATCATTTTGTTGATAACGGGGTTTGCTTAGAATCTAAAAAAATAGAAGGCCATTACTATTCAGTTAACCCTATTGCGTTAAAGAATATTCCTAAACTATTCTGCCAAAACAAAAGGGAATGGAGTATATTTAAATCTGAAAACTTTGGCGACATAATTCATGTTGAAGTAGGTGCTACTTGTGTTGGAACAATAATTCAAACCTATAAACCTTATGAGCAAGTTAAAAAAGGGCAAGAAAAAGGATACTTTAAGTTTGGAGGATCTACTACTGTGTTATTCTTCAAAAAAGGTACGGTAAAGATAGATGAGGAAATCGTAGAACAAACCGAATTAGGTTTTGAAACAAGAGTCTTAATGGGCGAAACCATAGGAAAAAGATGTGAGTAAGATTCATAATAAGAGATTAATAAGAGTTTCTATTTTAGTAATTATACCACTAATTACTTTTACTCTATTTTTCATCATTGGGAAGCATCAATACAATATTTATCATCAAAATAATATATTGTATCCAACTATGACAGGCTCCCTTATATTAATTAAATACATACTTTTTGGTATTTACTTTAGTGCTATTTCACTTTCTTTATGTTTTCTATATTTTAGTAAACTCAAAAAAAGCCAAAAAGTATTGTTATTATTTATTGCAATCTCTTTATTATTAATAGGTTATATTATCTTTTCATTTTTTTCAGTATTCCTTAATTAACAACTTGATTAATTAAGGAATTTTTACATTCTAATGACTTTTTAAATTTAATGGTGTTGTCAAGATTTTTAAGAATTTTATAATGACAACACCTAATTATATGTATCCATAATATACATTTTATTTTAAGCTTTCCTCTAAAGCTTTTTTAAACTCATTTCTATTCCCATTAAATATTATAATGTCTATATTCATTTCCTTCGCTCTCTCTAAAATAGAAATCTTCATAGGCGCTTTAGTTGCAACTAGAATCTTTTTAACCACCTGTCCTGCAGTTTTATTACTATATACATCAAGTTCATTTAAAGCCACATCATCATATTTTGCACTATCCTTACAAGAAATACATATTAGCTTTGAATCCTTTATCGCCATTACATCAATTTCATTTTTAAGCCTTACTTCTTCATCTCCCCA
This sequence comes from Clostridium sp. YIM B02551, assembly GCF_022324735.1. Lineage (NCBI taxonomy): Bacteria > Bacillati > Bacillota > Clostridia > Eubacteriales > Clostridiaceae > Clostridium > Clostridium sp. YIM B02551. The sequence continues at coordinate 43,809 of NZ_JAKGTF010000007.1, read as the reverse complement.
TAAAAATAAAACTCCTGTTTTCACCTCTTCAATTTCTTGTATCTCTTCAATAATATTTTGGGTATATAATTCAAGCCAGCTTCCACTCTTAAATATAAAGCCTTTAATATAATTGTTGGAGAACTTTACTGTAATTATGCCATCATTATCCTTATTATATTCTAGCTGATCTTTCTCTTTTAGATAATCAATTGCTTTATCACATATACTTTTTTCCTTATCTTCAAATAATTTTGTATCTATTCTTACTACAAAAGGGTCTTCAATATCATTAATAAATATTTTTTTATCATTTAATTTATATTTTATATCTTCCCAAAAGTTTAAATTATTAGCTATGATATTAGCCATTTCTTTTAATGTGCTATTTCTATTAATATCTGTTGTCTCGCATATTATGCTTACTCCATTACTTTGTATTACCTCTTTAATATTTAAATCCTTAATATTAGTTTTTGTTATGCTTAAATGCCCCTTATCTAGTTTTAATAATTTTTCTTCTACGATGTCTAGATATAAGCCTTCAATATTAAAGCTTTCACATAAATGCACAAGAATAATCATTGACAAACTGTTTAAATCCTTAAGGTTTATTGCAATCTTTTCCTCTTTAAATTTTTCAATTAATCCACTAACAGCTTCAAGGGATATAACTTCTAACTTTACTAATTCAACAATAACTTCCGGGAATTTTTCTTTATAAAGTTCATTTATATGATTAACTTCATTTTTTTCATTCTCTCCATGTAAAAATATAACCTTTTTAGGTTTAAAGGCCTCAGTAAGTAAGATTGCTTCTTGGTTATGTTCCTGTAATTTACTTATTAAAATATCATAACTCATTTTTGTCTTACCTTTCTTTTTTTTATTAGTTTGCCACTTGATTATTTTTTTATTAAAAAAGAAAAAGAGTTTTAAGTCTATCCTTAAAACTCTTTTTAATATAACTATGCTACATTTCTTATATCATCATTGCTATAGAACTTGTATATTGCAATTAAGAAGAACGCTACTGCAAAAGCTATTATTATTAATATATTCATGTATATACTTGTAATGCTATTTCCATCCTGTAAACTACTTAGCCCAGTTAATATCCACTTTTGCGGCATAAAATCTGAAATTTTTTGAACATATTTTGGCATAATATCTATTGGAAAGAAACATCCTGAAAGTAAACAAGTAGGCGTTACTAAAAGGTTTTGCATTGCTCCAACTCCACTTGTACTCTTTGCAAAAGAAACAGTAAGTAGTGAGAAGCCTACTGCTACAAATCCAAATAAGAATAGCATCCCCAGCATTAGCATAAATGGCATTCCTATATCTATTTTTACCACCTGAGTTAAAACAAGTAAGGTTAAAATTATTTCAATGGTTACAATGATCATGCTTAAGAAAACATTTGCCATTATATATTTTCTGGAGTTTATTGGTGCACTAGATATTCTAAAGTAGGTTCTGTTTTGCTTTTCCTTAATTATTACTTCTGATAAATTTCCTGCTGACATAAGCACTATCATAATTAAAAATCCTATGGATTGTGCTGTCATAGCCTTAGATTTTGAGGTATCCTTTAGATTATTTACTGACAGGTTAAAATCATTATCTCTATAGTTTGTATAAATTTTTTTGAAGGTTTCCTTATCTCCACCAGCCACTTTACTTATATCACTAATATTATTTATATAATTATAAAGATATGATTTAACATAGGCTGTTGCCTGTGCCCCTTTTATTGAAGTTATTTCTATATTACTTGGATTTCCACCTTCTACACTTTTAGAGAATCCATCTGTAATTATTATCACACAATCTAGCTTACCAGAGGTTACTTTGTCATTTATATCTGATTCTTCAATATTTTCTATTTTAAAATTTCCTGACTTTTGCATATAATCTACAGCATCTTTAGCTATATAATTACTATCCTTATTTACAACTCCAACTCTTAAGCTCGTTTGACTACTTCCACCATAAGCAACTAAAGATATTAATATTCCAATCAAAGGAGCAAATATATATAAGAAAATATTCGATTTTTTTCTAAAGGTGACCTTTAATCCATTTTTAACTAACCATAATATATCTTTCATCTTAAAGAGCCTCCCTTCTTCCTGCTATTACTCCTGAGATTACTAAAAACAAACACGCTACTGCCATATTTATAACTATCGCTGGTATAACTGCATAATTATCTGCGGTATATATTAATTTATTTATTGCTTGGTTATTCCAAGAAAGTGGAGATAACTTCACTAAAAAGCTTAAAATTCCAGTGCTATTTTCCGATGTAATTGGGAAATATGCACCTCCCAAGAATGAAGCTACTTGTACTACTAGCATGACAATTGCTCTAGGTGTTTCTGGTTTTTTAGTTATATAACTTATTCCAAGTCCAAAGCTAGTTGCTAATATAACTTCAGTTAAAAGAACTAATACCACGAGTCCTATATTTGAGCCCCAATTTGCCTTAAAGGCATATTTACTTACTAGCATAACTACAAGCACACAAAGTAAATTAGATACTATCCCTCCAAGAACTTTCCCAATTAATATCTCGCTTTTTCTTACTGGTGCTGCAATAAGTCTAGTATCTGTTTTATTCATTCTCTCTCCTCTTATTAAGAAACAAGCTGAGATTGCTCCATATAGAGCTATCATAGTTGTCATAGCTATAGAGTAATAATCTATAGCTCCTGGGGCACCTTTTGAGTTTAATGAAGACTCTTTAATATAGCTTCCTTCACTATTATCATTAACTACTACTCCAACCCCCTGCGGTTTAACTTTTACCACTTCAGAAACTAATTTATATTTATCTATAAAACCTTTTAACATTGCTTCTACGATATTACCCTCTATTGAAGTTCTATCATTTTCATATAATTTAACACTATCGTTACTTACTTCAATAAATCCTTGATATTTTCGTTTTTCTACCTTATCTTTAGCTTCTACCTCATCATTAACCTGTTCAAACTTTATTCCTTCCCTTTCAGCTTGTTTTACAAATTCTCCAAAGTACTTAGAAAATTCTCCTGTACTATTGTCTTTATATATTATACTTATCTTATCTAGTGATACTGCATTATCACTGCTAAAAGCTCCAGATAGAGCTGTACCTAATATTAAGATTAATATTATTGGAAAAGCCAGCATAAAGGTAAGTGTTCTTGTATCTCTTAATGTAGATTTTATCTCATTAATAGCAAAATTTATTATATTCACTTATTATTCCTCCTATATTAATCTCTTAATGTTCTTCCTGTTAAAGTTAGAAATACAGTTTCTAAATTAGGTGTTTTGGTTTCAACATCCCTTATTTCTATATCATTATTTATAAAATATTGAATTATCTTATTTAAATTATTAACTTCAACTTCTGAGTTAATCGTTACTGAATCCTCTTCAATTGTTACTGCCTTTACTCCGTTTATCTTTTTTATTTCTTCCTTGCTTAATTTATCTGTAGATTTAACTTTAATTAAATGCTCACTTGTATCAGTTACTATAAGTTTTAATTCTTCCTTTGTTCCATCTGCAATTATTTTTCCATGGTCAACTATAGCAATTCTTGAGCAGATTTCCTCAACTTCCTCCATATAGTGGCTTGTATAAATTATTGTGCAGCCCATTCTATTTAATTCCTTAACTGATTCAAGGATGTAGTTTCTTGATTGAGGATCTATCCCAACTGTAGGTTCATCCATTATTATAAGTTTAGGCTTATGAGCTATAGCACAAGCTATATTTAATCTTCTTTTCATACCACCAGAGAAGTTCTTTGGATATTCCTTCATCTTATCTGAAAGTCCAACAAATTTTAGTGCCTCTTCTGACTTTGCCCTAAGACTTTCCCCTCTTAAGCCATATAATCCTGCAAAGAATTTTACATTCTCATAAGCAGTTAAATCTTCATATATCGCTATATCTTGAGGAACTATCCCTAAGTTCATTTTTGTAAATCTACTATTCTTTTTAATATCTTTTCCAAGTATACTTATGCTTCCTTCATTACTTCTTAAAAGCCCAGATATCATATTTATAGTTGTACTTTTTCCTGCTCCATTTGAACCAAGAAAACCAAATATCTCTCCTTCTTCTACTGTTAATGACATATTATCTACTGCAATAAAATCTCCATATTTCTTTGTAAGATTTTTAATTTCTAACGCTTTCATTTAATCACCTCTAAATTCATTTCTTTAACTTATGAGTTTATTATATAGAAAAAAGGTGGACTTATTTAGTATATAAGTTCACCTTTCATACATGATAATATTCACTTTTTATATATGAGATTTTACATGGTCTATTTTATTGGTAGTAGCGTTGTTACAGAAAACCCATTACTTCCATCAACAATTATCTTACCATCAATAGTTGCAGTTCTCTCTTCCATGCCAACTATCCCTAGCCCCTTTTTAATAAGAGCTGATCCCTCTCCATTATCTTTTACCTCTGCTTTTATGAATTTATTTAATACTTCAATATTAACTAAAATATTATCTGCATTAGAATATTTCATAGAATTTGTCAGAGCTTCAGATATATTTTCAATTATTATCTTCCACTGAATATAGGATATTTTATCAATATCACCTTTGTATATTAATGTAGTTTTAATTCTACTTTTCTCAATAAATTCATCTATCATAAGTTTAAGTCTATTTATTCCTATCTGCTCTTTTGGTGGCTTTAAATTTTTGAGGGTAATTCTAATATCCTCTATTCCCTCTTTAGATATATTTATTGAATTAGTTAAGAGTTCTTTTGCCTTTTCCTTATCCCTATCTATTAATGACTTAGCAGCCTCCATTTGAATTAAAGCCCCAGTCATAGAATGTCCTATCTTATCATGTATTTCCTGGGATAATCTATTTCTCTCCTCAAGCTTAAACGTATATTCTGATTGCCTCAGATATTCCTTGTTTTCATTAAAGTTCTTCGTTAATCTATGCATATCTTTTCTCATACTATCTGCCTGATTTTCTAAACTATCTAATCTACTTGTGTAATTTCTTGACATTGTAAAAACAACAAAGCTAAATCCTAGTATAAGGACATATATAGACACTACCGGTTTATCTAAAAACAATCCCGGAACTAAGGCTACTGCTAATGAGAAGATTCTTTTCTCTACATAATAATCTAATAATTCATATATATTTATAGGTAAGAACACCATAAATAGAGGATTTATATACATATATCCAAGAATGATAAATATCATAGAAAGCCCGATAAACACTTTTTTATATTTTTCTGGTTTTATTATATAGATGCTACTATTAATAGAACAATATATGAGGAGCCACAATACTACTAATGCTCTGTTTTCTTTACCAGTATTAATATGCTCTATAATAATATATAAGGTAACAATAAATTTATTAACTATAATCCACTTCTCCATTACTGCACCATACTATTCTAGCTTACCTTTTAAATAATATATAGCTATCTGAGTTCTATGTTCTAGAGAAGTTTTATTAAGTATAGAGGTTATATAGTTTGCTACTGTACCTTCGGATATAAATAACGCTTTTGATATCTCTTTGTTTGAGTTTCCTTTTGCAATTAAACTCATAACATCCAGCTCTCTTTCTGTAAACAAACTTCTATCTATTTTTCCTTCTTTTTCATTTTTATCCTCTTTTAAATTTTCTTTTATCTTATCAAGAACTACATCCTGCATAACATTGTTTCCATTATAAACACTTATTATGGCATCCTTGATTCTTTCTGGCTCATTATTTTTAAGTAGATACCCTTTAGCTCCATTTTTTATAGCTTCAAGTATATACTCATCATCATCAAAGGTTGTTAATATTAATGGTTTTGTTTTAGTCTTTTCAGTAATTAGTTTTGTTGCCTCTACACCATTCATATTAGGCATTCTAACATCTAGTATAGCAATATCCACTTGGTTATTAATGCAGTAGTCTAGTGCTTCTTTACCGTCATTTAGCGTCTCTACTACATCAAATTCTTCATAGGTATTTAAAATTATTTTCATTCCTTCTCTTATAAAGGAGTTATCATCTGCTATTATTATCTTTATTTTCATAGCTTACGCCTCTCTTATCCATCTTATTATCATTAATTATATTTTACTATTCTGGATTTTTCTATAAGAAGCTATAATATTTTCTTGCCTAAAATAATAAAAGCCCTAATAATAGGGCTTTTATGTATCAAATTAGGCATATTCTTTAGCCTACTTCACCTTCTGAATTTTCATTTGCTAATACTATATCACACGCTTGTCCATGATATGCAAGCTTTACTCCAAATATATAAATAAATACTCCTAGTAATAAGAAATACAGAATTATATATAGTGGGCTGATCATCCATATAGGTGCTATGTTATATAAGGTTAAGGTTCCGAAGAACATAAATATAACTCCTGCAACCCATTTTATATATACTTCAGGTATATGTCTGCACATCCATGCTCCACCAATAATACCTATACCATCAGCAATTAACATACCTGTTGTTGTTCCCATTAATATAACTAATGGATTGCTGTTATCTGCTGCTATAGCTATTGTCATTAACTGAGTCTTATCTCCCATTTCTGCTAAGAAAAATGCTATTGCAACTGTTACAATTGGGCCAAACTTACGCTTTTTATCATCATCTTCATCTATTTTATCTCCTCTTAGTGTCCAAAGACCAAATATCAAAAACGATATAGCTGCAACCATCTTAATTATTCCCATAGGTATTAATGAACCTATGTAACTTCCTACTGCTACTGCAAGGGCATGATTAAATACAGTAGCAACTAAAACTCCTATCATTACTTGCTTTACTTTGTATTTGCTAGCCATAGCCATTGCAAGTAATTGAGTTTTATCTCCCATTTCTGCAACTACAACTAAAAACAAAGCCTTAATAAACTCCGCCATTTTTGTCCTCCTCTTAACTTAAAATTTAAAAATAAAAAAGACCTCTAACACAACGAAATCTCATTACTAGAATTAAAAACCTGTAAATTAATATAAAGGTCTTTAATTCTAATAATAAAACCATTGTGCTAAAAGTCTCACTTGACTAAAATAAGCCACGATAAAGCCAGACCAAAGGTCAGTATGTTGACTTTATCACCAAAAAAGGCAGTTACTCCCTCTTAACATCTATAAAATATTATCATAAATTATATATATATACAATAAGTATTTTCAAACGCGAAAAGTGAATAAGTAAGCCCCCTTTGCAAACTTATTCACCTTTGTAAATCTGATTAAATATAAATTTCTCCCATTTTCTCTGCAGTAAATTCTAATGTCATATAAAATTATAGCACTGCACTTTTTAGTTTTTCAAATATAAAATATCGCAAATTAGTGTATAATATTACATTTTTTTATTATATTTTTCATTGCCATGTTTAAAGTTACCTGTTACCTTTGCCATGATTAATTGAGCTTCCTTAGTGTCAACATTCTTTATTCTTTGTAGAAATTTCTCACTTTCTTTACCTTTTAGAATCTTAATTAATTTTCCACTCCAATATATAAATACTTTATTATCCTTTGAAATATTAAAATTAAAAGGTTCTTCATCTAACTTATTCCTTTTATCTATTTCACCCATTCTTTATACCCCACTTCCAATCAATGTAATATAATTTCTTAATTAGGAATTGCTAGCCATACTACAATCAACATTACTACGGACATAACTCTAGTCATAATAAGATACAATGTACTCGGCTCCACATCTCTAAACTTCCATCCTTCAGATATCTTCCACGAAAGTCTAGGATTAATTACTCCAATAATTAAAATTATACTAACGATAACTTTTATAAAGATCATACTTTACCCCCATTATAAAATTATTGACTAAATAAGCTATTCCTCTTTTCCCTTAATTTCTTCATGATTTACAGACTTCTGAGTCTTATCTCTATTTTCATCAAGGATATCCCTTAACTCTGCCTTTTGGCTTTGTTTTTCACTAATTCCGACTAATACTAAAGCTAGTCCAAATAAAGCAACTGCTAATATACAACTGAACATAAAAACTGATACTCCCATATCTGTAGATATAGTATAGCCTGCAAAACCAAGGTAAACTGAAAAAAGCAAAGCTCCAAGTGCTGGGCTTAAAATTATTAATACTAATCCTATGGTTACTTTACTTATATTTATTCTACTTAAGGATGGTTCTTTCAGCATCTCCGTAAATATATCTAAGTTTTCTTCTTGACTAAGGGGTTCTCTTCTCATTTAGCACCTCTCAACATTTTACCTATTATGGAAATTATATCATAATTGTGTAGCACATAATAACATTATATAAACATTTTTTCCTAACATTGTTATCTAATCAGTCTAATTTTATTAAAATTCATATATGTAAAATAACTTTAGTAAAATTTTTACTTTTATGTTACTATTAACAATAATAATTCTGTTATTATTTTAGAGGGGGGGGATTATGTGAAAGATTATTTGTCTTTTCCAAAATACTCGAAAAATGAAAGTATACTAGCTATATGTTACTATATTTACTTAATATTTTTAGTTCTAGTATATTGGCATATCATTAAATATGTTCTTAATTCAAGCTCATTTCTTTTAGTAGGCTTAAATAAGGTTATATTTAAGTTGACTATAGGTTTTATAATGGTATTTTTTGAATTAATACCTCTATACATCTTATTAAAAAAGTTTAATAATTCATTAAAAAGCGTTGGAATAAACTTTTCTAATATATTAATGGATTGCATTAAAGGTATTTTGTTTTTTATACCTATTATTTTCATATATACCTTTTGTTTTAGGCTTAAATATAGTATAAATTTTAACTTAACCTTGATTATAGATACTTTTATTCTTCTTGTACAAGTAGCTTTAGTTGAGGAAATAATATTTAGAGGATATCTACAAAGTAGAATTAGTTGTCTTATTAAAAATAAATTTCTATCAATTTTCTTAGTATCCCTAATGTTTGCATTAATTCACTTGTGTCAATATATACCATTTCCAAATATAGACAGATTTTTAGTTACTTCACTAATAATTCAATCTGCAACTTATTGTATTAGCCACTTTTACTATACTTTTATTTGTGCTAAATCAAATTCTATATTTGCTTCAACTATTACACACTTTTTAAAAGATTTGCTGTTGAGTACTAAAATTTAAGTAGTATAGCTAATACTGTAAACAATAAAAAGGAGATTCCTTTAATGAAAAAACATCCTTTAATAATTTCATCTTTATTTATTTTAGTAATTATAACATCTTTGATAATCTATAATAATTCCTTAAATACAGTTAATGTACCTAGTAATGTTATAGAAAATATAGTTAAAAATAACGTAGAACCTGCTGCAGGTGTAAAGTCTTTTGGTGGTAAAGTATTTTGTGATTATTCTATTGTTACATCTGAAGAAAAATATGGTGAAGTAAATGTTTATCTATGGCTTTACAGCCAAGAACTTTATGTTGATTCTAATAAAATAAAAAATGGAACTGGAACTATAGATCCCGCTGTCCTTCATCTAAAGAAAGAAAATAATACCTATGCCTTAAAGGATTTTTATATATCCACTGAAGCAGCAGGTTCAGATTCTATGAGGAAGTTTCCCATAAGAGTTAGAAACAAATTTAAATCAAGTAATTATAACTTTTCATATGACACTAAACTTTATGACAGGGCTAAAGAATACTTCAAACTTTAAATAAAATTGAAGGGGTGGATTTTTTGAATAAACGCTTTGCACTACTACTGTTAGTTTTGACTTTTTCTATATCATTATTTGCTGCTTGCTCATCACAAAAGCCTAATACTACAAATACATCTACTAATTCTAGTGAAAATAAGACTAATGAAGATACCCATAGTTTAGCTATACCCGAAAGCATAATTTATTATGGTAAAGGTAATACAACCACATTTACAAAAGATGATAATAAATTTAATGCACTAGTTAATGAACTTAACGCACGAGCTAAAGGAATTAAAGGTTCATACTCAAGTATTTTTATGCTAAATGATGATTTAAAAAAGAAAGGTATTCTTCTAGAACTTGATTATCCTGAAAAACACACCTTTGAATACACTAAAGACAATGGTGAAAAGGAGACCTTCACTTATACCAAGCTTTACTTTAATTTAGATAAAAATGATACTCTTAGTAATGAAATGTCATTTGAAGGTGATGGATACGGTCCTGTTGGTCCATTACTACCTGGTGATAAGTTACTAGACATATTAAATGCTATATGGGACTAGCCTTTTTGGAGGATTTTAAATGAAAAAAAGCAACCGATTTTTATTCTTATTACTTATTATATTATTTTCTATTTCAGCACTTATAGGCTGTCAAACTAAATATCCTGTAGATGGGAAAGATGTTCTTAAATATATTGGAGACGGTAGATTTCAATTTTCACGAGGATATGATGAAAATGGTAATAAATATGTACTTCTGGATGATGAGTCAACAGATGTTCTTTCTGAATCACATACTATTGAACCTAGAGTATATGATTATAAAATCACTTCCGGTATTGGTTATGTTGTTGGAAAAAAAGGATATACAAAAGTTGATAGTAAAACAGGTGACATAAAACAGTCTCTAGATATAAATGATTTTAATGATGATGATATTAAACAATTTAAAAAATTAGATTCAACAACAAAATAACAAAAAAAGGCCTGCAAAAGCCATATTTATCCAAAATAAAAAAGTGGATAAACAAGCACCCCTTTGCAAGCCTAACCACCTTTGGTTTTGGTGCGGCGAAGAAGATTCGAACTCCCGACCCTTTGATCCGTAGTCAAATGCTCTATCCAGCTGAGCTATCGCCGCAAATATTTAATTCACAAGTTTTATAATATCATATATAATTTTATAAAGTCAATACATGAAGCTAGTAAATATCTGAAAATTCGATTTCTAATACTTGCACCTTAGTATTTGCTTTTATTTTTCTGCTGCATCCGCATTCTTCGTCAATGCACCTAGGTAATGTTACTACAAAGTTACATCCCTTATCTGTATTATTATATACAGATATATTTCCATTGTGAGTTTTTACTAAATTATATACTAAATTTAGTCCAATTCCATTTCCCTCATACTCTGAAGTAATATTTTTTACAACCTTGTGGAATCTATTAAATATTAACTCCATTTCTTCTTTTGGAATTCCAGGCCCTTGATCCTTAAACTCTATCTTTACCTCTTCCTCACTAACAGTTAGATTAACTAGAATTTCTGAATTTTTTGGAGAAAACTTAATTGCATTTGAAAGTAGATTCATAACTATTCTGTCAATAACTTCAGGGTCTACTGACATTTTGCATTCCTCTTCATTTGTATCGAAAATTATAGATATATTTTTACATTTAGCATATTCGTTAACAGAATTAACTATATTCTCTACTAAACATATGATATCTAGATTTTCCTTATTACATATGAAATAGTCATTTTCTAATTTCGTCACATCAATAAGATTATTCACAAGCTTTAACATCTTGTAACAACTCTTTGTAATAGTTTGTGTATACTCTTCCCACTTTTTGTCACCTTCATTTACTGATTTATGCTTAATTTTAAGTAACTGAATAACACTTAAAACTACATTTAAGTGAGTTCTTAGGTCATGTGCTATATTTAAAATAAAATCTTCTCTTACCCCTTGAAGATCCTTGCACAAGTTTACTTTCTTTTCATAATCAGTTAAGGTATTTCCCAAAATCTCATAAAAATTAGTCTCTTCCCTTAATTCAACCATGGCATATACTCCTCTATCATAGTGCATACACTTTATATAATTTTCTCCCCTTACAATTTTACAGTAAATTGGAAAATTTGTCCATATATTTGTACCTTCTAAATTATTCCCTTTATTTATAAAATATATGCAGTTAAAGCTTTTCATTAAAATTAGTGCATTGAATAATTAATTCTAATACATTAGAATTAAATTGATATTATAAAAGTATTATCCTAAGTTTATATTTTATACATATACTTTACTAAAAAGTATATATTAGGTTTATAAGCTAAAATCCTATATATTAAAGGAGAGTAGATATGAAAGATTATGTTATCATAACTGATTCACCTAGTGATTTATCAGCAGATTTACTTAATGAAATTGAAGTCACATCACTTGGATTAGTTTGCTTATTTAAAGGAAAAGAGTATGTAGACGATGGCGGTATAACATTAAAATACAAAGACTTCTATGATGGTATAAGAAATTTGGAACAACCAACAACTGGGCAAATTAACTCATATAGATTCGCAGAAGAATTTACTAAACATGTTAAAGAAGGAAAAGGAATTATATATATAGGCTTCTCCTCTGCCTTAAGCGGAACTTTTAATAGCTCAGTTATGGCAAGAAACGAAGTATTAGAAGAATATCCTGATGCAGATATAACCTTAATTGACTCCAAAGCTGCCTCTGGTGGTGAAGGTCTTTTAGTTTACTTAGCTGCTAAGAAAAGACAAGAAGGATGTTCAAAGGAAGAATTGGTCTCTTGGATAGAAGCTACTATACCTAAGGTTAATCATTTCTTCTTTGTTGATGATTTAAACCACTTAAAAAGAGGTGGAAGAATATCCTCAACAACTGCAGTTGTAGGTGGAATATTAAATATTAAACCTATTATGTATATTAATGATGCGGGGTCCCTTGTTCCTTTTGCTAAGGCTAAAGGTAGGAAAAAAGCTACTGCTCACTTATTAGATAATATGAAAAAAAATATTGTTAATCCAGAAGATCAAACAATCATGGTAACTCATTCTGATTGCCCTGAAGATGCTGAAGCTTTAGCTAAGTCTATAAAAGAAATTTTTAATGTAAAAAAAGTAATAATAAATTATATTGGAACAGTAATAGGAAGTCATACAGGTGCTGGAACTCTAGCATTATTCTTCTTAGGTGAACATAGAGAGCCTTAATATCATAAAAAATCCCTCTAGTTTTGAACTAAAGGGATTTTTTTATATTAAATATTTAAATCTTAAACCCAGCCTTACTACCTTCCTTAGCAGGTGTTATCTCTAATCTAGCATCTATTCTCTCTTTTAGTTCTGGTACGTGAGATATTATTCCTACTAATCTTCCATTATTCTGAAGTTCTATTAAACAGTTTATTGCATTATCTAATGATTCAGGATCTAATGTTCCAAATCCTTCATCTACAAACATAGTATCTACCGTTACCCCTCCAGCATAGCTTTGCACCACATCTGCTAAGCCTAATGCTAATGATAATGAAGCCTTAAAGCTTTCTCCTCCTGATAAAGTCTTTACATGACGTGCTTTTCCAGTGTAATTATCAAACACCTCAAGCTCTAAGCCTTCCTGCTTTCTTCCCTTACCCTTTTCTTCTTTTCTCTTAAGTAAATACCTGTCTCCAGTCATCTTGGTAAGTCTTAAGTTAGACGCTTTTATTATGTCATCAAAATATGCTGCAAGGACATATCTCTCAAAGGTGATTCTTTGACTATTATCTCCATTTGCTACTCTTGCTATCTCTCCTACAATGTTATACTTACTTTCTTCCTTTTCACACTGTAGATTAATTGCTTTTACTCTTTCTAATATAGCCTCATTATTTGATATTCTTGTATATAATTCTTTTTCATTATTAAATATATCTTCTTGTACCTTTTTTTCTCCTTCAATAATGTTGTTTAAGATCTCTAAATCTTCAAGCTTTAGGCCTTTACATTCTTCAATATTTTTATTTAATCTATCACTTAAGGATTTCATGTTCTGATAATAAACTTTTATTTTTTCTTCTAGTGAATTTATAGTTTCTTCTGCTATAAAACATTCTCTATATTCCTCTTCAGATAAAAATCTATTTTCCTTAAGTTTATTTTCAAATTCACTAATTACTTCCTTTAGTTCTTTCTCTGTATCCTCTATTTGCTTTTGTTTTAATACTAAAGCCTCATTCGCAGCTGACAATTTAGCCTTTAAGGAAGTCACCTTTTCTCTTGCTGACTTAATTTCTTTATCTATATTATCTATCTCAATATTTAGCCCATTAATACTTTTATTTAAACTCTCTAAGGATCTTAATTCTTCTGGAATTTCTTCTTCAATGGATTTAACTAATTTCTCTTCTCCTTGAATCCTTCCAAATAGATTTAATATTATACTTTCTCTTTCCCCTTGTTGTTTCTTTAGCTTCTCAACTTCTTCAGCTAATAGTATTTGATCCTTTTCTAACTTTTCTTTATTTGAAATCTTAAGCTTAATTTCTTTAAGTTTTTCTTCTAATTCCTTAGCTTCTTTAGCTAACTCCTTACCTATAACAGCAATTTCTTTTAGTGCCTCTGTCCCCTCTAAGTTCCATATATCATCTTTAAATAAAGCTTTTAGATTTTGTTTTTTACCTTCAATATTTTCTCTTTGCTCTTTTATTGATGTAAATACAACAGTTGTTTTATTTAGCTTTTCTTTTAGCCTATTATTAATTAATTCTAAGCTTTCCTTTGACTCTTTGAGCTCCTTTTCAGATGGAACCCCTTCATGTATAATTGCTTTTTTAGGATGGTCAGTAGACCCACATACTGGGCATGGTTCTCCTTCAATTAATACACTAGCTAATAGTCCAGCTTGGCCCTTCTTGTAGGCTTCATCTAGCATTTCATATCTATTTTTAGATATTTTATATTCTTCCTCAACTTTAGAATACTCCTTAGCTAGTATATTGTGGTCTTCTAATAGTTTAGTTACTTTATCCTCTGCTGAATATAACTCTCTAACTTCTTTTAGTGAGTTATTTATTTCTCTATACTTACTTTCTAATCTCTCTTTTAAGGTTTCAGCTTTTAATGCTTCCTTAAGCTCTTCATCTATTTTAAGAATCTCTGCGTTATTTAAATCTAGCTTCTTTTTTAATGCTTCATTCTCTTCTTTTTCTTTTACTAAATTTATATTAAGACTTTGAAGCTCCTTCTTTTTCTCTCCATAAGCAACTATCTTTTCCTTAATAGAATTAAGATTAGCTACTTTTTCTTGTATTACTTTCTTATTGTCTTCCTTCTTTTCTTCTATTTCTAGAACTTTTGTTGCATTGGTTAATTCTATTTCTCCGTCCTTAACTCTATTGGTATTTAAAATAAGTTCTTCCTTTAACTTAGCTAATTTTTCTTTCTTTTGATTCCTATCTTTCTCTATGAAACTTACTTCAAGTGCTTTTTTAGCTAGGGATACTTTCTTTTCTATACTTACTATTTCTTCTTTTTGATTTTCTAGAACTTCTTTTTCTTTTATAAGATTTTCTTTCTCTTGTAACTTTAAATTTCTTTCTTGAGCTTTAATATATTTTTCTCTTAAGTTATTAAGCTTTTCATTAATGTTATTTTTATCTTGGGATATTTTTTCTAAGCTTTCTTTATCCAGCACTAACAATGTATCTAATAAACCTAATACTTCAGTTATATTAAGTTCTTTTTCTTTAATTTTTTCCTTTAAGAAAGTGTCTTCACCTGGATTTATATTTCTAAGGTTAGTTGCTCTTCTTTCATTTATAGCTTTTAATTCTTCCTCTAGTTCTTTTTTCTTTATATTTAATAGAAACTGAATTCTATTAAACTCCTCTGTACCAAATATTTCTCTAAAAATCTTTTCTCTTTCTTTTGATTCTGATTCTAGTAGCTTCCTAAATTCTCCCTGAGGAAGCATTACTATTTGTCTGAATTGATTTTTATCTATTCTTATTAATTCTATTACTTCTTTGGTTACATTTGTTGCTCCAGTTACTATGGAACCATCAGGATAAATAAGTTCAGCAGAAGTAGTTCTCTTTTTAGGTTGAACAGGAACTCTCTTAACATAGTAAACTTTTCCCCTTAGTGAAAATTCAAGTTCAACATAGGTTATATCCTCTTCCTTTGCAAAGTCACTTCTTAAATTATCTATAGTTCTACTAGTTCCACTAGCTTCTCCATATAATGCATAGCTAATTGCATCAAAAATAGTAGTTTTTCCTGCCCCTGTGGGACCTGTAATTAAGAATATATTTCTTCCTTCAAGTACATTAAAATCTATAACTTCTTTTGATGCATAAGGTCCAAATGCACTTATTGTTAACTTTAAAGGCCTCATTATTTATCCTCCTTCCATAAAGTATCTAATGCAACCTCCATATAAGATCTTTGTTCTGAGGTTAATTTTCTTCCTTCTATACTTTCAAAGAATTCATTAAATAGTTCTAGTTTATTTTTTTCTTTATAACCTTCTTTTGCAGATGTTATGCTGGAATCTTCATTAAAATTATTTTCTTTTGCTAGAGCCATTATATTCGGATATACAGCTCTTAGTTTAGATATTGGGTCATATATTTCTCCTTGATCTGTAAGTATTGCCTGAATATAATCTTCCTTATCACCAATTTCATATACTTCTGGAGAAATTAGATCTTTAATTGGCCCCTTTATTATTCTCATGTCCCTTAATGGTCTAACTTGTTTAAACTCTATTTTTACTTCTCCCTTGTCATCTATTTCAACAGCAGTTACTCCCTTTCTTTGATTAACCTCGGAGAAAGAGTACTTAAGTAGTGATCCTGAATATCTTATTTTATCAGAACCTACTTTTTGCGGCCCATGCAAATGACCTAACGCAACGTAATTGAAGTTTTCAAATATACCTGCTGATATTAAATCCGTTCCCCCTATTGATAAAGGTCTTTCTGAGGAAGATGTTATAAGCCCTGCTCTCATAAATTCATTCTCATCTTCATCCTCAATATTTTTCATATTTGTAACATAGCCATGAGCTATTAAAACATTTCTTTCTTCTTCATTTAACTCTATATTGTTTAATATCTTTTTAACAGCATCTTCATGAGTTTTTATTTCACAATCCCCATATAACTCTCTTACATAGGCTGGATCTCCATAAGGCATAAGATAAAAATTTACATTCCCATGTTCATCCTTTAAGGTTACTTTCCTGATTTTGCTTTGTAGTATTCCCTCTAGATGTAGTCCACTATCCTTAAGTAATGAGCTTCCAAATGATAGTCTTTCTGGACTATCATGATTTCCTGCAATAGCTAATATAGGCACCTTTAAATCCATTATAATTTTATTAAATATCTCATCTAACAGCTCTACTGCGTCTGCAGGTGGAACTGATCTATCGTATAAATCACCCGCTATAATTAATGCTGATGGTTTTTCCTCTTCAATTATATCTACCAATTGATTAAGCATAAATCTTTGGTCTTGTAGCATACTGAATTCATTTACTATTTTTCCAATGTGCCAATCGCCTGTATGAATGAACTTCATGTTTCAATTCCTCCTCTTAATTATGAGCTTTACATAATTAATTCTATAATTTAATTCTAACATATAGATTTTTTTATATGAAACTTAATTTAGAGTTAAGGTTTATGTAAATATCCAATTATTTACATTTATCTATAGCTATAGTATAATTATGGTAGTAATAGATACTAAGGGGGAATCAAAATGCCACATAGAAAAAAAGTTCTTGATGAAGTAATAGATAGCGTAAATACCGCTGCAAAGGTTACTTCAAAAAAAATATCTACTACTCTTAACAAAGAAAGTGTAAAAAAAGCTGTAGATGGAGTAAAAGATACAGTTGGTGGATTAGCTGAAGAAGGGGAAAAAGTAGTTAAAACCACTGCAAGAAAAGCTAAAAAAGTTACATTAAAACCTGAACTATTTATAGAATATCAAGGAAATCAAATATCTCAAGAAGATCTTATATCTAGAGTTTATTCTTCCCTAGAAGGAAAAACTGATTTATTAAAAGTTAAAAGCTTAAAGCTATATTTTAATGTTTCAGAAAACAAAGTTTATGTAGTTATTAATACTTCAGATACCTATATTGTTGACCTTAACTAAAAAAAGTTATCGGATAATACTAATATTATCCGATAACTTTTTATTTTGTATAAACATTAACGATATTTAAAATTACTTCTACAGCCTTTTCCATAGACTCTATTGGAATATATTCATATTTTCCATGAAAATTTTCTCCGCCTGTAAATATATTTGGTGTTGGTACTCCCATAAATGAAAGTCTTGCTCCATCTGTTCCCCCTCTTATTGGTCTTATGTTAGGAACTACACCAGACATTTCCATAGCTAGTTTAGCATTTTCAACTACAAACATTACCGGCTCTATTTTTTCCTTCATATTTCTATAACTTTCTTTTATTTCAACTTCAACTAACTGCATTTTATATTTTTCATTTAATTCTTTAGCTTTTTCTTTCATTAGATTCATTCTATTTTTATATCCTTCAAAAGAAAAATCTCTTATTATATAGCTTAAAGTAGTCTCTTCTACTTCTCCTTTTATATCTGTTAAATGAAAGAATCCTTCATATCCCTTAGTTTTTTCAGGCACTTCCATTTGAGGTAAAAGTGCATCAAATTCTAATGCTATTTTCATAGAATTTATCATCTTGTTATAAGCATACCCAGGATGTACATTTCTTCCCTTAACTATAACCTTACCACTAGCTGCATTAAAGTTTTCGTATTCTAATTCTCCTATAGTTCCACCATCTATTGTATACGCATACTTTGCTCCAAACTTATCAACATTAAAGAATTTAGTTCCTTCACCAATTTCTTCATCAGGAGTAAATGCAATTCTTATTTCCCCATGCTTAATTTCAGGATGCTCTACTAAATACTCTATTGCAGTCATTATTTCTGAAATGCCTGCTTTATCATCTGCACCTAAAAGGGTTGTTCCATCAGTTGTAATAAGTTCTTTTCCCTTATAATCCTCAAGCTCAGGAAATTCTTTTGGTGATAACACTATATTTTTTTCTTTATTAAGTATTATATCTCCGCCATCATATTTAACTACTTGTGGATTTACGTTTTCTCCTGTCATATCTGGAGAAGTATCCATATGAGATATAAAACCTATAACTGGTATTTCTTTATCAGTATTAGCTGGAAGTGTTCCATAAACATATCCATGTTCGCATACTTCAACATCCTTTAAGCCAAATGCCTTTAATTCTTTCTCTAAAACATTTGCCAAATCAAATTCGCCCTTAAAACTTGGAGTTGTTCCTGTACTTTCATCTGCTGTTGTGTTTATTTTAACGTATTCTAAAAATCTATCCTGTACTCTTTTCATTTAATTTCTCCTTTTTCTTTATCCAATAATAAATAATTCTTCTTCTGAAACTTCTTCTTTTATATGCTTCAAAGCTAAAATTAAATATACGAAAGCTATAACTATATATATAATATCAAAAAATGGTATGACTACTCTGGTTAAAAATATAATGGTATCTAAAATTATAGATGCAGTTAATGCATATAATGAAATTCTATATAAGCCTTTAAATCTAATCTTAACCTTAAACCAGTAAGCTGCGCTTAATCCTGCTAAAGCTAGTACCACTGCCCATAATATATTTCCAATAAATACTTGAATTATTGTAAATATAGTTAAAATTATCATTACAAGTGTAGTTGCTGATAATATATTTATTATCATATTAACATCCAGGTTAAATCCAAGTTCTGAAAACTTCTGAACTGTTTGTTTTCCATTATTATTTACTATAACTTTATCTCTAAATATAAGGGTAGATGTCATATACTTCTCTATGTTTAATTGAGCAAGTTTGTTTTGATCATATTGATCATAATCATAACTTGTATCTATAAATAATAATGTATTCTGTTCTTCTTTTAGAATTGGTCTTGTTCCTATAGTTAATTTTCCATTCTCAAGTTTAAAGTTATTTTTATTTTCTTCTAAATATGTTCTTGCATTATCAAAATAGATTTTTACATCTCTTGATAAATCATAACCTTTAATTCCCCCAAAAATCACGCTTAATAATAGTATATATAATACTCCCTTAGCAGTCTTTTCTCTTAAAAATACTAGATAACCTTTTATATTGGTGATACTATATATAAACTTTTGAAAAATATTCAATTTTTCCACTATATAATTCCCCCTTAATTTTCCATGTAATTATTATTATACATTATTTACATGCAAATACCTATAGAATTATGTATTTTCCACCATTTTCTTTAACCCTCTAGTCATTGAAATCATTACATATACTCCTCCAATTATTATATAAAAATAATATCTATAACTTATTGATATTCCTGTTACTCTAAGAATAGCTGCAATAATAATTGGAAGTGTTATAGAGTAAATTGATATTTTATAAATATTTTTATATTCTAACGGCCACTTGAGTACTGCATTAATTAATGTTCCAATTAATGATATCATAAGTGCTAAAAATAAATTTAATATAACAATTAATAAGGGTGTTAAAAATACTATTAAGTATACTACATATTTTAGCCTAGGAATAAATTGTTGTGCTTTTTTCTTATCTAAGCTCATTCCATCTAAAAAGTCATATGTAGCCCTATCTATTTTATATCTATTTCTCTTTGATATGGCCCTATCTTTTAATATAAGTATACATTTATCATACTTATTAAGTACATTCTCTGAAGTATTTCCTGACGTATCAATTATAATAGTAGGCTTATTTTTCTTTGTTATTACTATAGGTTCTCTTTCTTTTACATCCAAAATTCCATCCTTAAGAGTAAATTCAGGAAATCCGTTATTTATTTCATTTTCCATTAGCGATATGAACTTATAATACCCCATAGCAGGTACTATAAAGCTTATAATTCCTGTTATTAATGTTAGGATCATCATATATAGAATAGCCTTAATTACTGTTTCTCTAATTAAAATATAGTAATCCTTTGGCTTGATAATGCTTATGTAAATCTTTTTTAAAAAATTAATTTTCTCCATAACTTAATGCCAAATTACATACTTGGCTAAATCTCACCTCCTATGGAATAAGTACTACTTTAGTTATTATTCTAACCATTAAAAAAATTTATAATATCTTTCTTTTGTTTATTCTTTAAGTTTTTGGTCAATAATCATAATAAATTTTTCCAATCAGGAGGGCTTTATATGAATAAAAAATTTTCTATTAAATCACTTATAAATAAAAACAAAGTTTTTATATTCTTCTACATTTTAATATTATCCATATCTACCTCCTTAGTTATTTTTTCAGTAGTAAATTATACATATCTAATTCAAAACTTCAAAGCAAAGTTTAATAATGGGGATTATACTGAAGCAAGTAAAATAGCCATATCTAGTCAGACATATAATCCTGTTAAGCTTTTGATGTTTAAAGGAGATTTAAAAAACTTCTTAAGTGACTCTCTGAGTAGCACTATTAATTCATATAAAAATGCTGATATCTCAGAAAGTGAAGCACTTTACTTAGTATCAAAAATTGATTATTATGGACTTTTTTCAAAGGAGATCGAAGACTTTAAAGCAACATTACCTACCATTAAGGAGTCAAATAAAAACTTTCAAGCGGGCTTAGATGCTATTAAAAGTGAAGATTACAAAGCCTCAATTACGAATTTTTCAAAAGTTTCTGAGTATGATTCAAATTATAAATTAGCTTTAGAATATGAAAAAAGTTCCCTAGATAAGTTTAAAAAGGCTACTCTAGATAAAGCAAATGATTTGGCAAGCCAGAAATATTATACTGATGCCATAAATCTCATAAAATCTGATCTTAAAGATTATTACAATGATGATAAGGAAATCTCAGATACTATTGCATCCTATGAAAAACAGAAAGCTGATTACTTAGCAAGTAAAAATACATCTAATTCTTCAAAGGCTGCATCAACAGCTCCCTTATCATTAAGCCTTAGTAATATTAATACTCTAAATCTTACTAGCTTAACCTCTTATATGCTTTATGTTAATATTACTAATCAAAAGACTTATGTTTTTAAAGGAACAAAAAATAATTGGAAATTATTAAAAACTCTTTCTTGTTCAACAGGTAAAGATGATACAGATACTCCAAAAGGAGTTTATCAAGTTCAAGAAAAAGGAGATTGGTTCTATTCTGACAAATATAAACAAGGTGCTAAGTACTGGGTTCAGTTCCAAGGTAACTACTTGTTCCATTCAATTCCTTTCGAAGAAGATAAAAAGACAGTTATAGATCCTTCATTAGGAGCTCCATTATCACATGGTTGTGTTCGTTTATCTTTAGAGGATGCAAAATGGCTATATGATAATATAAATAAAGGAACTAAAGTCATAATTAATTAACAATTCATGGGATGTATTAAAATAATTTGATACATCCCTTTTATTTATAGTAGAATAAGTTTAAATATTTATTTTAGAATATTTGAGGTGATATTTATGTTTATCTCTTACCCAAAAGAGGTTAAGTATATTATAGATAAGTTAAATGATAATGGCTTTGAAGGCTTCTTGGTTGGAGGATCAGTTAGAAATTCCTTATTATCCTTAGCTCCAAAGGATTTTGATATAACAACAAATGCTCTTCCAGAGGATGTTATAAGAATTTTTAATAAAACAATTCCTACAGGACTAAAGCATGGAACTGTTACAGTAATGGAGAACTCTATTCCCTTTGAAGTTACTACCTATAGAATTGATGGTGAATATAAAGACAATAGAAGACCCGAGGAAGTAACATTTGTTTCCTCTCTTAAAGAAGATTTAGCTCGAAGAGATTTCACTATAAATGCTTTCGCATACAATGAAACATATGGATTAATGGACTATTTCAATGGTATTAATGATTTAAACTCAAAGCTTATACGTGCTGTTGGAGATGCAGATAAAAGATTTAATGAAGATGCCTTAAGAATGCTAAGAGCTATTCGTTTTTCTTGCCAATTAGGTTTTACCATTGAAAAAAGCACTCTAGACGCAATTAAAAAAAATTCTGAACTCATTCTAAATATAAGTTCAGAGAGAATAAGAGAAGAATTCCTTAAGATTATAACTTCACCTTATCCAACTAGTGGGTTAAGGTTGTTAAATTCTACTGGTATTCTAAAACATATACTACCTGAACTTCAATCTACTGTTGATTTTGATCAAAAAACTCCGTATCATAATAAGGATGTTTTTGAACATACACTCTCTGTTGTTAAGATGGTTCCTAATAAAGTTCATTTAAGGTTAGCTGCCTTATTCCATGATATAGCTAAGCCACCTTGCTTCTTTATTGGAGAAGATGGTCACGGACACTTTTATAATCATCAAAATATTGGAGCAGAAATGTGCGTAAGTATTTTAAAAAGACTAACCTTTGATAATGATACTATTAATAAAGCATCTATCTTAGTTAAGGAACATATGAATATTTTATTCAACCCTTCAGATGCTGCACTCAAAAGACTAATTAATAGAGTTTCTATAGACTTAGTTTTTGATTTATTTAAACTACAACGAGCTGATATATTATCATCAGCACCTCCA
Organism: Clostridium sp. YIM B02551; assembly: GCF_022324735.1. NCBI lineage: Bacteria > Bacillati > Bacillota > Clostridia > Eubacteriales > Clostridiaceae > Clostridium > Clostridium sp. YIM B02551. Next base: position 20,449 of record NZ_JAKGTF010000007.1, on the reverse strand, counting down.
TTTAAAGTTTTGTCTGACTTAGACTATATGGAGAAGAGAACTAAAGAAATAATAGAGTCCTCTGAACCTTTAAGTAAAAATTCATTAAAGGTAAATGGTAAAGTAATCATGGACTCTCTAAACTTAAAACCTAGTAAAGAAGTCGGCGTTATTTTAGACTACTTAATGGATATGGTTCTTGAAGATCCAAATCTCAATAATAAGCATACACTAATATCACTTGCTACTGAATATTATAAAAAAAGGAATGACAATGACTTATGAAAAAATATATTTTTATCTTTATAGGTGGAATGCTTGGAGCTATTTTAAGATATTTAATAAAAAATATTGATATTACAAGCTTCTATTCAGGAGTAATTCCACTAAATACATTAGTTATAAATATTTGTGGAAGCTTTATTTTAGCATTAGTCTTAACAACAGCATTAGAAGTTTACGATTTTAATTCAAATATACGACTAGGTATAGCAACTGGTTTTCTTGGTGCTTTTACAACATTCTCTACTTTATGTAAGGAATCTGTTAACCTTATACGCCAAGGACACTATTATTCTTCTATATTCTATTTATTTTCTTCAGTTATTCTTGGCCTAATAGCAGCTTACTTAGGAGTCCTTTTTACTAGAAAGGTTATTTCTAAGTTTATACTTAAGAATAATACTTTAAATGAAATAGATGCTGAAGCTTCAATAGATGAGGAGGTTTAATAGATGTCATATATTTTAGTTGCATTAGGCGGAGGAACTGGAAGTATCGTAAGATATATTCTCGGAAAATACATAAGTGAAAAATCTAATAAATCTTTTCCTTTAGGAACATTTATTATAAATGTTACAGGTGCTATTTTATTAGGAATAGTTAGTTCTATAGGAGTAAGCAATAACACTATGCTGCTTTTAGCTGATGGCTTCTTAGGTGCATACACAACTTTTTCGACCTTTATGTATGAAGGTTTTAATTTATTTAAAGACAAGGAAAAGCTAAATGCTTTTATTTATATTTTAGGCTCTCTTATTTTGGGTGTATTAGGATTTTACTTAGGTTCTATAATTGTTAAGATATAAAAAAGAGCTGAAGCACTAATTATTTAGTGCCTCAGCCTTTGTTTTTATATCTTAATTTCTCTATCTATACCAAATAGATATAAATATCTTTCTTTTACTTTTTTACCTGTAATTTTCTCCAAAGCTCGAGTATAGTAATCTAATTGAAGTCTATATCTATCTACTATTTTATCGATGGTTCCTTCCTCTACATAGTCTGTTTTATAGTCTAATAAAACTATACCATCCTCTTCTTCAAAATAAGCATCTATTACTCCTTGAAGTCTTATATTTTCATCTTTATATTCTTTTCCAAGCTCTTTATTAAATTCTAATGCACTTATTTCTGTATAAAAAGGAAGTTCTCTAACAACTTTTTTACCTTGACTCGCTGACTCAAGCATTCTTCTTCCTAAACTGCTATTTATAAAATTTCTTACCTTATTTATATTTATTACCTTTGCCTCATCTTCTCTTAGTAATTCTCTTGATACAAGTTCCTCTAACTGTTCTTTTATTTCACCAAAAGTATTACCTTTTAATAAATCAAGTTTTTGCATGAAAAAGTGAATAACTGTACCTCTCTCCGCTGCAGATAATCCTCTTTCTTCTTGCAAGAACTTAGGCTTAGCTATAAAATCAGTTTTAAATAAATCTTGAGAAACTTCTTCAACTATTTCACTATAAGCCCTTTTCTTTAGTTCTGAAACGGATATGTTAGATGGTAGTATTGAAGATTCTATATATTCATACTTGAATCCTAATCTTCTTTCAATCTCTTCATCTACTTTATTTATTTTCTTATCTACAAATAATTCTTTTTCTTCTGTTTTATCCACATCAGTTGAAATTTCATCCCCAACAAGCTGAGATTTTATCCACAACTTAATGTTCCAATTAGATTTATCACCATCAATTATCTTAGATACTTCGTTAGAACCCCTTAGCATATCTCCATCCTTATGTCTGCAAAGAGCTATCCCAATCCAATCTAAAAAACTTCTCTTCTTTATTAATTCCGCTGCTGGTATCTTTTCATCACCCATTGATGCTGAAGAATTCCATTTTTCTGCTGCCTTTTCAAAATTACTTACTGAGCCAGTTAAAATCAACTTTTCCTTTGCTCTAGTTAATGCAACATAAAGTATTCTCATTTCTTCTGATAAGGTTTCTAAAAGAATTTTTCTCTTAATAGCATTCTTAGCTATGGACGGATATGTTAACCTATGTTCTAGATCTATAACTTGTGGCCCTAAGCCTAATTCATCGTGGAACATAACCTCTTTATTTAAATCCATCAGATTAAATTTCTTACCAGTACCACTTAAAAACACAACGGGGAACTCTAACCCTTTACTTTTATGAATACTCATTATTCTAACTACATCTTCATTTTCACCAAGTATCTTTGCACTTCCCATATCTCCTGAAGACTTTCTTAGCTTATGAATAAAGTTTATAAAATTAAATAATCCCTTAAAACTTGTGGTTTCAAATTGCTTTGCCCTTTGGAATAAAATCTTCAAGTTAGCCTGCCTCTGAGCTCCATTTGGCATAGCCCCTACAAATCCATAATAAGATGTGTCCATATAAAGATACCATATGAATTCATCTATAGGCGTATATGTAGCCCTTTTTCTCCACTTGCTTAAACTTGTGATAAAATAATTACACTTTTCCTTAAATTCTTCTGATGCCTTTATTCTACCTTCTACTATATCTTCAATAGTTTCATAAAAATATTTATTTTCTCCAAGTATTCTTAGCTCTCCTAATTCATTTGCATTAAATGAGAAAATAGGACTTCTTAAGGATGCAAGCATAGGTACATCTTGAAGTGGATTATCTATAATTTGTAATAGTGATAATATAGTTCTTATTTCTATAGTTTCAAAATATCCTGTACCTGTATCAGAATATACAGGAATCCCCAAAGCTCCTAATTCTTCCGAAAACACAGTTGACCAATTTTTAGTTGCTCTTAAAAGAATTACTATATCCTTAAACCTAACTTTTCTATAAGTTCCCGTAGTCTTATCCATAACCATGAAAGCTTTATCATCTTTAGCTGTCATAAGTTCCTTTATTCTTTTTCCCACTATTCTTGCTTCTAATTGTACGCCTGTTAAATCTTCATCCTCTTCCGCTATTTCTTCACTTTCTTCTTCAACCACTTGAGCCTCTTCTGGAGTTTTTTCTCCTATATGAAGTTCAAGTGCCCCACCTATTATTGCTTCATCTATATCTGCTTCTGGATAGGAAGCCCCTAGATTTAGAGCTTCTTCCTCAGTATATTCTAATTCTCCTAGAGTTTCAGACATAAGCTCTTTAAATACAAAGTTTACTCCGCTTATTACCTCTTCTCTACTTCTGAAATTTTTATAAAGCATTATTTTTCTGTTTTTACTTCCTACTTCAGCAGAATAACTGTTATACTTCTGTAAAAACAGTTCTGGTTTTGCCTGCCTAAATCTATAAATACTTTGCTTAACATCTCCAACCATAAACAAGTTTGGATTTTCAAGTTCTTTCCTTGATACTAATGATACTATGGTTTCTTGAACATTATTAGAATCTTGATATTCATCAACTAATACTTCATCAAACTTTTCTCTAAAACCTAGAGCCACTTGTGATGGTTCTACTGATTCTGATTCTTCATTTATGAGTATTTTTAAACAAAGATGTTCTAGATCATTAAAATCTAATATTCCTCTTTCTCTTTTCTTTTCCTCATAAGTATCTTTAAATTTAATAACTAGTTTAGTTAAAGATTTCATTAATGGATAGGTAATTCTTAAGTCACTAATTATATCCTTTGGAGGGGCATTAAATATTTCTTGGGAAATAGTCCCCAGGGACTTTTTAGCTTCATCTCTTACCTTCTTTATTCTCTCTTGAACCTTTGGTTCCTCAACATTTTTTGCTAACACTCTTTTAAGTTTAGAAAATTCTATGGAACTAATTGCCCTATATAACTCTTCTAAGCTGCCAGAATATAGCTTTTCACTTATATCCCTTATAAGTGATATATCTTCCCTAAGGTTTTCCCCATATGGCTCTAATCCAGCAGAATTTTCTGCTAACTCTAAAGCTGCTTCTAAATTCCTAATTACTCCTTGTAATTCTGTACTAATTGATTCCTTTAACACTCTTATCCAACTAGAATTTTCTAGTTCTGTTTCGCTAGTTATATTAAATTCTTCTGCCTTTTCATTTAGCCACTTTTCAGGCCACGGTCCACTCATAGAAAACTCATATAAATTTAGTGCTAAATCCTGAAGTCTTTTATCATCTTTTCCCCCTCCATAAGCATCTAGTAAGTTTAAAAATTCCTTATCTTCTGCTTCATAGAGTTCTTCAAATATTTCAGTAATAGCCTCAAGCTTCATTAGTGTTCCTTCTGTTTCATCACTAATTCTAAAGGATGGATCTAAATCTATTTCATGAAAGTTATTTCTTATTACATCTAAACAGAAAGAATGCATTGTAGTTATATTAGCTCTACTAAGCAATGTAAGCTGTTTTTGTAATATCTTAGAATTAGGATCTTTCTCTAATTCCTTTGAAATAGCATCTGCTATTCTTTCTCTCATTTCTCCTGCTGCTGCAGAAGTAAATGTAACAACTAGAAGTCTATCTATATCCACTGGATTTTCTTTATCAGTAATAATCTTTATTATTCTCTCAACTAGTACAGCAGTCTTTCCTGAACCGGCTGCTGCTGCAACTAATAAATTACATCCCCTAGTATCAATAGCCATAAGCTGCTCATTGGTCCACTTTGTTGCCATTTCTATTCCCCTCCTTTCTTCTCTGAATTAATCACCTTATTCATATCCTCCCAAACCTCATCCTTCTTTTTAAGCTTAATTAACTTATACTTATTATCTTTAAGGTTAGGATCAAACTGACATACTGATGAGTAATCACAAAACTCACAATAAGTAAATGTATTTTCCTTTGCGGGATTTATCTTTATATTTCCTTTAAGCATTTCTGAACATAACTCTTTAATTTTATGGTTAACATAATTTCTTAAAACCTCAAACTGTTCTTCTGTTACTACTGAACTACTTGAGGATACCTCTCCGTCCTTCTTTATTCCTGCTGGAATAACTACTGAGTATAGTCCTGGATCATCATCCATAGCTTTAATTATCTTAGGATCCTTTAAAACTAACCCATCCATCTTAAATGACGACAACACTTTCTTCTCTATCTCTTCCTCAGTTATTCTTTTATCAACTGAAATTAGTGGATCATCTATCCTAAAGTATAAGATGGCTCCAGGCAAAGTATTTTTATTTAAAAAGTATTTAGAGTTTTTAATCAATGCATCTAAGTATACTAAAAGTTGAATTTGAAGCCCATGATAAAGCTTTGTTAAATCAAACTTTTTGCTTCCAGACTTATAATCTATAACTCTTATATAACTTTCCCCATCTATTTCTGCCACATCAACTCTATCTACTCTACCTACTAAGAAGACCTCTTCTCCATCATTCACCTTAATCTTTATTGGCTCAGCATCCTTAAAGCTTGAGAATTCAAACTCATTTTTATATATTTCAAAGGTACTTCTTTTCATGTGTTCTGAGACTGCTGAAACTGATTTTGATAGAATTCTCTTAAATCTATCTGTAAAATACTTATATCTTTTTGAACTATTTAGTATAAATCCTTGATTCTCTTCTAGTTTCTTGTCAACTAAAGTAGAAACTATTTGCGTACATCTTTCTTTATTTAATTCGCTCCAATTGATCTTTTCATTTTTAACGTAATTAGTAAATCCGTCTAGAATCTCATGCATAAATGATCCTAGATCTGGAGCTGAAAATTCATATATTTTTCTATCCTTTGCCTTTAATCCATACTGAACATAATAAGAAAAAGGACATTGTGCATATTTCTCTAGCCTTGAAACAGAGAACATCATTCTTCCATTTGCAGTAGAATATAATTTTCTAACCTTATCTTCATCTATGTCGTCTTCCATATTGGTATATGATAAAGCCCTTTCAACATTTTGGGCTTTTTGATGCCATTCTTCATGATTTTTATACCAATTATAAACCTCACCCCAATATTCCTCTACTTCTTCATCATCATAATTTCTTCTTAAAGCCTCTATCATATTATTGAAGGTTGGCGTTGGCGATATAACTTTATTATATTTTTCTTGATTTCTACTAATATCACTTTCTTCAATTAGTTTTGGAAAAATCTTTTTAAGTCTAGGTATTATTATTGACGCTCTAAGAGATTTTCCTTCAAAATCAGCCATAGGATAACTAATTATTAGCTTTTTACTGGCAAAGGATAGTGCAGTATATACTAATAACTGCTCTTCGAAGGCTTTAACCTTTGTATCAGAAGCTAGTGGTATACCTCTAGTTTTCATTGTATCTCTATCTTTATCAGATAGTATTCCCTCATCTTTTATGGCAGCAGGTATAACTCCATCATTTACTCCAACTAAAAATAATATCTTAATTTCCTTACTTCTAACTCTAGCAATATCCCCTATTGTAACCTCATCTAATGATAATGGTATTAATCCAAGCTCATACTTTTCAAAACCTCCATTAATGATTATGGAGAACTTCTTTAGATCCATCTTTTCCTGTGACATAACTTGAACTGCTTGATCTAGCACTTCCATTACTATTGAAACAATTTGTGAATACTCTTTTTCCCTCTCCTTAAGTCCTCTCTCTGAAAACTTATCTATCCAACTTTTTACCGTATCTATTGCTTTAATTTCTATAAGAAAATCATAAACACCTTCGCAAAATTCTCTAACTGTCCTTTTCCCATTAGTCTTTTTATAGAAATTAATTAAAGGAGTTCTTATCTCATCTCTTATCTCATTAATTAGTACCTTCATTTTGAGATCTTCCTCAGTAACTTCTCCAAAGCTTAGTGGATAGTACTCCCATTCATCTTCTGAAAGCCAATTAGCCTTCTTAATTCCATTAGCCAATACATAGTTTTCTATTATATCAATGTAGGTTTTATCTATTCCTGTTAACCCTGTCTTTAAATATTTAAACATACTCTCATAATTCCAGTTTTTATTTTGTAGTTCAAATAATGATGTAATTAATATAACAAATGGATTATTTAATATATCTTTTTTCTTATCGATATAATATGGAATTTCATATTCATTAAATATAACAGCAGTTATTTTCTCATAGTCTTCAATATTCCTACATACTAAAGAAATATCCTTATACCTATAGCCTTCATCTCTAACTAATTCTTTAATATTTTTAGCAATTTCCTCTATCTCTTCATAACTATTAGCTGCTTTATATATTGTTAGATCTTTATTATCTTTTGGGTATGCCTTAAAAGGGTATGAATAAAAGTACCTCTCTAGATGAGCTAACTCTTCTGAATTTCTTAATCTATAAGGAACTTCATTATTTAAGTCAATTACCCCATCAAAAGGAATTCTATTCTCCTCCATTAACCTAAGAATTCTCTTTTCAGTATTCTTTGTTACGTTAAATAAATCAGTATTATCAATATCGTCTAAGTTGTTCCATTGCTCCCCTACTAATGTTATGTAAACATTCTTAGCCTTCTTAGCTAATATCTTTATTACTTCATACTGTTGAGGGGTAAATGTTGTAAACTCATCTATCCATATCTCTGTTTTATCATATATAGTGCACCCAGATAGCTTCTCAGCAAGCATTGTAAGTTCATCATCACTATCAATGTAGTTCTCATGCAGATAAGTATCAAACTTAGAATATATGAGCTTTAAATCCTCAAGTTTGTATTTAAGCTCTGTATCCCTATCCTCTAAAGACTTTGACAAATCTTCTAATATTTCTGGAGTTACATTATATTTCTTAAATTCTGTTATTAGGGTTGATATTACTTCAATAAATCCATTTTGTTTTGAGGCCTTATTAAATATCTTTAATTCTTTATCTAATTCCTGCAGAACCTTATATATTATCATACTTCTGCCAGACTCATTTATCTTAATGATTGAAGCTCCACCGCACTCAGAGAATACTCTATGGGCCATTCTCTTGAAGCTCAGAACTTCAGTTTGTAGCAAAGCTTTTTCTGTGGCAAACTTAAGAAGATTACTTTCAGTTCTAAAAGTAAACTGCTCTGGTACTATTAATATAAATTTTCCTTCTTTTTTTTCATCAATTCTCTTTTTAATTGATTGAAGACAAAAATAGCTCTTACCGACTCCAGCTCTTCCATATATAAACTTAATGCCCATAAGCATCTCTCCTTTTAAATAATTCCTTTTCATTATATTCTAATTATATACATTATAAATTAAAAATAGGGCGTATCAAAATAATTTTGATACACCCTATCTTTTCCATAAATATATAAAATATTTAATTAATAGTTTCTTCTAGCGAAATCTACAAATTTAAACTTATCTGGTCTATGTCGTGATTGCGTATACTGAAATAATGTTCCATCTTGTAAATACACTACTGTATCTACTACAACCATCATATCAAAGCCTTTTACATTAAGATACTTTCTATCTTCATCTGAGCATGGTTGAACTGTTATCTCTTTTTTAGCAAATCCAATCTTAAGACCTAATTCATTTTCTAAATAATTATATATGGAATCTTCACATATTTCCTTAGTTAATTCATTTACGTAGGCGCTATTTAAATAATCTTTATCTAATATTATTTTTTTATTACCTATTTCTCTTACTCTAAAGACTTTCCAAATTTTATCCTCGGTATTAAGTTTTTTACTAAGGAAATCATCTCCATCTATAAGTTCAAGTTCTTTAACATATGTTCTAGTTTTCTCACCCATTTTTTCAGACATTTCCTTAAAACTAATCAATCCAGACACTGAAAAATTGTGTCTATTAATATCTAGCACAAAAGATCCTTTACCCTTTACCTTATTAATATATCCGTTCTGCTCTAGCATGTTTAGAGCCTTTCTTACTGTATCCCTAGATATATTAAACTTATCCATATATTCACTTTCTGAAGGAAGTTTTGAACCATGATCCAAAGTCCCATTTTCAATTTCTTCAACAATTTTATTATACAATGTAAAATATTTACTATTCATTTTCAATCACCATAAATATTTTAACATGTACTCTTCTACTTCTCAAGAAGGTATGTTATTGATTCATAAGGTCTAAGTAATATACTATTCATTTCCAATATTGAATCCTTATAATTAGATATCAATATATTTTTAGTATTATATTCTTTTATATCTACCTCTTTGCTTAAATCTATTGTTATTTCTTCACCATAAAAATTACTTAATACAACTAATAGTTGATTTTTATAACGCCTTGTATAGGCAAAAACTCTATCATTATCTAATAATAAAGGCTCATAACCTCCATAAGCTATGATATCATAACTTTTTCTTAATTCTATTAACTTTTTATAATGATAATATACTGAATTTTCATCTCTAAGCGCTGCTTCAACATTTATAGTTTTGTTTTTCCCTATTGGTATCCATGGAATTCCTTTTGTAAATCCGCAATATTTATCGTCATTCCATTGCATCGGAGTTCTAGAGTTATCTCTTGACTTAGCTTGAAGAATCTCAATAGTTTCTTCTTCACTTTTACCATTTTTCTTTAAAATATTATAATAGTTTATAGATTCTACATCTCTATAATCTTCAATATTATCGAAATAAGCATTAGTCATTCCGACCTCTTCACCCTGATAAATATAAGGAGTTCCTCTTAACATATGTAGGGTAGTTGCTAACATCTTAGCAGATTCTTTAGGATATTTTTTGTCATCTCCAAATCTAGAGACTATACGTGGTTGATCATGGTTACACCAAAAAAGTGCATTCCATCCATCTCCTTCTTCCATTCCTATCTGCCAAGTATTAATTAAATTTTTTAATTCAAAGAAATCAAATTTCATTAATGTCCACTTATCACCATCTTTATAATCAACTTTTAAATGGTGAAAATTAAATACCATGGATAATTCTTTTTCTTTTGGATTTGAATATTTAATACAATTATCAATTGAGGTAGAAGACATTTCCCCTACTGTTAATATATCTTTATGCTTACCAAAACTTTCTCTATTTAGTTCTTTTAAATACTCATGTATTTTAGGTCCATCAGTATAAAATCTACGTCCATCACCTTTATAATCATTTTCAAGTGTTTCTGGTTTAGATAAAAGGTTAACAACGTCAAGTCTAAACCCTTTTACTCCCTTTTCAATCCAATAATTAGCTATATCATAAATTTCATTTCTAACTTGTGGATTTTCCCAGTTTAAATCAGCTTGTGTTTTATCATAAAGATGTAAATAATATTCATCAAATTTCTCTACATACTGCCATGCAGAACCACCAAACTTTGATATCCAGTTTGTAGGTTCTTGTCCATCCACTGGAGCTTTAAAAATATAATAATCTTTATATTTTTCATTACCATTCAAAGCTTCCTTAAACCATTCATGTTCAGTAGAAGTATGATTAAATACCATATCTAACATTATATCTATGTTTCTTTTCTTAGCTTCTGATGCAAGCTCTTCAAAATCCTCCATGGTTCCAAATCTCGGATCTATATTTTTATAATCTGCTACATCATAGCCATTATCCCTTTGAGGAGATATGAAAAAAGGTGTTAGCCATATATAATCTACTCCTAAGTTCTGCAAATAGTCCAATCTATCAGTTACACCTTTTATATCTCCAAAACCATCTCCATTTGAGTCACTAAAGGACTTTGGATAAATTTGATAGACTACACTTTTCTTGAAATCCTTCATATAAAACATCCCCTCTTTACAATGTCAAAAATTTCTTAACGAGGTCAATTCAAAAACCATAGATGAGAAGGTCTTTAGATTAACCTCGTTAATATTATTTATCTTATTTAGCTACTGCTTCTTTTCCTGCTAAAACTGTTGCTGCTTTTCTTTTACTTATTATTACTGTTAATATGAATGGAACTACTACTGCGATTAACATTGATATTGCAAACACTGCCATAAATTGAGGTTTTATAGATAGTATTCCTGGAAGTCCTCCAACTCCTATTGAGTTTGCCATTACACCTGATCCAACTGAAACAACTGCTGCAAGTGCAGATCCAGTCATAGCACATAGGAATGGATATACATATTTTAAGTTGATACCAAACATAGCTGGCTCAGTTACACCTAAATAACATGATATACATGCTGGTATTGATACTTGTTTTTCATCCTCATCTTTTCTATTAACATAAATCATACCTAAAACAGCTGATCCTTGAGCTATATTAGATAATGCAATCATTGGCCATAAGTTTGTTCCACCAAATTCAGCTACAAGTTGCATATCTATTGCATTGGTCATGTGGTGTAATCCAGTAATAACTAATGGTGCATAAGCAAAACCAAAAAGTGCTGCAAATAACCATTTTAAACTTGATGTTAAACCTGTATAAACAACAAATGAAATTGCTGATCCTATCTTCCAACCTATTGGTCCTAAAATTGTATGTGCAATCAATACAGTAGGAACCAATGCGAAGAATGGAACTACTATCATTGATATATATTCTGGAACTATCTTACGTAATTTTGTCTCTAAGAATGCTAATAAGAATCCTGCTAACATAGCTGGTATAACCTGAGCTTGATATCCTATCATTTGAACTTTAGCAAATCCAAAATCCCAAAATGGAATTTCTTTTGCTCCAGCTACTGCATATGCATTTAATAACTGTGGTGAAACTAATGTAATACCTAATATAATACCTAAGATTTGAGTTGTACCCATTTTTTTAGAAATAGACCATGTTATACCTACTGGTAAGAAATGAAATATTGCTTCACCGATTAACCATAAGAATGAATGTACTCCTGCCCAGAATTGAGATACCTCTACTATAGTCTTTGTCCCATTTTCTAATAATTTAATATCTCCAATTACATTACGGAAACCTAATATCAAACCTCCAACTACCAATGCTGGTATAAGTGGTGTGAAGATTTCTGCTAGTCCAGCAAGTAGTCTTTGAATAAAGCTCATATTACCTTTTGCTGCAACCTTTACTTCATCTTTGCTAACACCATCAATTCCAGCAACAGCTACGAATTCATTATAGAATGTTGGAACCTCATTTCCGATTATTACTTGGAATTGTCCTGCTTGTGTAAATGTACCTTTAACACTTTTAAGTGCTTCTATAGCCTTAACATCAGCTACTTTTGGATCAGCAAGTACAAAGCGCATTCTTGTTGCACAATGGGTTACTGCTGATATATTTATTTTTCCACCAACGAACTTAAGTAATTGCTCTGCGTCACTTTTGAATTTTCCCATGATTGTTATTCCCCCCACAATATTTTTGTAACTTGATAAATTTTAGTAAACATTATCATTCAATACCTATACGTACAAGTTCTTTATATTTACATTATAGTTGTACGTACAAGTTTAGTCAATACGTTTTCAAAATTTATTTTTTAATTTAGAAAAAGCCATTAAAATTGGCTCTTTCGCTAATCTTAATGGCTTCTATAGTCCTGTTTTAAAATACTCATCACTAATGTATCATAATATTTTTTATTATTATAATACTTTTCTCTCTTTCTGCCTTCCTCTATAAATCCACACGCTTTATAACAGTTAACAGCTCTCTCATTGTTAACCACTACCTCTAATTCAATTCTATGAGCTGATTGAGTCTCAAACAAATATTTAATTAATGTTCTTACAGAATCCTTCCCATAACCTCTTCCCCAATATCTGCTCCCGATGGTTATTCCTATATCATATACTCCAACTGTATTTTGAAGTTCTTTATAACTAATGTATCCTATTATTACATTCTTTTCATTTATTATTGTAAGGCTTTTTCTATCAATAGTCATGAACTTATCGTAATTCTTCATTATATCCTTATATGGAGGTAATTCCATACCACCACCATCATATAATCTTACCTCTTTCTCTGAACAAATATTATATATTATGTTCATATCCTTTCTTTCAATAGCTTTTAGATATACCATTTCACCCTTCAACACTTTAACTTACCCCCTGTCAAAATAAGTAATCTATAATTATTATATACTACTATATTATGTTTTAGACAAAAAAAAATAGAACGATTATATCGTTCTATCTTGGCGGAGAAGGCGGGATTTGAACCCGCGCGCCGGTTGCCCGACCTACACCCTTAGCAGGGGCGCCTCTTTAGCCACTTGAGTACTTCTCCAAGCTAAAAATAATTATTTATATAAAATGGCGGAGAGATAGGGATTCGAACCCTAGGTACCCGTGAAGGTACGCCGGTTTTCAAGACCGGTGCCTT